>JAQBDA010000001.1:0-2647 GCA_032124675.1 Chloroflexota bacterium
ATGGACTCAACCCCATTTTGACATACTGGAAGGTGAAAGCCGCTTTCTGGCGCGGCTCGTCGAAGTAGATGCCCATTTTTTGATAATGCCTGTTCATTGTTTTCAACGGGAACTGGAGCGGCAGGTTGCTCAAGGTGAAGAAATCAGAGGCTTTGCGGAAATCTCGCATGACCAGCTTGCTCATCGCCAGGTCGTAATGGCGCTCGCCCTCATCCAGGTAGCGCAGGAACCCGCTGAAGCTGCCCGGTTCGAATGATTCCAGCTGTTCTTGCATGTGTTTTAAGTCGGAGGTCAGGGCAAACTGCCTGCCATCATCGAAGACCAGCTGATAGGTCGGATCGACCCGGCGCAGGTCGAGCATCTCCTGTAAGGGTGCGCCCAGCGCGGCGAACTCTGCTTCGTATACCAGCGGCATAATCAACAACGTCGGACCGGAGTCAAAGCGATGTCCCTCGCGAGTGAATTGGTCACAGCGCCCACCCGGGCGGGAATTCTTCTCGACGACTGTAACATGCATACCTGCCCGGGCAAGGTGGGCTGCTGCAGCAAGCCCGCCGACACCGGCGCCGATCACGATAACGGATGGAGATTTCATAGATTGCCTTCTAACAATTTAACTCTGATGTAACACAGTTCCTGAGGAAATCCTTAAACTATTACTGCTGTCTGTGGTGCGAACCCTGAACGGTTAAGGGTTCCTTATCTGGCAGCCAGGTGCCGGTAGGAGCTGCCTGACGCTGGTGGCCCACCGCCAGTAAGAGCGCGGACCGGGCCATCTGCAGCACTGCTCCCGTGCTTTTGCGCTCGGCATATTCTGCTCGCAGCAGATAGTCTTCCCTCTCGATGGCATTCAGCACCCACTCGAAGCGAGCGGTGTAGGCATAGCCGGCGATGCGACAGCGGGAATTCCCGACCTGCGCCAGGTAATCTTTTCCTGACTGGAAGTACCTCCGCGCCAGGTCCACTCGCTGACGTACCCATGCCCGGTAAGGTTCACTGGTGATATCTCCGGGATGGATCCCATACAGTTCCACCACTTCGCGGGGAATATTGTAATAACCCGCGGCTGTATCCTCATAAGTATCCCGCAGCATGTGGGTTATATGGGCTGCGGTGGCGGCCAGATAGCGCGCTTCACTGCGTGGGGAAGGGTAATTGTGACCGATGAAGTAGTGCATGGCTTCCGTGACTGAGGTTGCCAGGCCGCGCGCGTAATTGTCCAACTCAGACTGGGTGATCACACGCCCTCTACGGTCTGCATCGAACGCCATCACAGCCATCATATTGCGGATGTAAGACTGCAGACCGCTGGCGTTTCCTCGATCGCTGCGCACAAGATCGGCTAACATGCTCTCTTCAATGGTCAGACCGTGCGGCCAGTCTCCCCGGTAGCAGCTCTCCATGAGTGCTGCCTGGCGGTTCACGAACTCAAGACGATCTGTTCGTCCGATGCCATCCTGGTCGAGGGTGTCATCCACCCAGCGGAAGTAGGCATATGCCCGGTAGGCATCCGCTACCAGGTCGCGATCGACCAGGAAGCTGATGGTGTAGTAAGTTTGTTTGCTCGCAGAGCGGGTAAGGGAAGCTGCCGTGGTTGTTCTATTCATCACAATCTCATATACGTAGATTCCTGCCTGTGGTTTCACTTGCGAATGTTATATCCACCCGATCGACCCGATCGACTCATTTTTGGATGACTTCACCGGACGAAGACTCGCGTGCCGCAACCTGGGGGTTTCCGATGTAGTACAAATTCCCGGAGCTCGAGAGGGTTGCGTCGAGCTTTTGCCCAACCCGCACCACCGCATCGCCGCTGCTGCTCAGACTGGCCTTGACCTGCTGGCTGTCCATCTCGCTGGCGTCATAGTTCCCCGAGCTGCTGATGCGAACATCCTGATCCTCAACCACCCCTGCATCGATGGTCACATCCCCGGAACTGGTGATATCGACTTCCAACCGGTCGGCGATCAATTCTTCGATATGGATATCCCCAGAGCTGCTTACCCTGATTTCAAAGCGCTCAGCTTCCAGAGCGGGTGCATCAATATCGCCGCTGCTGGACACGCTCAGTCCTTGCAGACCTGGAACGGTGAGATAGTAGTTGATAGGCTTTGTAGTCCTCAGGTTGACACCTGATATTGTCCCCAGTGTCAGTCTACCGCTGCGCACATCGCTGGTGATCGAATCCATCAAGTTGTCTTCGGCCTCAATCACCAGGCTCTCCTCAGCCCCGATCTGGATGATCAGGTTCCCCTGGTTTTCGACTTCCACCGAAACAATACCGCTTACCGGGCGGCTCTCCTCAACCACCGTCCCCGACCCGCGGTTACTGCCCAGGTTCACACCGCCTAACGACACAGCCTGGCATGCCAGGCTGCTGGCAACCATTAAGGAAATCAATACCAGAATATAGAATTTCTTATTCATAGATGCTCCTCCTTCTCGTTGGTTGCATCCAGTATAGTCACACAAACCTTGAAAGGCAACAACCATCCGATGTAATTTCCCCTGGTCATTAGGATAGTTATTAATACGATTAGAACTTACGCACTTCAGGAGGATATGGGGGGTGTTTGTGGGGGGGGGGGCCGCCCCAACACCCCCCCACCACCCCCAAACAAAGGAAGGTAGAAAGAAAAAAAAAAAG
>JAQBDA010000002.1:0-5459 GCA_032124675.1 Chloroflexota bacterium
GTTCACTCGGTTCTCTCCTGGTTGCTTGGTCGCTTCCATGAGTGTGCCAGTGAACCCCGTTTTTATCAAGTCCTTTCTTCAATCACGCTTTAGTGGAGTGCTACCACTTATTCAAACACCCCCATTTATTCCCGAACTGCGTAACTTCTATTTGTATCAACCGTTCGGTTGATTATCGCCGGCGAATGGTGGACGCTAGAATCCACCGCTTGCTAACCATATTTCCACCACCTGATTGGTTACATTTAACCGCCCTGACGCTAAACTATATGCAATCATCCGCACACCCAAAGGAGAAAAAATGACAGCAGCAATCGAACTCACCTCAACCACACCGGCACCAAAGATCGTACTCGGCCGTCTCATCAAGGTCACCCTGCCGGCCATGCTCGCAGCTACCGCAGCCAGCCTGGGCCTCTATTACGCAGCCGGCATCCTCTTCCCCAGAGTCACCGCCTGGCCTGGAGCCGGAGCCGGGCAGATTGCAGGTGCCAACTTCGTCTATCTGTTCATCGGCGCTGTTGCCTTTGCAGTCATCACCCGCATATCATCCAAACCGGCGCTTCACTACCTGATCCTCGCCACCGTCGGCCTGCTGTTCTCGCTGGGTCTGCCCATCGCTGCCGGCCTCGGCTACGCTGCCCCCGGTACACCCCCGGCTGATACCGCCACCGTTATCACCCTGAGTCTGATGCACATGATGTCCTTCGCCATCAGCGTGCCCCTCTTCATCCGCCTGGCTTTGGACTAGAGGAGATTGGAAACCATGAACGAGTTATTCTTTGTACGCATGTTCGCTTATTCGTTTTTACCCCTGCTGCTGGCGACCGGTCACATCCTGCTCGACCGCCAGTCCCGCACCCCGGCCCGGCGCATCGAAATATTTATCATCTACGTGCTGGCAATCAGCGTCGGCGCCAATGGACTCAGCGGGGCGTTCGGTCACATCTTCCTTTCCGATTTGATCGCCGAGGGTGTGGGTTGGCCTACCGGCAGCCCCTTTCAGCTGGAGATGGCCTTTGCCAACCTGCTCATCGGCGTTCTGGGTTTGATGGCCATCAGCCGCCGTGACGGGTTCCGCACAGCCGCAATCCTGGCCACCACCATTATCGGTCTGGGTGCCACAGCCGTTCACCTGTGGGATATCGCCGCTGCCGGCAACCTGGCGCCCGGCAATACCATCCAGAACGTTAGCAACTTGCTGGACCCCATTCTGCTGATCGGTCTGACCTGGCTGGCTGTTCGTATCTCCGACCCCGACGCGGAGTGCCCCTCTTTCCTGCGCTGGCAGCTGCGTCAGCAGCCTATCGCAGGGATGGCTGCCGCCGGCGTCGGTACCGGCTTCGGCATTGGCTATGCTGCCGGTGGCCTGCTGCTCTGGACCATCCTCGGCACTCTGGTGGGCGTTAGTTTCGGCATCCTGATCAGCCGCCGCACTGCTCCAAGGCAGGACGATCTGCTTGTAGAACGCTCTTAACAATGATTGGCCTTAATGCGACCGCTCTTTTTGTTTACAATCTGTATGGCCACTTTGGCCCCTTCCATTGGTTGGCTGCCCCAGACCATCGGCAATACCCCGTGCCGACTTTCTCGTTTCCCGGCAGGAATGGACAGTTCTAATGGTCTCAAGGGGCGGCTCAACGGCTAAACTGCAGTTAGACTGGCCGCTCATCCTCTTTTTTGTGCTGGTCTACGCCATTGCCTGGGGAGCTGATTTCTACCCTGATGTTGCTGTTGGTGGGCGTAGTGGCAGGGGTGCTGGTCTGGAGAAACAACCCCCGCGCCTCATATTCCGCCAGGAGTGATGTTACACTTACGTGAGTTCATGATAACTCGACAGGCTCACAATAAAGGATCAATGAACAAGAAACCTCAAAGGCAAGCTGACGTTTGGGAAAAGTGGGATTGGCTGTGGAGCGCCATCTTCTATACCACCGCCCTCGTCTCCGCCGGGCTGATGCTCCTGGATGACGCCCGCGCAGCCCCACCCTGGGTCGCGCTGCTGCTGACCTTCATCATGCTGGTCTGGCACTGGGCCGGTTTACGGCTCGCCTACAGAGGCTTGGCCTCGTGGAATGAGCGCCCCATCGCCCGCTTCATTGTTATCGTTGGCGATATCATCATCTGGTTCGTGCTGGTCAATATCTCGCCCGCTTATTACTTCGCTCTTTTTGGCTTGTTCGGCCAGGTCTTCCGCCACCTGCCGATGCGCTACGCTGCCATCGCTGCCATCCTACTGACGATAGCGACCATCTTCGAACAGGTGGCCGATACCGGCGAACCATTCACGCTGACCAACCCGACGCTCTGGCTGTTCTTCTTCATGGGTCTGGCGGCTGTCATCCTCGGTATCTGGGTTTCGGCGATTATTGAACAGAGCACCCGGCGGCGGCAGTTGATCGAACAGTTAGATACTGCCCAGGCTGAGCTGGCTGCCGCTGAACGGCATGCCGGCGTGCTGGAAGAACGGCAGCGGCTGGCGCGCGAGATACATGATACCCTCGCCCAGGGCTTCACCAGCATCGTCCTGCTCCTGGAAGCAGCCGAACAGTACCTGCCCGGCGATCTGGACAGGCTGCAAAAGCACCTCGAATTGGCCCGTACAACCGCCCGCACCAGCCTGGACCAGGCGCGCCGGGTGGTGCAGGACTTGCGCCCGGAACTGCTGGAGGAGCATTCCTTGCCGGACGCCATCGAGCGCGCCGCCGTTCGCTGGCGGGAGGAGACCGGCATCAGCCTGACCACGACGATGACCGGCAACCCGGTCTCCCTGCACCCCGATATCGAAGTGGCGCTGCTGCGTGCTGCTCAGGAAGCCCTCAATAACATCCGTAAACATGCTCGCGCCACCGCTGTACAGCTGACCTTGTCTTATATGAACGATGTCGTCATCCTGGACGTGCAGGATAACGGCGTGGGTCTCAACGGGGGAGACTCATCGCCTCTTTCTGGCGGCTTTGGCCTGCAAGCCATGCGTGAACGTGCCGCGCACTGCGGCGGCTCCGTGACCCTGGAGAGCGACCCGGGAGAGGGCACAACCGTTGTTATCACCATCCCACTCACCGGTTAGCTGACTGCTCCCCTCTACGATAGTTTAAGGTTAAAATACATTCCAATATCGATCACTGGCAATTCACAGGACGGCTAATCACTGGGTATCCTATTACGATGAGCTCAATCCGCATCTTGATCACCGATGATCACCCGGTAGTCCGCGAAGGGCCGGCCGGGATGTTAGCCGCCCAGCCTGATTTTGAAGTGGTAGGCGAGGCCGCTGATGGCGAAACCGCCGTTGCCCTACACCAGAGCCTCTCCCCAGACGTTACCCTGATGGATCTGCGCATGCCCGGCGTGGACGGCGTTGGCGCAATCGAAGCCATAAAAGCCCGCCAGCCATCGGCACATATCCTCGTGCTGACCACCTACGATTCGGATGCCGACATCCTGCGCGCCATCGAAGCCGGAGCCACCGGCTATCTGCTCAAAGACACCCCACGTGAAGAGCTGTTCCGCGCCATCCGCGCCGCCGCGGCCGGGGAGTCCGTGCTCGCCCCGACCGTGGCTGCCCGCATCATGACCCAGATGCGCGCACCGGCTGAAGAGAACCTGTCCTCCCGGGAGATCGAAGTCCTGCAGCTCGTCGCCAAAGGGCACAGCAACAAAGAGATCGGCAAAGCGTTGCATATCAGCACCGCCACAGTCAAGACCCACCTGATCCACATCTACAACAAATTGGGCGTGGATGACCGCACCGCTGCCGTAACCACTGCGCTAGAAAAAGGCATCATCAGTCTTTAACCGTCAGAAGGTAACCAGTCCTTAATTCTTCTCGCCCCTGTTTCCCTTATCCCTGATTACTGGTACCTTCCTTTCGCGCCAATTCGCGGCCTCCCCTTACCCCCCTTGTCCCCTCAACCCTCAGCTCTCATCCCTTATCCCCTCATCCTTTTAATTGACCGCCTGCGCCCAATCAAGTATTGATATCCAGCGGCAATGGCTGCCGGACTCCAGATGACCACCACCACCAGGATATAGCCATTTATCGATGGGGCTGTTTTCAATACGGTATTTAGCAGGTAATCCATGACTGCGTTAGCCGTTAATGCGCCGAAGCTCAGCCACGGCAGCACGTAACGGGTAAACCGGCTATCAGGCAGCAGCGCCGCCGGTGCCAGCACCCACAGGATATACCAGTGTTGAAACCAGAAGGACCCGACCAGCAGGTACAGCAGACTGACCGCAGCCAGGGTGCGCCAGAGTATCCGCTCCGCTTGTGCTGGCAGAACCGGGGTCCCCTGCCAGCGTTTGGGCCGGAAATTGAACGACCACAATGGGATCAGCAGCGCACCCGCCGCAAACAGCCAGTTTGGCAGTCCGACGCTGATACGATGGGCGCGCTCAACCTGCCACCCCTGCCGGGTAATCAACAGCGTTTTGAGGATACGCCACGGCGAATTGGCAAGAAACAGCGATCGTTCGCGCAGCATGCGCGGCAGGGTCTGCCAGCCGTCAAACGGGGCATACAGCAGCCAGGATAGCGCCAACCCGGCAGCCACGCCTGCAGCTCCAACTGTCAATGCTCGCCGCCACCCCCAGCGCCAGATAATATACAGTCCGCAGGCTGGTAGCCAGATCAGCGCGGTCAGCTTGACATGCGCTGCCAGGATAAGCGCCAGCAAAGCCAGAAAGGGCCGCTGGCGCTGCAAACACCACCAACCCAATAAGACCAGGGCAAGCATTAAGCTGTCGTTGTGCCCTCCCAGGGCCGTGGCGACCAGCACCAGCGGGTTGAGCAGCCAGGCTCCCAGCGCCAGTGGGACCAGGGCAGCCGGGCTGCGCCTGACCATACTGGCGATCAGCCAGCCGGAAAGCCCGGTCAGTCCAACAGCCAGAAGGCGGTAGCCGGTAAGATACGCAATCAACAGGCTGCAAGATGTTGGCGATTTCGGGCAGGATAGCGCACCCTCGACCCACCAGCCAAGCCAGCGGGCTGCCTGGCGTACGCTTCTTGCCATGGCTGCACTGGCAGCCTCCCACACAGGCCCGTAGGTGTCCACATTTTTTCGCCAGGCCAGGTAGCGGGAGTAGGGGGTTGATAGGGAGAAATCATTGGGCACATCCACAAGGGGATTAGCCTGGTATTCCACCATCATCCGCCCGCGGAACAGGTAATCGAAAATGTCGTGGGATTCGCCGGCCGGCGCAGCACTCATCAGCGCCACCGAGCAGGCCAACCACGCGGCGCAGATCAGCCATATCTGCCGGCCAGGCTGGTCTGTGGGCTCCCCCCGAGGCGCAAGCAGGCGCATAGCTGCCAGATAAAGCAGCGTGAGAGCCAGATAAATTACGATATGCAGGGCAGCATTCCACCCGTTGGCCCCGGCGATGCTGGACCACGAACCACGCGGGTCTGCCAGGCTGGGACCCAGTGGATAGCGCAGTCCCAGCAGCAGATATAA
>JAQBDA010000003.1:0-13818 GCA_032124675.1 Chloroflexota bacterium
GTTCTGTTTTTCCTTTCTTTTTTTCTTGTGTTTTTTTCGGCCCCGCCCCCCCCCCCCAAAAAAAACAACACCTGTACTTATTTGAATATTAAATACTTCTGCTATTCTTCCCCGGATAGGATTCGAATTCGCTCCCAGGGAGCCAGGTTTGACTCTTCTGCCAGGATCGAGCGCAGCTCGAAGATCTGGTCCCGCAACACCGCAGCTTTTTCGAATTCCAGGTCCTTGGCAGCTACTTTCATCTGTTTTTCGAGTTCGGTGATCACCCTTTCGAGATCCGATTTCGGCAGACTGCTGGCACCTTTGACGCGGTAATCTGCCCTGGATTCGGATGCAGCCTTGACGGACAGCTGGTCCGTCAGGTCGCGCACTGCTTTGTAAATCCCCACCGGTTGGATACCATGCTCTTCATTGTGTGCAACCTGCTTGGCCCGGCGGCGATTAGTCTCATCGATCGCCCGCTCCATCGAATTTGTGCGTTTGTCGGCATACATGATCACCTGCCCATCTACGTGGCGTGCCGCCCTGCCGATAGTCTGGGTCAAAGCGGTTTCCGAGCGCAGGAAGCCCTCTTTATCGGCATCTAATATGGCAACCAGAGATACCTCCGGCAAGTCGAGACCTTCACGAAGCAGATTGATCCCGACCACAACGTCGAACACACCCAGGCGCAGGTCTCGCAGGATACCGACCCGTTCCAGGGTGTCGATCTCGGAGTGCAGATAATGGACCTTGAGACCCAGTTCCATAAGATAATCGGACAGCTTCTCTGCCATGCGTTTAGTTAGGGTAGTGACCAACGTGCGCTGACCTAGCTCAACTCGCTTGCGGATTTCGACTACAAGGTCGTCGACCTGACCCTCAACCGGCCGGACGCTGACCGCAGGGTCAACCAGTCCGGTCGGGCGGATAATTTGCTCTACGATCTGGTCGGCACGCTGCAGCTCGTAGGGTCCGGGCGTGGCTGAAGTGTATATGGTATAGCCCATGTGCGCCTCGAACTCGTCAAATTTCAGCGGTCGGTTATCCATCGCGGAAGGCAAGCGGAAACCATATTCCACCAGGGTTCCTTTGCGAGAACGGTCGCCGTTATACATCCCCCTGATCTGCGGTACGGTCATGTGCGATTCATCCAGGATAAGCACGTAATCGCTGGGGAGGTAATCCATCAAAGTCCACGGTGGGGAGCCTGTTGGGCGCTGGTCCAGGTGGCGTGAATAATTCTCGATTCCTGAGCAATACCCAACCTCCCTTAGCATTTCCAGGTCGTAATCCGTCCTCTGCTCCAACCGCTGCGCTTCGATAAGTTTCTCGTTGGACTTGAACCAGTTTGTCTGCTTCACCAGTTCCGTTTCAATATCATTAATGGCCTGCTGCAGCTTATCCTGATCTGTAATAAAGTGTTTGGCTGGGTAGATGTGGATGTTACTTAACTCACGGCGCAACTCACCGGTCAGCGGATCGAATTCGACCATGCGTTCGATCTCATCTCCGAAGAAGGTGATGCGATAGCCAAATTTATCCTGATAGGCAGGGATGATTTCCAGCGTGTCGCCGCGCACCCGGAAGGTGCCCGGGCGCAGTTCGAGATCGTTGCGCTCATATTGGCCTTCGATCAGCTGGCGAAGGAGGGCGTTCCGCCGGTAGATATTGCCGCTTTCCAGGTTGATAACCACACGCCCGTATGCTTCCGGGTTGCCAATGCCGTATATGCAGGATACCGAAGCGACGATGATCACGTCCTTGCGGGACATCAATGCCGTCGTTGCAGCCAATCTCAGCCTTTCGATCTCTTCATTGATGTCGGCATCTTTTTCTATATACAGGTCGTGGCGTGGAACATAGGCTTCCGGCTGGTAGTAGTCATAGTACGAGACAAAATATTCGACTGCGTTTTCCGGGAAGAACTCTTTGAATTCCGCATACAGTTGGGCTGCCAGAGTTTTATTATGTGCCATGACCAGTGCAGGCTTCTGTACGGTCTGGATCACAGAAGCAATCGTGAAGGTTTTGCCAGTACCTGTGGCACCTAGCAGCACCTGGTGTTTGTTCTCTCGACCGATCCCGTCTACTAGCTGGCGGATCGCCTCGGGCTGGTCACCGGTCGGTTGGTAGGGTGCATTAAGTTTAAATTCCATAACGTACTCTTCCGATCCTCATGCTCTTACGTAAATTGGATTGCTGAAGATCCAGCCTCGCCGTTTGCCAAGATAGGGGAGATAGGCTTCAACCCGGTATGCGCCGGTTTCAGAAGTTATATACGTACAATTCTCCCGGGTCCAGGTTTTGATGACTTTTCCGTCCCTGACCAGCCGGCATTCTGCCTTTCTTGGCAGCTTGATCTGGATGGTAATGCCCTGTACCGCAGATATCTCATCGCCCATCCAGGCGATATGATCCCTGCCGCTCGCAGTAAAGCGGAACCCTTTTGTGGAGGCCGGTAGATCATATCCGATGAAAGCGTGTCCCCTGGCGAGCGCATCGACCACAAGGGCCTGGTCTGCCTCATACTCGCCGCTGAACGCTTTTGGGGTGATAATATGGGTGTTTATACCCGCGAAATGAAAGCCATAAGGGAACAAGGTCCGTTTCAGAGGACCCAGCCTCGCAGGAAACGCATGTGCATCTGATCCTCCAACAGCTGCAATTCGCTTCCCCTGCAGCAACAGATTATCCCACAACTTGAGCGTTTCAGTAGATGGCCCGCGGGCGACTTGGCGTGGGTTGAAGGCAAAATAGATCGCGTGCAGTTTGCTGCGCAGCAGGGACTTGAATTCGGACATGCCGTTCCATAACTCGATGCCGGTAACCCCCTGAATGTCCCAGTTTTCCCAGGTTATATCCGGCTCATTGAACGCCGGCGCGGCAGGGTCGTTTGGGTGGGCGATATACGAAACCCCACCACTTTGATTTACTGCATCCAGGAGCTTCTGGGTGTCATCAGCCAGGTGCGCCAGCTCGCGGCCTGCGCCGATCACCAACAGGTGGTTTTTCTGCGGTTGAAGTGCCTGGTTGTGTACTTCTTCCCCGATCATTAACATCAGATCCTGGCTGCCGTTTCTATAAATATTCTGTGGTCCATCCACCAGCACATTATGATCGGTGACAATAACGACATCCAACCCGGCCACCAGGGCGGCCTTAACGATCTCCGAATGGCTGCCGTGACCGTCGGAGTAAGGGGTGTGCATGTGCAGGTTGACAACATATTCTTGCATGACTTAACTACCTGGGTTGAATACCACCAGCTGTGCTGTTCATCTGGAGTAAATTGACTATTCTTTGATCGGAAGGTATAATCCGCCTGCTTGACTATCGAACGGGAATAAACTGGAGGAATTTGTGGACGTATACCTGAATATTGCTTTGATTATAACGTCAATTGCCCTGATCGCCAGCGTGATATTACAGAGTAAGGGCGCTGGTTTGGGTGGTTTGACCGGGGCAGATACTGGTGGCATCTTCACCGCCCGGCGTGGGATCGAAAAAACGTTGTTCCGTATCACAATTGGTTTGAGTGTATTGTTCGCTATTCTATGTCTGGCTTCGGTAATCGTGGCAGGGTAATCATCGTTATTGATAGAACAAGTCTGTACTGTTCAAATCCGAGAATATGTAGGGCGAAACAATCCATCCGCTTTCAGAACGGACAACAATGGGATAGGGTGATGTGTCTTAAAGCGAAAAGGATAAACCGCCCTATTTTTATTGACTTATGAAAAATATGCGTTGGCAGCTGCTGGTTGTCGTGCTGGCGCTGGTTGCGATTGGCGTACTCCTGGCCGGTCAGCAGCCAGTCGTATTGCAGCAGGTAGCCTCCACAGTGCAGCCGGTTACCGGGGGTACTTACAGCGAAGCCTTGATCGGTGCTTTTGGTCGGTTGAATCCGGTCCTGGATTTTTACAACCAGGCAGATCGAGATATCAACAAACTGATCTACAGCGGGCTGGTAGGCTTCGATGACCGCGGATTGCCTGTCGGCGACCTGGCCGAGTCATGGGGCATCTCACAGGATGGCACAGTTTATAATTTCTCGATTCGACCGGATGCCTCCTGGCATGATGGTATGCCAGTCACCAGTGCGGATATTATATTCACCGTAAACTTGCTGCGCAGTGATGATTTGCCTGTTCCGGACGATCTCAGAGAGTTCTGGAAGCAGATAGAGGTGCTCCCATTAGATGACAGCACCGTTCAATTCCGCCTGCCAGAAGCCTTCTCTCCATTCCTCGACTATGCAGCATTTGGGGTGCTTCCAGAGCACAAACTGGGAAGCCTCTCTCCTGCCGAGATCATGGACGCGGATTTCAATCTCGAACCTGTAGGCAGCGGTCCATACCAATTCAAGAGTATGCTCTCTGAAGATGGCAGCATAAAGGGGGTTGTTCTCACAAGTTTTGATGATTATCACAGAGAAACGCCATTCATTGACGAAATCGTATTCTATTACTATCCGGACTCCCAGTCGGCAGTCACTGCCTATCTGGGTGGGGAAGTCCAGGGTATCAGCCAGTTAGATCAAGCTACCTTCTACCAGGTATTGGCAGCTCCAGGTATTAACATGTATAGTGGACGCTTACCCCAACTTACCCAGATATACCTGAACCTGGATGATCCTGACCTGCCGTTCTTCCAAGACTCGAATGTACGAAGGGCGTTGTTGATGAGCCTAAACCGGCAGTGGATGATCGACAATCTGCTGGACAGCCAATCGCTGATCGCGGATGGGCCAATCTTTCCGGGTTCATGGGCTTATTATGAGGATATTGAGCGGATACCATATAACCCGGATAGCGCGCTTGCCGCGCTGAAAGAAGCCGGTTATACGATCCCATCGGGCGGAAGTTCTGTAAGGGAGAAGGATGGGGTTCCGTTTAGCTTCGAGTTAGTCCATCCTGCTACCCCTGCGCACACTGCCCTGGCGGAGGCGATCCGGCGTGATTGGTCGAAGCTGGGGATTGATGTGCAGTTAAACCCGGTCAGTTATGAAGAAATTCTCGCAGATTATCTGGAACCGCGTGATTATCAGGCGGCTCTGGTTGATATCAATATGACGCGCTCACCAGATCCTGACCCATACCCATTTTGGGACCAGGCACAAATCAACGATGGGCAAAACTACTCCAATTGGGATGACCGGCAGGCAAGCGAATTCTTGGAAAGAGCCAGAATATCAACCGATGTCGGTGAGCGAGCTCAGGCTTATCGTAATTTCCAGGTACGATTTACATCTGAGATGCCGGCTCTGCCTCTTTTCTACCCGGTATTCTCTTATGCTGTAGATCAGGAAGTGTTGGGGATAAGCATGGGACCGCTCTACGATCTGAGCGACCGCCATAACACGATTTCATCATGGTATATGGTAGCCCAGCTTGCACCTGCTGCTCCTACCGATAACCCAACCCCCCCATAACCCGGCGATATTTATAATCTCAATCTGACGGTGTGTGTCTCTGCGCCGTTCTCCGATCCTTTCTAGCAATTCGTAATACCGCTATCTTGGTGCTGTGGTTGAATGGAGCGGGATCGCTTGGTGGGTTGCGCACCCGGGTGGTGGGGTACCCGGTGATATCTTCAGGCACCGGAATAAGCTCCTCGATAGCAGCATATCCAGAAGAGCATATCCTATCCAGTACTGCCATGAACTGCCCGCCGCTGACAAATAGGGCGTTGTTAACCACAACCAGGATCCCGCCATGGGCGACCAGAGGACGGACTTTGTTGATCAGCCTTTCGCTGCCAGAGGTCAGATCTACAATCCCCTGTCTGGAAACCGCGAAGTACGGTGCATCGATAATGGCACAATCGAAGAGTGTTCTGGAAAGTCTCAGGCGGTTCATTTGCGACCAAAAATCACCGGGTTGAAAATCACCGTCTCCAACCGGAATTCGATTCAGTATATATGAACGTTTGGCGATATCTAATGCTTTCCGGTTGAGTTCAATGTGGAGAACACGACTGGCACCGCCCGCGCTTGCAGCCACGCCCAGGCTGCCGGTGTATGCGAATGTGTTGAGAATTTTTTTGCCAGATAATACTTCCTTTGCCCAGGCACGGAGATTACGCGTATCCAGATATAAGCTCGCATCCTGGTCGAGCAGCAGGTCAATTGCGTAATATACACCGTCCTCGCGAACGAATTCATCCGGAGAGTCACCGAAAAGCATCGTGCCGCGCCTTGCAGTTGAGGTGGGTGCACTGCGGGGTTTGATAACACCAGTCCGTAGCCAGGGATATCTGTCCCTGATAAAACCGGTTGCCTCTCTGATCACAGATTGCAGTGTATCGGGTTCAGCAGAATAGTTGAAAATAACGACAGTCCGGGAGTACACATCCACAACCAGTTCTGGATAGCCTTCGTAGAAGCCACTGAAGAGCCGGTATGCGCTTATGTGCTCAGGATCGATCAGGTGATCCCTGGCCCGAAATGCACCGTCCAGGCGCTGCAAGATGGATGATGGGCTGTCGTTATTTGAAAGGGGTGTTTCCTGGGACACTTCAGGGTGTCCTGTTATAAATACGGCGGTATATATTATAGATCTCATAGATCCCGCGGATATAATTGCGGGTTTCGTTAAATCTAACGATCTCCAGGAACAGATCCTGGTCGCCATCTGACAGGTTATGCCACTCAATGGCATTACCCGGACCACCATTATAGGCTGCCAGCGCCGCATAGAGATCACCCCCGAAGTGGTCCCGCCATTTTGCTAGATATTCACTGCCGTACAATACACTTACATTAGGTCGATACAGATCCTCATCGTTGTATTCTTCTGGCCAGCCGATATCGGTTGCGATCTCCTGTCCGGTGGCTGGGATGATCTGCATCAAACCTCGCGCTCCGGCTGAGGACCGCACGAACCCTTCGAAAGCACTCTCTTGGCGCACAACACTATACAGGAAGAGGGGGTGGAATTGGTACTGCTCTGCTGTGGGATTGATCAGATCAGAATAGTAGGGTCCGAATCGAATATGGTTGAAGTAGATCGGAGCAGACAACGTCTCCGCATCACCCATACCTGCCTGGTCCAGCACCTGTCGTGCAGCCAAAATCGCTGACCGGTACATCCCCAGATCAAGCATGTAATTCGCCAGGCGATAGCTGTTTGC
Source organism: Chloroflexota bacterium (assembly GCA_032124675.1). Lineage (GTDB taxonomy): Bacteria > Chloroflexota > Anaerolineae > Anaerolineales > UBA4823 > JAQBDA01. The sequence continues at coordinate 7,114 of JAQBDA010000003.1, forward strand.
CGGGTCGGCTTGTAGCGAGGCGCGCAATTCTTCGAACTCAGTACGCGCCAGATCTTGAAGACCCAGCTCCCAAAGCTCGGTACCGCGGAACATGCGTTCGTCCCCCAATAATGGTCCAAGTGAAGAGAGGTCTTCTTCTGGCAGGTTGAAAGTAGCTTTAACCCATTCCTCAGCTTGAGCGCGCTCCTGCTGGCGGTCGATCGAAAGATCGTAATCCTGGGGGGTCGCAAATGGTTCCAGCTGGCGGAGAATATCACGCGCACGCTCGCTGTAGTAGCCTGTTGGGTCGATATTGGCGGTCAGCTCCCAGTTTGCCTGAGCTGCGATCGGATCTCCTGACGCATATTGGGACTTGCCGAGCCAGAATGAGGCTGCGGCTCGGTCTTGCAGGTTTACCGCACTTGACAACGTGCGTTGGAAAAGGATAGAGGCGTTCTCAAAGTCTCTCAGACGATAGCGTGTGATCCCTGCCAGGAATGATGCTCGTTGGGCTTCCTCGTACAGCGGTAATTCTGTGGCGACTCTATTCCACAAAGCTGCCGCTTGTTCCAGGTCTCCGTTCATTTCCGCGACTTCGGCAGCATCGAACAGAAACTCTCCGGCACGTGGGTGATTGGGCGCAGCAGCGACAAAATCCAGCAAAGTCTGGATGCCGCGCACGGCCTCACGCTGGAAAAAGTACTGCGTATAGGCTTTCTGGTCCCAGGCGTCATCCCAAAAGCGGTCTTCGGGATAGTTCTGGATAATAGTGTCCCATTGCGTCACTGCTTCATCATAGCCGCCCAGGGCGCGCAGTGAGAGCCCGTTATAGTAACGTGCGGTGGATTGTTCGATCCCGCCAGCCTGGAAGTAGCGATCGAAAGCGCTCATTGCGACGCCATATTCTCCGGCATAATAATCGACAATGCCCCGGTTCAATTCGTCAACCGGTACACCTGCATCCACGAGCTGGATGAGGGCAAGATAAGAGTCGTATGCGGTCGGGTAGTTATTTACCGCATCCTGATAGTGTGCATACGCCTGGTCGAGCTGACCGTTCGCAACATAGATCTGGCCCATGAGGTAATCCATCTGCGCCTTGGTGAAATCACTTTGTGCCCGATCATAGATACTTTGATATATGCCGAGGGCGGTTTCATAGTCACCAACGGCGGCGTGGGCGCGGGCTATCTTTATCTCGATATCCAGACCGTTCAAGTAGCCTGGCGACTGCAGTGCAGCGCGGTAATCGATCAGCGCACCGGCATAGTCTCCAGCAGCAGCCAGGGCGTCGCCACGCATATTGAGCACGTAGGCATCCACGATCCCAGGTCGATTGATAAGGTAATCGAGATAAGCCTGTGCGCTTTCAGTATGCAGACCGAGCGCCGAGTAGGCCTGCCCCAGGCTGAAGTGAGCGTAGGGTAGTTCGGACGATTGGGGATAGCTGGCGATCAATTGTCTGAGCGTGTCAACACCGGCCTGATATGCACCCGAATCTATCTGCGCGCGGGCCAGACCGAGTAATGCCGCGCTCTGAATCTCTGGTTCGGTGCTGGCTTGAAGCGCATTCTGGTATTCATCCCTTGCCAGATCCCAGTCGCCTTCTAAGCGTGCCTGGTCAGCATGGGTGATCCGGTTGGCCGGGAGGGGGGTAGGTGTTGGAGGTGGGGTTGGGGTAGGCGTCTGGGTTGGAGTAGCGGGCACAGCTGACGGGGAGGGGCTGGCTGCTGGGACATCCGTGTTTGGAGGCGAAAGCAGGTTGGCCGCTTGCGAACAAGCCAGCGTGACCAACAGCAGTAATGAGAGGAGCAATAACACCGGCTTTTTCATCTCCGCCACTATAACGCAGGCTTCTACCCGTGTCAATGTACCATAGCCCAACTCATACACCACTATCTAAACATAATCACCTAGGCAATTCGCCGCTTGATAACTGACTTCGATGAAGCGTTGACCATGTACGGTCGATCCACTATAATAATTCCGGAAGTGACGCGTTCGGGGGAAACAACCCCACCAACTGCGTTTGTACTGAAACCAGGTATCAAGGATTATCCAGTTGTTGAGGGAATTCAATGAGGAGTGAATTCATCGAGAGCGAAAACCCGGTTACACAGGAGAATCTCGATTGGTTGAGAAAAACTTCTGGAACCGGACCGGTTCTCATCCTTACCCATGATTATCCAGATCCGGATGCGCTGGCCTCCGGGATGGCGCTCTCAGCACTGATCTCGAATGCCTGGGATATCCCCAGCAGTCTGGTGTACAGTGGAGTAGTAGCCAGAGCAGAGAACAGGGCAATGCTGCATTTGCTCACGCCAAATTGGGAGTTTCGTGAGCAGGTGCGGGACTTCGATGCATACTCTGCTGTTGCCCTTGTGGATACCCAACCTGGGGCAGGAAATAACAGTTATCCTACGGAAAGGAGTGCGGATATTGTGATCGACCATCACAATCCGATCCGCGAGCATTCACATTCGGTTCCTTTCTCTGACATTCGCCCCGATGTTGGAGCTACCTCGACGCTCTTGTACCAGTATTTCCAGGCGGCAGACATCACCCCAGATCAAGACCTTGCGACTGCCATGTTTTACGGGCTGCATACCGACACACTCGGTCTGGCCAGAGGGGCATCGACCGCCGACGAGATGGTCTACTTCAACTTGCTGGGTATGTTGGATAGGAAAAAGCTGGTACAGGTAGAACAGGCTGGCCTGTCACGCTTATATTTCAATGCCTTCAGCGGTGGATTGCAGGCAGCCCGGATATATGGAAAAGTGATCATATCCGATCTTGGGTCGATGCACAGACCTGACCTGTCGGGCGAGATGGCCGATGTGCTGATCCGGTTGGACTCTGCCCGCGCAGCCTTATGTTATGGAACACACCGACAGGTCCTGTACCTTTCCTTGCGGACAAAAGCAACGGTGAAAGATGCCGGCGCAATCGCCCAGGCTTTGGTGGCAGGTTTTGGTAAAGCCGGTGGGCATGGTAGTCTGGCGGGGGGCCAGGTTCCTTTAGGTGACCAGGATCTACAACCCTTGATCAAAATCGTCGAAAAACGCATGCTGACACTCATGGATGAAGTTGGCCCCGGTGCCCCCCTGCTGGGTGGCTGAGACCTTTGACAAAGCTGCTTTTGCGTGTTAAACTCGCACGGGTTTTTTGATGTCGACGCTCTCCGGCGAGGGCGTCTTTTAGAGCCCGGCTCGAAAATCACTGCCATTTTCGATATGAGGCTTAGAGAGTTATTATGAGAACTGTCGATTGGGATGAGAACCTCCGCTGCGTGCGTATGATCGACCAGCGCATTCTGCCCGGGGAATTTAAGATAATCTCATTGTATACCCACCAGGAGCTAGCGGGTGCTATCCAGGATATGGTAGTACGCGGCGCTCCTGCGATCGGTGCTACAGCAGCATACGGGCTTGCGCTTGCAGCGTTTCGATCTAATGCCACTCAGCGGGATGAACTTCTCAGGGAATTGAGCCTCGCCGCCGAGGTGCTGTACAATGCACGTCCAACTGCCTCCAATCTGAATTGGGCGCTGCAAAGGGTTCTCGGAATCGCCGGGGAGACTCAAGGTACTGCCGATGAGCTGCGTGAAGGTGTGTTGTTCGAAGCCCAACGAATTGCCGATGAAGATATAGCCATAAATCAGAGGATGGCACGCGTTGGCGCAGCTGTCATCGATGATGGAGATACCATCATCCATCACTGTAATACTGGAGCTTTGGCGGCAGTCGATTGGGGGACTGCCCTGGGTGTCATCCGCATGGCCCACGAAACGGGTAAGCAGCTGCATGTGCTGGTGGATGAAACCCGCCCGCGCCTGCAGGGTGCCCGTCTGACTGCATGGGAGCTGGAGCAGTACGGGATCTCATATGATATTATCAGCGACAGCTCTGCCGGTCACTTCCTGTCGACCGGACAGGCACAAAAGGTGCTGTTTGGCGCAGACCGGGTCGTTGCGAACGGGGATGTTGCCAATAAAATCGGCACCTATATGCTATCACTCGCCGCCCAGGATAATGGCATACCAGTGTATTGTGTTGTTCCTACATCCACAATAGACCTAAGCCTGGGAGAGGGTTCACTAATTCCCATTGAGGAGCGCGCTCCCGATGAAGTCCTGGATCTGGAATTCCACGGACACCGGGTCAGCCCGCCGGGTGCTCACGCACGCAACCCTGCTTTCGATGTGACACCCAACCGCCTGGTTACAGCCTTCATCACCGAGAATGGGATCATCTACCCGCCTTACGAGACAAATTTACGGAAGATCGTTCTGCCAGGTGGAAATTGATAATAGGAAAAGACTTGGTCTCCAGGTACATTTGATGAATATCGTTCTAACCGGTTCTGTAGCATTCGACTATTTAATGATCTTCCCCGGATATTTCCGGGACCATATTTTGCCCGATAAGCTGGAGACGATCAGCCTATCATTCCTGGTCGAGGATATGGTACGCTTGCGTGGAGGTACAGCCCCCAATATCGCCTACACTCTGGCATTGCTGGGTGTACGGGCGCGATTGTTTGCAACCGTGGGAGAGGATTTTGAAGAATATCGCTCCTGGCTGGAATCAAAAGGGGTGGATACAACCTGGGCGAAAGTTGTCCCCGGGGTTTTCACGGCATCGTTCTTTGCAAATACCGACCGTTCTAATGCCCAGATTGCCAGTTTTTACCCGGGAGCGATGGCATTCGCTTCCCAGCTCTCGCTGCAGGATTTGAAGGATGATCCGCCGGAATTTGTCGTCGTGTCCCCCAATGATCCAGACGCAATGGTCCGTTATGTCGATGAATGTCAGGCAATGAATATTCCTTATCTGTATGATCCAAGCCAGCAGATCGTGCGCCTGACTGCCGGTGACCTACGGCGCGGGATCGAAGGAGCACGGGCTGTATTCGTCAATGACTACGAGTATGCTCTGATCCAGAAGATGACCGGTATGTCGAGTGCGGAGCTCCTCAGCCATGTTCACTTTGTGGTGGTTACACGAGGCGAACAGGGCGCGACAATCTACAGCCAAGATGGGGAGATAAATATCCCGGTCGTCGAACCGGATAAGATCGCTGATCCGACTGGGGTTGGGGATGCTTTCCGGGGTGGATTCTTAACTGCCTATCAATACAAATTGGATTTGCAAACCTGCGGCCAGGTAGGAGCGTTGGCAGCCACGTATTGCCTGGAGCAGCAGGGTCCACAGGGTCATTCATACACCCCCCGGGAATTCATTACCCGCTTCCGGGTGCACTTTGACGACAACCAGAGCCTTGAAGTGATGCTTCAAAGTGAAGATATGGCTAAATAGGGGATTGTGCTCATTGCGCAGTCCTTTACTTCGCCAACATATTAGAAATGGAGTTATAGGATGGAAAACTACGATATTAAGGACACGAAACTGGCTGAAGGAGGCCGTCGGAAAATCGAGTGGGCGGAACGCGAGATGCCGGTGCTGCGGCTGATCCAGGAGCGTTTCTCCAAAGAACGCCCATTGAAAGGACTGCGTGTCTCTGCGTGTTTGCACGTTACTACCGAGACAGCCAACTTGATGCAGACACTCCACGCAGGTGGTGCGGATGTCGTGCTCACAGCTTCCAATCCGCTATCAACACAGGATGACGTCGCCGCCTCACTGGTAACGCATTTCGAAATCCCGGTTTACGCAATCAAGGGCGAAAACAATGTTACCTACTATAAACACATCAATGCAGCTCTAGACCATCAACCCCATATGACTATGGACGATGGTGCGGACCTGGTCGGTACGCTGCATAAAGACCGCCGCAATTTACTGGATAACATGATCGGCGGGACAGAAGAGACAACGACCGGTGTCATCCGCCTGCGGGCAATGGCAGCTGATGGGGCGCTGGCATTCCCGGTGGTTGCGGTCAATGACGCGATGACCAAACACTTTTTCGATAACCGCTACGGGACCGGACAGTCTACCATCGACGGGATCATCCGTGCAACGAACGTGTTGTTAGCGGGAAAGGCATTCGTGGTTGCCGGGTACGGCTGGTGTGGGCGAGGGCTTGCGATGCGAGCCCGAGGAATGGGCGCGAATGTCATCGTCACCGAGGTCGACCCGCTGCCAGCGTTGGAGGCTGTCATGGATGGGTTTAGAGTGATGCCGATGGCTGAGGCTGCCCTGATCGGTGATATTTTCTGCACAGTCACAGGTGATCTGAATGTGATCGATAAGCACCATTTTGAGATGATGAAAGACGGCAGTATCGTTGCGAATTCAGGTCACTTCAACGTTGAGATCAATATACCAGCACTGGAGGAACTATCTGTTGAGAAACGTCTGGTCCGACCGTTTGTAGAGCAGTATCTACTGCAGGATGGACGGCAGATAAACTTGCTGGCTGAAGGGCGGCTGATCAACCTGGCGTCTGCTGAAGGACATCCAGCCAGTGTAATGGATATGTCTTTCGCCAATCAGGCATTGGCTGCGGAATATCTCGCCAAGAACAGCGACCAGCTGGAAAATAAAGTTTATACAGTACCGGATGAGATCGATCGAGAGATTGCGCGCCTCAAGCTAAATGCTATGGGTATCGAGATAGATGTGCTCACGCCGCAGCAGGTTAAATACCTCAACTCCTGGGAAGAAGGTACCTAGGAATCCGGTATCTCACCACAGCTCGCCTATTCACAGGGCGAGCTGTTTTAATATAGGCGTTCTTAGCAAATATTTAATTTGACTT
>JAQBDA010000004.1:0-13139 GCA_032124675.1 Chloroflexota bacterium
CATCGCCCGCCCAATCACCCCCGTCATCCCACCAAATGCGTAAGTCCTATTGTTATTACGGAGGTGAATATATGAAACTACGTGTAGGTGAGAGAGCTCCAGATTTCACACTCGCGAGTCATCTTGGTGGTGAAATACAGCTCAGCCAGCTGCGGGATAAAAATGTTGTGCTAGCTTTTTTCCCTCAGGCCTGGACCCCGGTTTGAACGAGCCAGATCCCGACTTATGAGGCCGACAAGGCTAAATTTGAGGGATTAAATGCTCAGGTTCTGGGCATCAGCATCGATCACATACCAGTATTGAAGGCCTGGGCAGAGAGTCTGGGGGGTATAAATTATCATCTGTTGAGCGATTTTTGGCCTCACGGACGCGTCTCGCACCGTTATGGCGTGCTGCGCACAGAGGGATACTCCGAACGGGCGATTTTCGTCATCGACAGGGCCGGCATGATCTGTTTTGCCAAAATATACGATATCGATGAGCAGCCGGAGAACGATGATGTGCTCGATATCCTGCTGGATATCGAGCCGTCAGCGTCGCGGGCAGTGCTGGAGGAGGAGCCTGTTGAAGTCCAGGAGCTGCCCCAGGGCGGCATCGTAATGTACTGTACTTTCTGGTGCCCTGACTGCCGCAGAGCGCGCAGCTGGCTTCAAGAGCGCGACCTTGAATTTACTGAAGTGAACATCAGCGAGAACCCAACCGCGGCAGCCCAGGTGCGGACCTGGGGAGGCGGTTTTAAGATTTCGCCTACCTTCGAGATCGATGGGGAGGTCATCTTGAATTTCGATAAGGAGAAACTCCTTCAGGTGCTCAAAGAGAAGGACTATCTATGAATCTCGACCCTCAAGCAGCCGCTCAGCTCGTGCAGAGCTTGCTCAAGCCATGGTATACAGCGCTGGAAGACCCAGCGAAAGCTCAGGAGGAAGTGCTCCACAAACTGGTTGGAGACTACGCCAAAACGAGGTACGGCCAACAGCATGGCGCAGATCAGATCGGGGACATCGACGATTACAGGCGTGCTTTCCCGGTAATGCGCTACGAGGACTACCGGCCGCTGATCGATCAGGTCATGGGCGGTGATAACGAGCTGCTGCTGTGGGAAGAACCGCTAGGTTGGGCGATCACCCGTGGGACTACGAAAGGAGAATCGAAGTTCATCCCCATGACGCCGACAGATATGCGAATGCGGGTGAGCGCAGGGCGGGCGGTGATGAATTTTGTCGCCAGCACCGAACGTTATGATATTTTCTCCGGGGTAAATCTGAACCTGAACTTTCCTTCCGTTGTCGGGAAGGTTCAAGCAGGGGAGCGTGAGCTTGAATACGGCTATAGTTCCGGGATATATACAAAGTTTGTGTCCCTGGTGACTCCGGTGCGCTCAGTGCCTGCGCAGGAGGATATAGACGCTCTGGGGGGTGGGAAGTCAATTAAAGATTGGGAGCGGCGCTTCGAACTGGCTTACGAGAAATGTAAAGGGGAGAATGTCACCCTGGTGGGGGGAGTGTGCCCGACCGCGATCCGGTTTGCGCGCTACTTGAAACGTGAACACAAAGTATATCCAAAGGAGGTCTGGAAGACGCAGGTGATGACGCTGGGCAGCGTCCCGGGTATCAATACGCGCTACCACGCCTCACTCAATGCTTTATACGGGGATACAGTGGTCCGGGAGATTTACGGGGCTACCGAGGGCATGTTCGGGCAGCAGCGTGACGAGAAACGCGGCTGGGTGCCGAACTACGATATGTTCTTCTTCGAAGTCCAAACGCGGCGCGGCATCAAGCTGCTGCATGAGATGCGCCCGGGTGATATCGGCGGGTTGATCGTTTCAACACCGATCCTGCCGCGCTACCGCATCGGCGATACTATTCTGGCTGTCCGGCCTCCATACTACCGCTGTATCGGGCGCGAAGAATGGTTTACGCCCCTGCGATATGCATGGGATGAGTTCTTGACATTCAACTTCGGTCAGCTGTGACCGCAGGGCTTACCGGCAGCTAACGGAACATGCCTCGTAAAATGATCGACAATCCTAAACCGATCAGGAAGATCGGCCAGATCAAGTTCCATCCGATCATATTACCCAGACCGATAGCCAGCAAGGCAAATCCAAAGAAAATCGCCCCCCCGATCGGTCTGCGATAGGCCGGGACCAGCAAGCGCGCCAGCACGCCCAGCAGCACGATCACGCCTGCCCCAATGAAGATCGTCGACCAGACCGCATTATTACCTAAGAACCACATCCCGGGTATGCCCTGGGCTGTCGTCTGAATGGCATCCAGATAACCAAGGTTGTTCGCCAGAAGGACCAATCCCGCCCACATGAATATCAGCGCCCAGACAACGGCGTTGACCGGGTCGCTCTGCCACTTCTCATCCCAGCTTTTTTCCTGAGCTGATTTCTCATCGCTCTTTTCGCGTTCCTTTTCGTTGAATTTTTCATCCTGCTGTTGTGTCATGACGCCCTCCCGTGTTAGCTACAGTCACACTTGACCCAGACAATATTTGTTCTCCTGTTCACATAGTATACACTCGTTCGTACTTGATTTCAATCATCAGACTGCCCTGCGAATTTCTTCGACAGCTTCCGGATTTACCAGGGAAGAGATATCGCCGGTGTCCTCTCCCAGGTAGGCGGCCCGGATGATCCGTCTCATCAGTTTGGCGTTGCGAGTCCGCGGTAGATCGGTGACAAAAAGGATCGCCTTCGGAGCGAGGGCTTTCCCCAACGCAACCACCACCATGGCGTGCAGTTCCTGGCGCAGGTCGTCACACGCCTGGCAGCCTTCCGCCAGTACACAGAAAGCCACCAAAGCGCTCCCTTTGATCTCGTCGGGGACCCCTACTGCTGCCGCCTCGACAACATCCGGATGGTCCACCAGTACCGACTCAACCTCAGCTGGTCCCAGGCGTTTACCGGCGATTTTGATCGTGTCATCCGAGCGGCCTAAAATGTACCACAGCCCGTCTTCATCGATGGCGGCGAAATCACCGTGCACCCAGACATTTTCCCACCGCGACCAGTATGTCTCTGTATACCGCTTGGGGTCCTTCCAGAAGCCGCGCGTCATACCGATCCATGGGGCTTTGATGACCAGCTCGCCAACCTGCTCCCGGACGGGCATCCCATTCTCGTCGAACACATCGGCTGCGATGCCCGGGCAGGGTGCAGAGAATGAGCAGGGTTTGATGGGCAATATTGGGTTCCCCATCACAATCCCACCGGAGATTTCGGTTCCCCCCGAGTAATTGACGATCGGCAGCAGGCTGCCCCCCGCCTTCTCGAACAGCCACATCCAGGGATCCGGGTTCCAGGTCTCGCCTGTGGAAGCAAACAGGCGCAACGAGGACAGGTCATGCTTGCTCAGCAGCGCTTCACCATACGGGATCAGCGCCCGGATAAGGGTGGGTGAGACCCCAAGGACAGAGATCTTATATTGTTCCACCAGCTCCCAGAGCCGGTCCGGACCAGGATAATCCGGTGCGCCATCGTAGATCAGCATGGTTCCGTGTAATAAAAGTGTCCCAAACACCAACCAGGGACCCATCATCCAACCCATATCCGTCACCCAATAGATGATCTGTCCGGGGTGCAGGTCGGTGCCGAATGCCATATCTTGGGCCGCTTTGACCGGGAACCCGCAGTGGGTGTGGACAGCGCCCTTTGGGCGACCAGTCGTTCCGGAGGTGTAGATTACCATCAGCCTATCATCAGCCGCGGTAACCTCAGTTAGCGCCCCTACCGGTTGGCTGTCGATAAGTTCATGCCACCAGTGATCCCTGCCCGGGAGCATCGTCACAGGCTGGTCTGCACGGTTGAGGACGATCATATGTTGGACGCTGGGTACCTGGGAGACAGCGTCATCAGCCACGGGTTTCATGGAGATTGCTTTGCCGCGCCGGAAATATCCATCTGCAGTGAAAAGCACTTTTGCTTGCGCATCTGCCAGGCGAGAGGCGACTGCACTGGCACCATAACCCGAAAACAGCGGCAGGATGACTGCGCCGATCTTGGCGACAGCCAGCAAGGCTGTGACGATCTCGGGTGTCATCGGCATGAACAGCCCGACAGCATCGCCTTTGCGGATGCCCAAACTGCGGAGCGCATTGGCAGCCTGGTTGACCCGACGATAGAGGTCGGCATATGTGAGCCGGCGTGATTCTCCACCCTCTCCTACCCAGATCAGCGCTGGTTCTTTGAACTGGCTCGTACCGGCATATTTGTCCAGGCAGTTGTGGATGATATTCATCTCTCCACCAGGGCACCATTCTGGCCAGGCGATCCCCCGGGTCAGGTCTACGACTTGGGTATAGGGCTTGTAGAAGCGGATATCCAGGTAATTGAGCAGCGCCTCGGTGAACCAGGCCACATCCTCCGTAGAACGCTTCATCAGCTCGTCAAACCCCGGGACATTATGAAGCCGCATGAAGCGCGTCAGGTTGGCGTTCTCGATATGTTCCGGCGTCGGGCGCCAGACTATCTGCCCGCCGAAATCGAACGAGCTGCTCATGTTTGCCACCTTCCTTTCAGATACACCTTCAAGCTACCCACAGTATAGATATTTTACCGTCTTATTTTCCAGAACACGTACCTTGGCCGATCATATGAAAACCCACTCCAAGGCTTGCTGCCTTGGAGTGAGTTGGGGCGATACTTAGGAGGGGAAGATGGCGTCAGCCCCTGGCTGGTTCTCTGGCTGGAAAAGGGACCAGGTTGAGCGCTACTCGGTTGATACTTCTGTCACGTCCTGGGATTGGGGGACCGCGGGACTCTCATTTTCCAGTGTACGAATCCCATTCCGCACCTGGATGAGCATGCGATCCATTTCCATCTCCAGGCGGCGTAGTGTATCGATCACGTAGTCATCGGCATCCTGGCGGATATGGGAGACATCGGCTTTGGCCTGGAGCACAATCTGGTCGGCGCGGGCCTGGGCAGCCTGTACAATGGAGTCCCGAGCGACGAGCTGGTCGCTTTTTTCTCGGGCAATTGCCAGGGTTCGGTTTGCCTCCTCGTGAGCCTGGGCCACGATGCGGTCACGCTGGGCGATCTGCTGTTGGGCTTTCTTTACTTCCTCTGGAATCGCCACGCGCATCTGGTCAATGAGATCAAGCACACGGTCTTCATCAACGATAACATTGTGGGTGAACCAGATCGCGCGGCTGCGGTTGATCAATTCTTCCAGTCGGTCTACTAGATGCATTATGTCCATATGAGCCTCTCCCCTTCCAGCTAAGCATGGGTGTTGGTGATTGTGCCTGACATTAAATTACATGCAAAATCGAGTTTCGTCAATAACAAAAATGGTTTGCTGCAGCAATCAATCTCGTAAAGATGTTGTTGGGATGATTTGCTGCCCGTCTCCCAACTCTAAAAACCTGGCCCGCATCGCGTTCTCCACGTGTATGGGTACCATGCTGGATACATCGCCGCCCAACGATGCGATCTCGCGCACAGTTGAGGAGGATAGGAAAGTATGCTCCTCGGCTGTGATCAGCGCAACGGATTCAATTTCAGGCGCCAGGCGGTGATTGGCCAGAGCCATGCGGAACTCGTACTCAAAATCAGAGAACACGCGCAGACCGCGCACAACTACCTGAGCGTTTACCTGGTTGCAGAATTCTACTGTCAGCCCGCTGTAGCCCATGACCCTGATCTTCCGGTTCTCATTAAATGACTTCAGTGCAAGATCTATGCGAGTTTCTGGTGAGAAGAGCAGTGATTTCAGCGGTCGATCGTATACCGCGATGATCACTTCGTCGAACAGTTTGGTTGCCCGGTAGGCAATATCGATATGTCCCAGGTGTATCGGGTCGAATGTCCCTGGAAATACGGCACGGACCATAACGCCTCACTGATGATTAACTGATGTCTGTCTTGCTCAATCCCCAAGACCTGTCTAAATATAATCGTAGCAGCTGGTTCTCGGGGAGCTGCAAGTCCGGATCGTTCTCTAATACTGCTTGCGCTTGCTGGCGGGCTTTTTCGATTAATGGAATATCGGTCAGGCTCGCCATCTGTAATTCGCTGTAGCCGGACTGTCTGGTGCCCAGGAATTCACCCGGACCTCGCTGGCGAAGGTCGTGATCCGCCAGCTCAAAGCCATCGTTGGTCTGCGCCATCACTTGAAGCCGTTCATTTTCGATATCGTCAGCAGTCTCAGGTATCAGCAGGCAATAGGCTTTATCTGTGCCGCGCCCAACTCTGCCACGGAATTGGTGCAGCTGTGCCAGACCGAACCTGTTTGCCCCTTCGATCAGCATAACGGTTGCATTCGGGATATCCACGCCAACCTCTACGACAGAGGTCGAGACCATTATCTGATCTTCTCCCCGGCTGAAGCGTTGCATGACATCATCTTTTTCCTCAGGTCGCAGCCTGCCGTGAAGCAGCCCAAGCCTGTACTCGGGGAAAATATCATTTTGCAGTCGATCACGACCCTCTACTGCTGCCATATGGTCACCATTTGACTCTTCCACCAGAGGATAAATGATGAATGCCTGGTGACCGGAATCCACCTGGCTCTTGATCAGGCGGTATACTCGTTCGCGTTCCAGTGGAGTGAGTACATATGTCCCCACTGGGAGGCGACCGGGGGGGAGCTCGTCGATGATCGATAGCTCCAGGTCACCGTAGACGGTCATAGCTAATGAGCGCGGGATCGGTGTGGCAGTCATCATCAGCAGGTGGGGATTGGTACCCTTCGAACGAAGCAAAGCGCGCTGCTCGACACCGAACCGGTGCTGCTCATCCACCACGGCAAGCTCCAGGTCAGCAAAGACCACCGGGTCCTCGATCAGGGCATGGGTGCCGATCACCAGCTTAATTGCACCATCCCCCAGACCTGCACGGATCTCTTCTTTTTCTGATTCGGGGGTTGAACCGATCAGCAAGCGTATCTCTCCACCATCGAGCGCCTGGAGGCTGCTCGACAGCAGGTCAATCAGACTCCTGTAGTGCTGCTCAGCCAGGATGCTGGTAGGCGCCATCAGCGCAGCCTGTGATCCGTGCCGGGTGAGCATGGCAATCGCCATGGCTGCGATCACGGTCTTCCCAGACCCGACATCACCTTGCACCAGCCGGTTCATAGGGGACCCGGAACTCAGGTCCTGCCGGATATCGGAAACTGCATTCTGCTGGGCGCCGGTAAGCTCGTACGGCAGCAGCTGCTTGTACTGATCCAGCACTTCCTCCGGTGTCTCGAAAATCCTGCCTGTCCGAGATTTCCATGCGCGCTTCTGGCTCTCCACGCCGAGTTGTAGGTAAAAGATCTCATCGAAAGCAAGACGCTGCTGCGCTGATTTCAGCCCTTCCCATGAGTCAGGGAAATGGATTTGCAGCAATGCCTCGGAAAGGGTTACCAGGTCTGCGGCACTGCGCACCTGTTCCGGTAATGGATCGTGGGTTCGAGGCGCCCAATGTGTGATCACCTTGTGCATCATCCCGCGCATCCACTTCTGTGTGATGGGTCCAGACAGCGGATACACGGGTGCGATGCGGTTGGTGCTCAACTGCTGTTGGTCAAGGCTCTCGACTTCCGGGGTGTTCATGACCAATCGGCCCAGGTACTGGTCAATTTTGCCTGAAACCGATATCTGCATACCGCTGCTGTACCGTTTTGCCGCATATGGATTAAACCAGGTGATCCGTAACGCACCGGTACCATCGCTCAAGACTGCCTCAACCCGTTTTGAATTTCCGGAACGCATTGGGTGTGTGGAAATGTTTTGGATCGTCCCGATCACGGTAACGATGTCACCGTAGTGCAGCCGGTTGATCGGTACCAGTCTGGAATAATCGATATAGCGGCGCGGGAAATTGTACAGCATGTCGCGCAGGGAATTGAGCCCCAGTCGCTCCAGGGTAGTGGCGTACCGCGCACCAACGCCATCAAGGACAGTAACCGGGGCATCCAGACCAGAGGAATTGTCGTGAAGATCGGTCATTACCTCTGCAGGATGTGGGGGTGAATGTCGCCTGGCGCGCTTGATGACCGGCTGCTCTGCCTCTACCGGTGCTTCGGGAACTGCTTTTGTGTCCGGAGCAATGATAGATGGGGACTCTTCATGTGCGGCTTCATCCCCTGCGGGGGGAAATTCAAGCGGCTCTGCTCCGGCATCCTGCTGCAGGCGGCGCCATAACCCTCCCAGGGCTTCTGCGCGGGAACTGGCGCTCAAACGTGAGTAATCGCGTAGTCGTACGATTACCGCTTGAATGACATCTTCAGGAAGCTCTTCCAGCCGGGCATCTGCTTCCCAGGTTGCCAGGATGCGATCCAGCCCACCGACAACCGCGCGGTTATCATAACCACGGTCACCTTCAAGTTTGAAAATTTTATATAAAAACTGAATCGATTGCTTCATCCGGTGACTATTTTACCATCCCTCACCAAGCCTGGCGGCCAGGAATACTGTGCCAGCAGTCACGCAGATAGCAGTGGAAATGCTCATCAGCGCAGAACGGCGACAAACCCGAGCCCGTTTGGTCCCACATGTGTGCCGATAACGCTGGTGATATTTACTAAGATTTGAGCATCGGGCAGCGACTCGGGCAGATCAGATAAAAAATGATGGGCTTGATCTTCTGAATTGGAGTGTAAAATAGCCACTTTTTCGATCGGTCCCAGGTTGAGCAGCAGATCTCTCAAGCGGGCATGCCCTTTTTTGGTGGTTCGCGTCTCTCCCAAGCTCAGTACCTGCCCGTCTCTGACTTCGACAAATGGCTTGATGCGCAGCAATTCTCCCAGTCGTGCCTTCGTCCAGGATACACGCCCGCTTCGCCGGATATATTCGAGCGTGTCCAACATGGCGAATAAGCGCACCCGCTGGCGGACTGAGTTCATAAGTTCTAATATCTCCCCTAGAGGTTTTCCTTGCTGGGCAGCTTCAGCAGCCGCAATTACCTGGAATCCTTGACCGAGGGTTAGCTGCTTGCTGTCGATAATGGTAACTTTACCCGGGAAATCCTGTGAAGCGATCCAGGCAGCATTGTATATACCGCTGAGATGGCTGGGGGGATGAACCGAGAGGATGTGCTGGTATCCCTGGTTGAACAGCGCTTGATATTTCCCCTGGTACGCGCCGGAGGAGGCTGTGGCAGTTGTTGGCAGAGCTTTGCTGGAGGCAAGATATTCGTAAAATTCCTGCCGGGTTATATCAACTTCATCCTCCAGGCTTTTTCCATCGATAATGATGATATTCGGGATAACGTGGATTTGAAAGCGATTCCGTAATTCAACAGGAATATCGGCTGTGCTGTCGGTAACGATGGCGATCTCTGCGGCATGCGGGTCAACGCCCTTGGAGCTCATTCTATTGAAATGATGAACTGATAATGGGGCTGCCCGCCCTCCTGGTGTTCGATTTCCTGTGAGGGGTAGGTCCTGCGGACCAGGTCGGCAATCCGGTTCAATTCCTGCCTGGAAATATCTTCACCGGAATATAGGGTGATCATCTCAAAATCTTCTGCTTGTGCTGATTTCAAAAAACCCAGGCAGGCATCATCAAGCGTCTCAGCAGCCAGGATCATCTTCCCGTTGTGCAGAGCGATCACCTGCCCTTCTTTAACTACAACACCATCGATCTCCACGCTGCGAGTGGCGATGGTAATCTCACCCGTTTCAACATCCTCTATCGCAGCGGTCATATCCTCGACAACCCGCTCGAGATCACCTTGCGGTGCCAGGCGGAACATGGCAGCCAACCCTTGTGGGATGGTCTTGCTGGGGACAACGTGCACACGTTTCACCGTCAGTCCTGCGGCAGATTTTGCAGCCATGATGATATTCTTGTTATTGGGTAAGATCACGACTTTGTCGGTGGGCAGGTTTTCAAAGGCGTGGATGATCTCCTGCGTGCTGGGGTTCATCGTCTGACCGCCCTCTACGATTGCTGCTGCCCCCAGACTGGCGAAAATCCGGGCGATTCCCGGACCAGGGGAGACCACAACCACTGCAATCTGGTCCGGTTCGACAGGTGCCAGGGTCAGCTTAGATTTACCGGCCGCTCGCTGCAAGCCTTCCATCTGGTCGATCAGGTTCTCAATCGCGACTTTGGTCACCGTACCCAGCGACAGCGTGTAAGTGATCGGCTCATATATCTTCTCGGTCGGGACGTGGATATGCACGCGGTAGATTCCGTCTCCCTCGCCGACCTGTATCGAGGTCCCCATCGCTTCCAATGATTGGTAAAACTTCTCAAGCTCCAATAAACCGCTGGGTCGGAAATCCACAACCACTTCATAATCCTGCCCGGGTTCGATAGTCTCCAGGCTGTCTTCGAGTTTCATGCCCCCCAGGGGCTGCACTGATATGTGCGGGGTATCTAATGACTGACCATATGCAAGCCGCTGCATACCTTCCAATATGAAGTACAGACCTTTCCCGCCAGCATCCACAACCCCGGCTTCTTTGAGGACCGGCAGCAGCTCGGGCGTATACTGTACGGAAGCATCCGCCGCGCGCACCACATCTTCCAGCAGCACGAAGGGGTCAGCCGTATTCTTTATGCTCTCCTCCGCGGCCGCAGCAATATCCTTTATCACAGTCAGGATGGTGCCTTCTACCGGGCGAACAACCCCTTTATATGCCGTATCCCGGGCACTGATGAAAGCCTGTACCAGGCTGGCTGCGTCCAGCACATCCAGGTTATCCACCGCGCGGGCAAAACCGCGCCAGATCTGTGAAAGGATTACGCCCGAATTTCCGCGGGCGCCCATCAGGGCTCCATGGGCGACAGCATGTGCCATCTTTCCAAAATTCCTGTCCGGCGAGAGGCTGATCTCATCCAACGCTGACTGCATGGTAAGCACCATGTTCGTTCCGGTATCTCCATCCGGAACGGGAAAGACGTTCAAAGCGTTCACCAACTGCTGGTTCGTTCGCAGCCAGGTCAGACCGGCTTCGACCAGCACTTTTAATGATGCGCCGTCTAGGGGTCGATCTCGATAGCTTTTCAATACCTGATGTGTGAGGGTGGTTTCCGGCTCTTCACTCATATCCGAAAGTCAATCCAATTCGCTCACTCGCAGACCCTGAACGTGCACATTGACCTGATTCACTGGAATGCCGAGTGCCTTTTCTACATGATAACGGATGGTGTTGCCGACACTTGAGGCGACAGACTTAATCCGCGTACCGTATTCGATGATGATATAGACATCTATATTGATCTTATTCCCATCGTACTGCACTTCGATGCCGCGCGTCGGATCTTTAACCAGGACATTGCTGATCCCGGAGACAAGATTCTTTGACGCCAACCCGACTACTCCGTATGAAGCCCGGGCAGCGTGGTATGCAATCGTTGCAATTGCACGTTGAGAGACATGGATGCTCCCTAATTTTGTTTCTTCGCTGGTCATATCCTTCCCCTGGATTTTTCCATCATCATAGCTTGATATCGGTCGTGTTTTGTGGTAATATTGCACGGCTGTAAGCTAGGTATCCCTGGGCAGACAGCCAAATGGAGTGGAGAATTATCCAATTATATCGCTCATTTGAAGATCGTATAGATGTAAGGAAGTGGAATTATGGCTAAATGCGCACATTGCGGTAAGAAAACCACCTTCGGACGAAATCGCCCCTGGTCTAAAAAGGCGACCCCACGCACTTTCAAACCTAACCTTCAGACTATTACGGTTTATGAAGATGGAAAAAAGGTGCGCAAGGTGCTCTGCACAAAGTGCATTCGTACGCTGGTTAAGACTACCTGACCGATCACGCAGCAGCAATACAGCACAAGGAAATCGCGGCGTAATCCGTGATTTTGCTTTTAAACTACCAGGTGGGGGTAATATCGATATAGTGTTATTGCTGCTCTGAGAAACAGTCATAGGTATCGAATAAGAACTAGCGATATAAAAACATCACCCATAAATAGAACGGGAGCAGGCCTCCGATGGCGATCAAAGCCAGCAGCCCGAGTAATATGCTAATCCAGTCGACTTTCAAGGGGTCTTTCGCAGCTGGAGGTGCACTGCTGGTTGCGGGTTTATATGCTTGAACCCGTGGCGCAGAACGGCGAGGAGAATTCCGGCTGTAGCTGGGCACAGGTGCTAGAGGGGGAGGTTCAGGGGTTGGGCGCACTTCCATTGGATCAGGTGCTGATGGGGTCTCTAGACTGGAGACAGAGCTGGAATGCTGGCTGAAGGAAGACAAAACCCTGCCTAATTGGTCGGCAGTCCTGTAGCGGGCAGATGGTTCCTTGGATAACACCTTGATGATGATCTGCTCCAGAGCCGGGGGAATATTCTGGTTCAGCTGGCTAGGAGATGGGGGCGGCAGTTCTCTGTGCAGCCGGGCCAGTTCTTCAGGAGAGGAAGCGCTGAAGGGAAGCTCTCCAGTGAGCATCTCGTACATGATGACCCCGATTGCATAAACATCCGACGCAGGGGAAGGATGGCTGCCTGCGGCCTGTTCCGGTGAAAAATACTGCGGTGATCCCCAGACAACATCGAATTTCTCCTCCGGATGTATCGTAGCAATGGCTCTGGCGATGCCGAAGTCTACCACTTTCAAGCGGAAATCCGGTGTGATCAGCATATTATGTGGTTTGACGTCACAATGGACCAGTGCTGCCCGGTGAGCGTAGCCGATACCCGCACACGCCTGTCCGATCAAGGTCAGTGTGTCATCGATGGAAAATCTTCTGCGCTTCTTGATCATGTTTTTTAAATGATCACCGGGTACGAATTCCATCACGATAAACAGCCTGCCTGTATCCAGTCCGAAATCGTGGATTGTTACAATGTTTGGGTGTGAGAGATTAGCCGCCGCTTTTGCTTCCTGATGGAAGCGGCTGCGGAAGTCCTCATCGCCGGAGTAAGCCTCCCTCAAAATCTTGATGGCAACATCGCGCTCCAACATTCGGTCGTGGGCGCGATAGACTACCGACATGCCACCACTGCCCAGCATTTCCTGGAGCTGGTAGCGATTGTTCAACAAAACGGAATCAGTCATTGTATACTCTTGCTGCTTTTAGATTTTACCACTGCTGACCTAAGACATTATATTGGTATCTGGCGAATTTTTCAGTTAGATAGGGATATGCAGTTGGTGGTATGACGGGGGTGGTTTTGGGGGGGCAGCCCCCCCCACCACACCCCCAAAAACCAGAAAAAAGGAAAAAAAATTATAAAAAAA
>JAQBDA010000005.1:0-10490 GCA_032124675.1 Chloroflexota bacterium
GCTATTTGCACAAAAGCTACGTTAGGTATTAAATTTTCCAGGGTATAGACATAGTTACAGTCGGTTTAATTACCTGCGAAATGGGCCAAATCCAAAAGAGTTACCCCACGATGCACCAAACCTCTCTACCAGTGGATTACTCTTAGAATGTGGCTGATACTCCTCAGGATTTATGAATAGATCGTAAAATAACAAGAAGGTCTTCCACAGGTGGGCGGTCAGTGGGATCATGACTGCGATATGCCAGGTGGATTTTACCTTGGGAATCAATGATGAAGTCCCCACCCAATTGCGCCGAATCACCTTGTATACCACGCCACTTACGACCAGAAGTCAGGAGCTTTATATAAGTCCACAGCGTGTGTAAATTCCAGGAACGCAAGAGCGATCGTTCCAGGCTGTAAGCATGGTAGACTTTCCTTTCCGGATCCAAGAGCAGCCGAAATGGAGAACAAGTTTCCTCGAGCCAGGTTTGGGCTCCCAATAGGGAGCCGAAAGTAATGATCAAGACTTGCGTATGGGTCTGTTCGAGTTCATCCAGGTGCTGACACAACTGTGCCACATGCTCTCGGCAGGGCAGTCAACCAAGATGGCGCAGAAAAACCAATAAAACGCTTCTATTGCCTTGTAGACTCTGATGCAAGGATACGGGCTGACCTCCTATCGATTGAAGTACAAAGTCAGGCGCGTTATCACGTTTTTTCATAAAGGTTATCCTTTTATCTGTGCACCGTGCGGTTGTGCTCTGCCACCAGCAAGCCTGATTGACCGCCGATATCGCCGGGTAATTAACAATCATTCATGACTGATAATTCATGCTTTTTCAGTTATTTATCCATTCACATGAGCTGCAAGCCTTCAGGTAGGATTGAATGGTGGCAACATAAGCCGCATGGCTCCAGGTGAGCGGGCTGACCGAGAGAGGGGCATTTGTGTGGGGGTTCACCTGTTCGGCAAGAACGCCGCTAGGCAGGGCGCGCCTGGCAACCCATTCCAACAATTCCATAGACGATTTCAGATCTTCAGGGTTTTGAGCAGTAACCGCATACCATTCTGCTAACCATAGGGTGGTAATGAACCAGGGGTTTCCGGGCACGTTGGCGATATCCTGGCTGACCTGGTGGTAATAATCATTCTCATAACGTGCAACCCCACCCACTTCTGTCTTCACCCACAGCCGCTCGCGGATCGCCTGCATGGTCCCGGTGATCTTGGGATCATCCGGGGCGTACATGCCAAACTGCCATAAGCCAACCAGTGAGGCATCGACAGCCTTGTCCACTTCCCAACTCCCATCCGGTATGCGGTTGACCATGCGGGCAAAGCAGTTCATATCTTGTTGCCAGAGATAGCGATCTGTGCCTTGCTTTACCTCGTCGGCAGCTTGGGCATACTTATGGGCAAGCTCCAATTCGCCAAAGGCATGGGCAAAGTTCTCGGCAGCTTTAAGGCCTCCATAGGTCGCCCCAACCGTCCAACCCAGGATGCCATGGCGCTCTTCCCATAGATCGTAGCTGGGCAGCGGCAGGCCTGTATCAGGATCGCGGAACTCGACCAAAAAATCTGCCATTGGGCAGATCAAGCTGCGGTAGAGGGGCTTGATAAAATACACATCCCCAAAACGCTCGAAATGCTCCCAAAGCGCCCACAAGACCAGGGCGGTTTCATCTTCCTGGATGGGCAAATCTTTCTTCCCGTTCCGGTACCAGGGGTGCCACGAAGAAGCCAGCGAACCATCAGGACTGTATTTGTGCAGCAGATATCCCTGATTGGTGAGCGCTCTTTGTGCGAATTGGAAGAAGGCGCGCGGCAGATCCAGATAACCAGCCCGGTTCAATGCGTTGGCGACCAGCGCACCATCACGCGGCCACATGTAACTGTAGGTATCGCGCACGGCGGACGAAATATCGGTGTCATTGGCAGCAATGATCGCCCCGCCGTTATCGATCTGTGTACGGATTACCAACAAGCTGCGTTTATATAGGTCGGCTACACCCTCTGGAAGCCCGGACAAGTCGGGGAGCTGGCTGTTCAGGAACAAGCGCCAGAATGCCTCAGCCCGCTTGAAGAAAGATTCTGGACCTCTCTGCCGGACCATGCGGTTGATCGTCACAACCTGTTCGAAGTTTTCCCCTACTGCCATCCAGAACCATACAAGCTGGCTGGATTTTGCGGGAATTTGCACTGTGAAACCGACGGTCGAATCGACCGATCCGTGCGCTACGCTTTCACCGGAGAGAACCCCATCTTCTGCGTCTCTCCAGGTTCCCTCCAGGTTTCGGATTTCTTTCAGGCCGCATGCCCATTGGTGGGTGCCAACGATCATCCCCGGGTACGTGTCTTTAGTAGCTTGTAAGGTCGTGTTCACTGCTAACGCGTCTGCTGGCACCGCCCCGTTGATGAGGAACCAGCGAGCCCCTTTATAGTGAAGGACTGCCCTGCGCTCTGGCTCATAATAGGCCGTGTCGCCCACCTCATGACCGGCGATGTGAAAATCGTGATGGAAGAACAAACGAACTTCGCTCGCTCGATCAGATAGATTCTTAATCTCAAAGCGCCGCACCAGTAAATTCTCGTGAAAATCAACTGCGTCAGAGGCGTGGATTTCAATCTTTAAATCTGGGTGTTTCAGGGTCACATCTGTGACGAGTGTTTCCGGTTGGTAGCGCAGTAAACGCTCCCAACGACCATCGTCTATCCAACGAAATTGCCCATCCACCCACACGCCCATCCTGAAAGGATGTCCCAGGGCATGGTTTTCCTGGCCCACACGCGGCCAATATAAATCGCGAATCTGATAATTATTGTCAAACGCTACTAACAAATTGCCATTTCCCAGCGGCAGATTACGAGGCATGAGTCCATCCTTTATTCAATGATTTTGGAGTTCACTATTCCAGACAAACCGGTTGCAAGTTTTCTTACGTTTCCAGCCCGCGAATTGTTTTGGTAAGGAAATATCGTTCAACAGCATCAAGTAATGCGTACAAGGAGATTACCGATGGATAAACTCGCAGAAATCCGCAGTCAAAAAGACACTTTTTTCGCCCGGCATCCTGAGAGCCCGCTGACGCCGTCTCAAATGCAGAGATTCAAGAGCCTGGATTATTTCCCAGAAGCGCCTGAGCTGCGATTTAAGCTGCATATCGAACGTTTTTCCGATCCGCAAACCATCCAAATCCAGACCTCCACCGGGGAAGTCCAACAATACCAAAAATCTGGAAAGATCCGTTTCCCAGTGGATGACCAGCAGGTAGAACTGACTGTGTATGCCAACGGGCATGGCTTTTTCTTGCCTTTTATAGACAGCCTGGCCGGCTCAGAAACCTATCCCGCTGGACGCTACCTGGAACCAGAGCCTCTCCCAAATGGGGAATTCTTGATCGATTTCAACCAGGCTTACAATCCTTATTGTGCCTACAACGAGCACTGGTCTTGCCCGCTGACGCCGTTCGAAAACCGCCTAAAAGTAGCTATTCGAGCTGGAGAGAAAATATTCCCGCATTAGATGTTTTTTACGGAGGAAAACCAATGAACAAACCAATTCATATTTCTGACGCTGAATTTGAGGCCAGAGTCCTGAACTCGGAACTACCGGTAATTGTGGATTTCTGGGCGCCCTGGTGCGGACCATGTAAGATGATCGCCCCGGTTCTTGAAGAAATCGCTAAAGCGCATGATGGCAAGCTGGTTGTCGCCAAGGTAAACACCGACGAAAATCCGGAGTGGGCGATGCACTTTGGTGTTCAAGGAATCCCTACGCTGCTTTTTGTCGAGAAGGGCGAGGTTTTTGACCGGCTGGTTGGGGCTGCTCCCCCGCCTGTGATTAAAAACAAGGCGGATGAGTTGTTGAAGGCTGTTCAGGCTGTCCATGAGTAGATCGGGACAAGTCCAGACTCATGGACAAACTCAATCGAGCAATCCCGTTCAGCACGTTGAAGTTCAGATTAGCAATTTCGATCGGTGGATTGGCCTGAGAGAAAAATTCTTAGATGTTTTGAGTGGTGCCAAGGAAGACGATGTGCTGAACGTTGCGATAGCCGGGTCCATTCCCGAATATGGGGCGGACCCGGCTGCTGAACTTAAACGCGCCCTTGATGATTTGATTAAAATCACTGCACTAGATGAAAGTGGCGCCTATGTGGATTATGCCGCGCTGAAGGACAGCCGTGCTTACCAACATTATCGTAATAGGCTCTCTCCTGGCTTGATGAACTTCGATCCAACGACTTTGATTTCCAGGGGGGAGCAACTGGCGTTTTGGATTAACCTGTACAACGCGCTGGTCATGGACGCGATCATTTCGCTTGGAATCCAACGCAGTGTAATCGAAGGGAAATTAGGGCTCCTCGCCTTTTTTCGACGCGCAGCCTACAACGTTGGTGGATATCGCATCAGCCTGGATGAGATCGAAAATGGCATCTTGCGGGGTAATCGTGGCCATCCATTTATCCCTGGCAGACAATTCGCGGCTTGCGATCCGAGAAATGAATGGGTCATCTGGCCACCTGAACCGCGCATCCACTTTGCGCTCAACTGCGCCAGCCGGTCTTGCCCACCATTTCAAGTTTATACCGCCGATCAGATTGAGACCCAGCTGGATCTGGCTGCCCGAAACTTTGTTGATGCAAATGTAAAGCTAGAGCCAGACAAACAACTGCTTGTCGTTTCCCGCATCTTTCAATGGTTCAAAGTTGACTTCGGCGGTCAGGGTGGAATTTATACATTCCTTATGGATCACTTACCAGTCGATGGACGGCGAGCGTGGTTAACGAAATACAAGGATGTCATAACTCTACGTTATGAGCCATACGATTGGCATTTGAATACAATTTGATGTTTTTTGTCGCAAACCATTAAACAAAGAACCCCGGGGTAAGAGACCCGGGGTTCTTTGTTTTAAGGAGGAGAAATTGATCGCCGCATCCCGAGCTAAATCTACTTACTTCAGAGTGTGATCCGATCTTGAGGCTGTTGCTGTGTTGACTGTCCGCCTGGTCACCAAGACTCTTTCCGTCTTAAAGGCTAGCCGCTGATTCCTGCTGGCTATTACGCTTAGCGGGACGAAAGCAAGCAGCGCAGCAATAAGGGAACCACCATATAAAAATCCTTCTGTAATCATAGTCATCTCCAATCAATGAGTGAACTTTGCTTTGTTAATTGACTGACGATTTGTCAGCCCGATACCTTACTAAATCTGCATCCACAAGTTTGTATTCGGTAAATTAGGTAAGATTTCGTTTTTTCGCCTCATCATAATTAATAGTGAGCATCCAGTCTTTCAATTGATTTTCTACAAAGGAGAATTATATGTCTGCAACAACAATCGATCAAAAAGTTAGTATTTCACCCACCAAGCTTGCCACATCAGGCGCCATTGCCGGTCTCGCTGGCGGCGCGATTTTCGGCATGATGATGGGGATGATGGGCATGCTGCCCATGGTGGGCATGCTTGTCCGCCAGGAAAACGCGGTCATCGGCTTCATCGTCCACATGGTGATCAGTGCCTTTATCGGCGCCGTCTACGGATTGGTGGCTGGCAGGTTTGCAGTCAATGCAACCACAGCTCTCATCGGTGGGATCATAAACGGAGTAATCTGGTGGGTACTTGGCGCCCTGGTGCTGATGCCCCTGATGTTGGGCATGTCTCAGATGGTTTTCGTTATCGGCCAGGCGCAGTGGCTGAGCTTGATGGGGCACATTATCTACGGTTTGGTGACTGCGTTTGTGTTTATCCCCCTGGTAAAACGCAGCTGATGTGGCTAAATTCATTCGAGTTTGGCGGGGTAGGAATTCAATCCTGCCCCAAATATATTAACCATACCTTCTGGAATGGGTTAGCCCTGCTCTTCATATCGGGGCTAACCCATCAATCGAAGAATTTTAAAGGTTGCATATGAGTACTCGAAGACATTTTCTCTGGTTAGCTATGGCGATGATTGCAGGTGTCGCAGGGATTTGGTTGGTTACTCGTCAAAATGACACTGATACATCCAACGTGCGAATCGGGACTGCGATCGGTGAGGCCATTCCCGATATCCGTTTGACAATCTTTGATGGTAGGGAATTGATGACAAGTGATCTGCATGGCAAGGTTGTGTTGATCAATGCCTTTGCCTCCTGGTGCGGTCCCTGCCGCGCGGAAACACCGGACCTGGTCGAGTTCTACCAGGCGAATCAGGATAAGGTTGAACTGATCGGCTTAAGTGTTGGAGAAAATGAATCGGCTGTCTTCAGCTACCAACAGGATTTTGGCGTGCCGTATCCGCTTGTTTTAGATCCTGACGGCACAATCGCAGAGCACTTTCGGCCGCAGGGATTGCCTACCACCTGGTTTATCGATCCGCAGGGTATCGTGCAAACGATCCATGTTGGGCCCCTGACCGCTGAACTTATGGAGCAAATCACAGCGGAGATATATTAACCCTCAGGCGAATTATCGGAAAGCCTCTCGAAATTCACTCACTGCCTTCAGCCCGTTTCTTTCCAAGCCCGCATAAAATGCCTGCTGATCCTGGATGCGAAAATCCAGCCGCTCTACCCCGAAAGGCGCCATACGCTCCCCTTCTCGCCTTCTATCAGCCACTTGTAGATAATATTCGATGGCATTTTGCACACTGTGCGAATCGGACCAGTCGGACTTGTAAACGGGCATACCAGAACGACTAATAATCCAGCTCATATTGGGCATAGAACCATAAGCCCGGTGACAGGCCCCATCCAGGGCATCCACAAAAATCGGGCGTGTCACACCCAGAACGTCTCTCAAAGCCCTGGCGTGTCTGAATTTCTGCTCCATCGAGGTCAGGTGGGGATAGTATTCACCTGGATGTGCTTCATGTGTGTATATGAAGATCGAGCCAACACCCAGGCTGGCATACTGATCAGCAATTGCATTCATGGATGGCGCCGCCATCCCACAATACGGTCAGGTAAAGCTGCCGAACTCGACAATTGTATATAGATTTAGGGATACTATTTGCCGTAAAGTTGTCTCTTTTTGCTCTAAATCCCAAAGGGGGAAATCGGGTGCGGATTCGCCTAACATAGGGCTGGAATCAAAATTCATCCACGGCTCAAAATTGGCTGGGATGAATTCATCATAGTTGTAGCGGGAAATCAGATCGGGATTAGACACGAAAGCCCTGGCTACACTCAGTTAATTTTGCAAGGCTGTGGCTTCAAAGACTCTCTCCAGAGCTTCGTATTCTTCATAACAATCGCGGCACCGTTCCAAATGCTTTTTAACCAGAGGCAGCAGATGGGCAACATTTTCGCCGCGTGCTTCCAATTCCACATATTGGTCGAGCAAGTCCAGCACATCGTCACAACTTATCTCAATTTCGTCAGTATCATTCACCATTCGCACCAGCTTAGCCAGCATTTCTTTATTTGTGGCTGGTGATGCGCTCGGGCGAGACGACCTCTTAAAAATATTGATCCGTTGGAGGAACCGTTTGAAAAAATTATCTTTGCTCATGATCTCTCTATATCCGGACAGCGCCGATCCTTGTAATCTTACCTATTTTCGAAAACTGCCAGGACATCCTCAGGGGTGAGGCCTTCCTTCGCCAACCGGCGCTTGATACGCAAACGGGTGTCGTGCATCAATTTATAAAGCGCATTGCGGTTGGTTCCCATCCGGCGAGCGACTTCTTCGAGCGGCATCCCCTGGATGGCAACCGCCATCATCGCCTGGCGCTGTTTATCCGATAATTCCTCAGCAATAATCCGCTGCAGGCGCTGCATCACATCAGCACCCTCGACTTGATCTTCCGGTGTGGTAGCTTGATGGTCCATCATCAAGCCTCCCATCGGGGGAGTTTCTTCTCCTTCTACCAACTCATTTAATGAAACATTCTCCCACCGCTTGCGCCGTAGCTCGGTTAGGGCAATGCGCACGGCGATCTTGTGCACCCAGGTAGTGAACTGGCTGCGCCCTTCAAACGTACCCAGGCGGTCTAAAACACGCAGCAGGGTATCTTGAGCAACCTCTTCTGCCAATGAGGCGAAGCGAGGGTCATTGGTGGGTATCCACTTATTGAGTGCGTAAGGTAATCCAGTCAGGATGACCTGCCGTAAATCAGCCAGAGCTGATTCGCGCTGTCCACCTTCGACTTGGAGATCATTAATCCATTGTTCGTTCGTACGCTTAGGCATCAGGTGGGATTATACATCATCATCCAAGTAAGAATCATATAATACGGATTGTCTAGTTTGTGGAGTGAGCGAGGAAAATATTGATGCAGGTCCCATCTATTACCACCCAGCAAATGGCCGAAGTTGACCGTTTAATAATCGAGGAATACGGTATCCAGTTGATCCAGATGATGGAAAACGCCGGAAGAAACCTGGCTGAGTTGAGCCGGCGGCTGCTGGGTGGAGACGTGCGCACAAAACGCATCGCAGTGCTTTGCGGAGCTGGCAACAACGGCGGTGGAGGCATGGTAGCTGCCCGCCATCTGCACAACTGGGACGCTGATATCGCGTTGAAAGTTCTCCCCGGGAGAGAGAAGTTGAAGGACGTACCTGCACACCAGTTCCACATCTTAGAGATGATGGGAATAACAGACAGAGAAACGATTGTCCTAGATTCGGTTGACCTGGTCATTGATGCGATGATCGGCTATGGATTAACCGGCGACCCGCGTGGCATGATCGCGGACTGGATCAGACACGTTAATGATGCCGCTCGTCCGGTGCTGGCGCTAGACACACCGTCCGGATTGAATACGACAACAGGTATCCCGGGAAACCCTTGTAGTCGCGCAACCGCCACAATGACACTGGCACTGCCTAAGATTGGATTGATGACACCCCAAGCGAAGCCCTTTGTCGGCGATCTTTACCTGGCTGACATCGGAGTACCCCCAGAGCTGTATGCCGCTCCATCATTGGGAATCGACGTTGGAGCCCTTTTCGTTCATGAAACAATCATACATCTGGGTGGGTGAGTAAAATGCCTGACATCCTGGCCCTTTGTTTTTCAAGATCCGTTGTTCGCCGCGCGACCTACTCGGCGATCATCGTCGGTTCACTCTTGATCCTCATCAATCATGCCGACGCGCTGTGGCGCTGCGAGCTGGATTATTTGCGCCTGTTTCGAATTGCCTTATCCATGATCGTTCCTTATATTGTATCGACAGCATCCAGCGTAATCACAATCCAGGAAATTAGGAAAACTAATCAATTGCCCCGAGGAATTGAAAATGAATAACCAAATTACGGTTTACAGCACCGTCTGGTGCCCAGATTGTAAGCGCGCCAAGAAGTTTTTTGGCGAGCAGCGGGTTCCATACGTGAATATCGATATCGAGCAGGATCCCGAAGCCATGGCGTATGTAGAAAAGGCAAACAACGGGATGCGAATTATACCGACCATCGTCTTCCCGGATGGCTCGATCCTGGTCGAGCCTTCTAATGCAGAGCTGGCGAGAAAGCTGGGGCTGCAAACCCGGGCGCAGCGCCAGTTTTACGATGTGATAGTGATCGGCGGCGGCCCGGCTGGCCTGACGGCTGCCATATATCTAGCGCGCGAAGGCAAGGATGTAATGGTCATCGAGAAAGCCGGTCTTGGAGGCCAGGCTGGCGTCACGCAGACGCTCGATAATTTTCCTGGATTTGATGAGGGTATACCCGGAGCAGAATTTGGGGATCGCCTGGGGCGGCAGGCACGCCGGTTTGGGGTCGAGATACTACAAGCCAACGAAGTAATCAACATTTTTCCGCAGGGTCCATACCTGTGTGCGATATCAGCAGATAGGGTTGAATATGGGGCGAAGGCCATTTTACTGGCCAGTGGAGCCCGATATCGCCGGTTAGAGATACCTGGGGAAGATCAACTGATCGGCACGAACGTTAATTTCTGTGCGACTTGCGATGGAGCGTTCTATAAGGGCAAAAAAGTGCTTGTGATCGGTGGAGGTAACAGCGGGTTTGAAGAAGGTTTGTTCCTGACTAAGTTTGCCAGCCAGGTGGATATTGTTGAATTTGGGCCGCAGGTAAAGGCCAGCCAGTTATTACAAGACAAAGTGGCTGAGATGTCCAATATGTCTGTCACCATCAACCATGCCGTAAAAGAGTTCAAGATAAAAGATAACCGCCTCGCCAGTGTAGTTGTACAGGATCGAGCGACCGGGGAGCTGAAAGATTGGCAGTACAACGGGGTCTTCGTTTTCATCGGCTTATCGCCGAACAGCGATCTGGTAAAGGATAAGGTTGAAACGGACCGGTTTGGTTTTGTGATTACCGATAAAAGCCTGATGACGGATGTGCCAGGTCTTTTTGCGGCTGGAGATGTACGCCTGGGTTCGACAAAGCAGGCGGCTTCGGCGGCTGGAGAAGGGGCAACAGCGGCGTTAATGATCCGGGAGTATTTGAAGGAAGTGGGGTAAATTCATTACTGGGAAATGAAAACACAGCCGAGCTGAGAACGCAATCTCGGCTGTGTTTTCGACTTTTATCGACTCAGCGGTATTTACCCACCGTGG
>JAQBDA010000006.1:0-2904 GCA_032124675.1 Chloroflexota bacterium
TGGCGAATGCCAACCTGGTGCTCGGAGCGGTGACGTGTTCGGGAAAACTCAGCCTTGCCCTCGAATATGCTTCCGGTGTGGTTGCTGCGGACACAATGGAAGAAATAAAAGCTAAAGCTATGGAATTCCTATACGGAGGAGAATCATGAATAAGTATAGAAAGACCGCAATTGCTGTGGGAGCATTCTTCCTCATCGCGATGGTTACATATCTGCTGGGTGCTTCGCTCGTCGAATCGGTTATCGGCGCTCCGGAATCCCTTTCCAATGCGGCATCCAGTCAGACTCTGGTAGTAATCGGGGTGCTTCTGGAGATAATCAACTGCATTGCGGTAGTCGGGATTGCAGCGGCGATCTACCCGCTGTTCAGGAAGCACAGTGAAGCCATGGCGATGGGTTATGTTGCCTTGCGGGTCATCGAAGCCACCCTGCTGGTCATTGCTGCCCTCAGCCCGCTGGTCGTAATTACGCTGAGCCAGGCAGCCGGTTCCGCTGGAGCTGCAGCCCTGGGAGATTACCAGCCTTTAGGTACGCTGCTGGTCAGTGCCCGCGCTCATCTGGCGGGCGTCCTGCTGACGGTCTTTTTCAGCCTGGGTGCACTGCTGCTGTACACCTTCCTGTACCGGTCGAAGCTCGTCCCACGCTGGTTATCAGCCTGGGGACTGATCGCAGCAGTGCTGGTGCTGCTCTGGAACCTGTTGGAGGCATTTGGCATCAGCATCAATGCCGGTATCGTCTTCGGTCTCCCGATCATCCTGAACGAGATAACGCTCGGGATTTGGCTGATCGCCAAAGGTTTCAATCCCCAGGCAGCGCTTTTCGAGCCCGCCTGAAGGAAGAATCGTAGAAAAGAAAGGAAACCAAATGAAAGCGGCCGTTTATGAGCGGTACGGACCTCCTGAAGTCCTGCAGCTCAAAGAAGTCGAGAAACCCACCCCCAAAGCAAATGAGATCCTGGTCAAGATCCACGCCTCCACCGTCCGCGCCGGGGACTGGCGCATGCGCAAACCCGACCCGGCCCTGGCGCGGCTGTTCAACGGACTGTTCAGGCCGAAAAAATTCAAAATCTTGGGGATGGAACTTGCCGGGGAGGTTGAAGCGATGGGTGAAAATGTAACCCGCTTCAAAGCCGGAGACCAGGTTTACGCCTCCTGCGGCCTGACCTTCAGCGCCCACGCCGAATACAAAGCCATGCCGGAAGACGACGTGGTGGCGCTTAAACCGGCTAACCTGAGCTATGAGGAAGCCGCCGCCATTCCATCTGGAGCATTGGCCGCGTATGCCTTGCTCCAAGACCATCGAGAGGTCATAAACGGCGGGAAGGCTCTCATATTTGGCGCTTCCGGGGGCGTGGGCATCTTTGCAGTCCAGATCGCAAAATATTATGGCGCTCATGTTACCGGGGTGTGCAGCACCTCGAACCTGGAATGGGTGCAGGCTCTGGGAGCCGAGAGTGTGATCGATTACACCCGGGAAGATATCACCAAAGGCGCAGAGCGCTACGATCTCGTTTTCGATGCCGCAGGTAAGATGCTCTCGGGACTCTCCAAATCGAAGTTCGAGAGTGTGCTCCGTCCGGACGGTAGGGTTGTCAGCATCGAAGATGACTATAAGGAAAGCGTGGAGAACCTGATCACCATCACAGAGCTGGTCGAGGCCGGGCATATCAAATCAGCCATCGACCGCAGCTACCAACTGACACAGATCGTCGAGGCGCACCGCTACGTCGAAAAAGGGCACAAGAAGGGCAATGTCGTTATAACAGTCGTGCCGTAAGAGCAAACCTGAAGATAGGATGGGAACAGTCGTCATGCAAGAGATTATTGATATCGAAACTGGTTCAGCCAGAATGCTAAATCATCGCGTCGTCGTCACCCGGCATGGTCCGCCGGATGTGCTTCAGGTGGTAGAAGAGGCACTGCCCGAACCGCAGGCTGGGGAGGTGCGCCTCAAAGTGCTGGCAGCCGGAATTTCCGGTTACGATATCATGGACCGGCGCTATTCCTTCCCCGGTGGTCCGGCTGTGCCCTACACGCAGGGGACGGATATCGTCGGCGCGGTGGATAAGCTGGGTGAGGAGGTCTCTAACATGCAGACAGGTCAGACGGTTGCTGCCTTCACTTTCGGAGACAACGGTGGTTACACGGAGTACATCTGTCGCCCCGCCAGCCAGTTGGTTCCCGTCCCTGCGGGCGTGGACCCTGCCGATGCGGTCTGCCTGGTGGCAAACTACCTGACCGCCCACCTGGCAATGCACCGCACAGCCAAAGTCCAGAACGGGGAACGGGTGCTCATCCACGGCGCGGCGGGAGGCGTGGGTAGCGCGCTGCTGCAGCTCGGTAAGCTGGCCGGACTGGAGATGTACGGCACTGCCTCAGGGTACAACCACGAACTTGTGGCAGAACTGGGAGCCACGCCGATCGATTACCGCTCAGAGGACTTCGTCAAGCGTGTGCGCAGCCTTACCGGCGGCGGGGTGGATGCCGTCTTCGACCCGATCGGCGGAGCGGTGCAGGTCTGGCGGTCCTACCGGGCGCTGCGCAAAGGCGGGCGGCTGGTCTGGTTCGGTATGGCTGCAACGAAAGGCACAGGCATGCGGGTCATCCCCACCACCCTGATCATGCAGGGCTTGCTGGCGATCACCCCGCGGGATAAGAAGGTGCCGCTCATGCCGGACCTGGGCACCTTCTCCAAAGAGAATCCCGAATGGTACCGCCAGACGCTGAGGGAACTGCTCGATTTGCTGGCCGCGGGAAAGATCAAGCCGCTGGTGGCGGAACGCATACCGCTGCTCGAAGCAGCCAGCGCTCACGAGCTGCTCGAGCGCGGCGGTTATGCCGGGAAGTTCGTTCTCGTTGCTGGTACGTAATCAATGTGACTCAGTTGAGGCTGGCGGAGCATCTCC
>JAQBDA010000007.1:0-18744 GCA_032124675.1 Chloroflexota bacterium
CCTTGTGACGAGCGCGACGGTTGAAGAACATATAACCAAAATCTGCTACCCCCTGCGCTAATATGCCGATGCCGATAACAGGCATCACGAAATAGAAAAGCACCAGATACCATGCATTTGGGAACTCTTCAATCGATTGCAGGAACGTGAGGGAGAGTGCCTGGTAGATAGCTTCCACCAGGCTTTCTATCGGCTCACCGGCGATGATCGATAAATAATAATATAGGATCCCACCACCGATAATCGCCAGGCTAAATGCAATCAATGGCCAGCGAAATTGAATGAAGAGGAGCCAGCTATCTCGAATAGCTGCCTGGGTACGTCGTGGTAATCTGCTCAGAAACACCCTGCCGACCCTTCAGCTATCCAGGGGAAGCTGGACAGACATCCTCCTTACAAGATCTCCAGTAGATCCCGTCACCCGCAAAACTACTATGGTAACATCATCAACTGGGCGACCCTGATCCAATGTAACTGCAAGACGGAGGAGGTCGTCTGCAATCAACTCGGGGGTTGGATCTTCTTCTTCCAGCAGTTCTTGAAGACAGCTTGCAATATCTAAAGACTCGCCGGTTCTCGAGCCGGCATGCACAAGTCCATCCGAGAAGATCACTGCGGTAAGACCTTCTTTCAGGGTAATTTCACTGATATTGGGACGGGTATCCCGGTAAAGCCCCACGGGTTGGGAGAGCACATCCAGGACATAACTGATCTCATTTTCGGCGAGGAGAACCGGAGCGGGGTTGTTGCGGGTGATTACCAGGGTATTGGTCTGCTTATCGACTGAGAGGATATTCAAAGTGGAAGACACCTTGCCACCCCTCTCGGTGAAGAGAGAATCTGAGGCGGCCCTGGCTGCGGCTCCATCACGAACACCTTCAGCAAGCAAGGCGATCACTTTTCGAACAACCAGTGTTGAGATCCATTTGGCACCGCGCCCGGAACTTTGTCCATCTGCCATTACAACAGATACTCCGCCGTTGGGACGCTCAACAATCTCAACAGTATCACCACTGTTGGAGGTAGCGTATTTCTTGACCTTTGATACTGCTATACGTACTTCCATATGATAAATTTACCATTATTTTCCCTGTCAGGGTAGAGGCAGATTTGCGGTTATGGTCTATATCAATTATCACTGGCAAGGTGAGCAACGACAACCAGGACCTGGCTGCTCCTGACCGGCATAAGATGGGAAGTGGTGCGAAAACCGGCCAGCTTGACCGGTCTGATAATTTGAGCGATGATCTGTGGATCCAGCTGAGCAGGAGCCTGTCCGGTGATGCGGTGCAGGAGCCTCATAGCCTTGACTGGCAGGGTGTTCCCAGTGAACACGGCTACCGGGAGGATGACCAGAGAACCACCGGGGGTAAGAACTCTCTTTACCTCTGAGAGGGTATCCGGCAGAAAAATGTACTCAGTAGGGAAAGTTGCCACAACATGCTTGAAGCAGTGGTCGGGAAACGGGAGTAATTGCGCATAGCCATTGATGATAGCAGGTTGTAAGGATTGAGAGTGGAGCCTATCCATCGCGATCCGGTTCATCTGCCAGCTTGCGTCGATGGCATAGGCTGCCTTGCCAAGGTCGAGCAGCTCCTTCTGCAAATGTCCTGGACCATGACCAAGTTCTAAGAGCGTGTGACCAGATAGGTGTGGCAGCACAGCCGAGACCCATTTATTCCAGAGACCAAGCGAGACTATCGCGGCTACATAGTCGTATGCCCATGCAATTTGATGGTAAAGGAGGTGGAAGAAAACCTTCAGCAATGACCCAGCTCTCAGCCAGGCAACAATACAGGCAGCCTTGCTGGATAAATTGTATAGCTGACCTCGGTTGCCTCTTCAGTCTGAATCTCTCCGTCGGCGTGAAGAGGAGTAGGGGAATCGAGTCGGATACGAAGCCATTCGGCATGTATCTCGTGGATATTGGGATGTTCGATATAATTCCCGGGACCAGGTTGCATGGTCTTGGGCAGCAACATGAGCATCTGCATGCGCGAGCTCATATATCCGTATACAAAGGTAAGCTTCCCATCATACGGGTTGGCGTGGGGAGCCATATATAGCCCTCCGGTAAGCGGGCAGTTGCCAACCGTTATCAGCGTGACAGGCCCATCGTACCGCCCCGCGTCCCATTCCAGTTGGATTTGCCAGCTAGGATTCCTCATAATTCCCATCACACTGGCGATCACATAACGCAAAATTCCCCGCAGATTTGTCATTCTCTGTTGGATCAGGGTGACCGTGGGCTCCAAACCGATGGCAGAGTTGTTATCGAAATAACGCTTTTGAGATGGTTCCCCGTAGGATACTTCACCAATATCGATCTTACGCTGTCCGCCCGTAGAGATGACCTGAATAGATTGGGCGATATCGACAGGCAAGCCGAGGTTAATAACAAGGTCATTGGCAGTTCCGAGTGGAATAATCCCAAGTGGGGGTGGTACATGATCACCGCTGGCCTGGAGCATCCCGTTGACGATCTCGCTGATCGTCCCGTCGCCACCAGCGGCAATAACCGGTGAGTACCCTTGCTCAACAGCCTCTCTTGCAAGCTGGGTGCCGTGACCTGCCCCTTCGGTGGATGTAATATCATATTCAATTCCTGCAGCCCGCAGTTCATTTTCAACAACACCGCGCTGCGATTTTGCCAGCCAGCGACCTGCATAGGGATTCAAAATAACCTTGGCTTTGTTCATCGCATGTACCTCAATTCTACAACTCAGGTAAGATAGGGTAAAGCTAATACCGCCAGACTGAGATATATCAGGAAGCCGAATACGTCTGTAATTGCAGTTACTACCACGGTCGAGGCTACAGCGGGGTCCATCCCGAAGGCGTTCAGTGTCAATGGTATAAGTGTTCCGATGAAACCCGCAACGATCATATTGCCGATGATCGCCAGGATGACGATCAATCCCATATAGGGGTTACTTTGCCAGATCGCGACCCCAATGCCGATCAATATTCCCACCCCAAGCCCCTGGAGCAAGCCAACCCAAACCTGGCGGGCGGCGATACGCAGGACATCTTTACCTTCGACTTTTCCCAGAGCCAATGAGCGGACAAGCATTGCCACGATCTGGCTGGCGGAGTTGCCTCCCAGCCCGGCAATCACGGATAGAAATGCTGCCAGGATGGCCACCTGGGCAATGACATCCTCATACTGGCTGATAACCCAGGAAGCAAACAAGGCTAAGACCATATTCAAATAAAGCCATGGCAGGCGACCTTTTAGCTGGTCGATCACCGGACTCTCCGGATATAGATCAGTGTCGCTAACCGAAGCGAGCCGGTAGATATCTTCGGTAGCTTCATCTTCAACGACGTCCATGATATCATCGTGGGTAATCACCCCGACCAATCTCTGCTGTGTATCGATTACAGGGATTGCAGCCAGGTCATATCGCGTCATAACCCGGGCAACATCTTCCTGATCGACGCCCACGCTGATGCTCATGACCTCTGGATCCATGATCTGCTCTATCGTCAAATCAGGATCAGCAAGCACTAACTCACGAAAGCCAACTACCCCGATCAGCTTTTTGTCCCGATCTACTACATAAAGGTAATACGGCACCTCAATATCCAGATGGATTTCGCGTAGAAACGAGATCGCCTGCTGCACCCTGGTGTGCTTGCGGAGGGCGATGTATGAGGTAGTCATCAAGCCGCCGGCAGTCTCGTCCGGATACCCCAGCAGCGGGATCACCTCGTCCGCATCTTCCATCTGCGCCAGCGCTTCGGAGACAGTTTCCGGAGGCAGGTCTCCCAGCAGGTCGGCGGCCTCATCTGGTTCCATTTCGTCCAGGACATCCGCCAGGAGTTCAGTGGACAGGGATTCTACGGCCTCAAGCACATCTTCGTCTTCCAGCTCTTCCAGGAGATCAGCAGTCGTGCTGATGTCAAGAGCAGGTAGTAGCAGGTCCTTTTCAGATTCACTGAGGGAATTAAAAACCTCCGCCTGGTCAACAGGACGGAGTTCCAGCAAAATGTCCACCGCATCTTCGATGCGCTGGGTCTCGAGGGCAGTCTTTATTCGTTCAATGATGAGGTCAGTGGTGGGCTCGGTCATAAGAGTGTCAGGCTATATGAGTTTGTACTTCGATACCAATTCCTTTCAACCAATTTATTGATTCCTCGATTACGGCAGCATTCCCTGCAAGCTGGACTTCAATCCAGCGCTCCTCACCCCCAATCTGAGCGCGAAGAATGTTCACCGTTATATCATACCGTCGAATCAGCTGGTTGATGATAGGAACACTTAAGAGGGCTGGGGGATAAATAAGACGGACAACCTGGTCTGACATGATTTCCTCCCGGGTAATAAGTGATACGGATCTGGAATTACAGGTCGTTGGTCCGATTTTGCGATACTGGTGTATTCGATATGTGAATTTTAACATTAATCCTGCGAGGCTGCCAATTGTCCACAGCCAGCCTGAATGTCAATCCCACGCCGGGTACGTACTGTGCAGGAAATGCGGTGTCTTTCTAGCGTATTCTTAAACTCGATAACTCGCTCTCTGGAGGCTGATTTTCCGGAATAACGGCGAGTAGGATTCAATGGGATCACATTCACATGGCAAAGCAGATCTCCAAGAAGGTGAACAAGCTGCATAGCATGCTCGGTTGTGTCATTCGTGCCATAGATCAATGCCCATTCGAATGTGATACGTCGGCCGGTGTGTGCGACATAATCGCGGCAGGCATCCACCAATTCTGCCAATGGATATTTCTTGTTTATCGGCAGCATCGAGCTGCGCAGCTCATCATTGGCAGCGTGAAGAGATATCGCCAGGTTGACCTGCCGCCGCTCCCTGGTAAACCGCCGGATTGCAGGTACGATACCGACTGTTGAGATAGTGAATCGGCGGGCACCGAAATTATAGCCATCCGGCTGATTCAGAAGGTCTATAGCTGACATAGTGGCATCATAGTTATGGAATGGTTCACCCATACCCATGAAAACAATATTGGTGACCTGCTCGTCTTTTGCTCCGAGGATACGGGCATAGTACATCACCTGCTCGACAATCTCACCACCGCTCAAATTACGGCGAAACCCCATTTGCCCGGTTGCACAGAATACACAGCCCATCGCACAACCAGCCTGGGTGGATATGCATAATGTCCGCCGCTTATGGTAGCCCATTAAGACTGCTTCTACAGCCTGTTTATCTGGGAGATGAAAAAGGGTTTTTATTGTCTCCCCATCTTGAGATTGCTGTCTGGCGGACGGTTCAAGGTGTGTAAAAGTATAAAGCTCTGCAAGGCTATCCCGAAGAGCGCTCGAAAGGGTGGTGAAATCTTCCCACTGCGACCAGAGTGAGCGATAGAGGCCATTCCAAATTTGGGCGGACCGGTAATTTGGCTCATCCCACGACTTTAGCTTCTCAGACAGCTCCGCGAGGCTAAGGTCATAGATCAATGACTTGTTTTGCATATCTGTCATAGTTTATCCTGGCAAACAGATCAGATATCCGATCGGTTAGAGGAATGTATCGATAGCCTCAACCAGCGCAGAGAAGTCCTTGAAGATTGCATCTGGTTGTGGCTGCCAGATCTGGGCGGCATCGAGCGATGTAACTCCTGACAACACGAGGGCGGTACGGCATCCGATCTTCTGTCCACCGGCGATATCCGTTTCCAGGCGATCTCCTACCACCAAGGCATGCTCTGGACTGACCTTCATTCTTTCTAAGGCAACCAGGTACATCTCTGGAGATGGTTTCCCGACAATTACAGGTTTGACGTCCGATGCCGCTTCTATCGCAGCCAGAATAGCACCTGCTCCAGGGATCAGACCCTGTGGAGTAGGGAAGGTACGGTCTGGATTTGTGCCTATAAATGGTACCCCCAGCCGGATCAGTCGAGTAGCAGCGGTAATTTTTTCGTAAGTTACATTCCGGTCCATCGCAGCGACGACAGCTATTATTTCGCCGGGCAGACTGGAATTCTCATTCTCTGGTAGTGCATCGAGCACTGAAAAACCCTTATCTTTTAAGGTCTCCGCCAATCCAATTTCGCCAACAATAAAAACTGACCCACCATGCGGGTATGCGGCATGAAGATAATGTGCGACTGCCAGGGATGAGTTTACAATCTGATCGGATTGCAGGTGTACGCCAAACTTGAGCAGTTTGTCGATGTATTGAGATACAGACAACGTAGCGTTATTGGTGGCAAGCGTGATCTGCAGACCATGCTCCGAGATCAATTGGAATATCGCTGGTAAATCACCAATTGGCTGCTCACCTCGCCACAGGACACCATCCATATCCACTATCAATGCTTGTATGTGTATTGGCAAGGTTTTTATTCCTAAATTACTTACACAGCGGGTTCTGAATCCGATCTATATCATAGAGCCGAGAGCAATGCCCTCGGCTCGGGTTGACCATTCCACTGGTTGTGGATAATCCTTGGCGATTCGCTATTTCTCTGCTTTGATCAGCTTGTCCTCAGGTGTGTCCATCACCTGATCCACCAGACCATATTCCACTGCCCCAGAAGCATCCAAATAGAAATCACGGTTGGTGTCCGCTTCGATGGTTTCTATCGTCTGACCGGTATGTCCTGCCAGAATCTCATTCAGCCGATCTTTCAGGCGCAAGATCTCGCGTGCCTGAATTTCAATATCCGATGCCTGTCCCTGGGCACCACCCAGAGGCTGATGCATATGGATGGTGGCATTCGGTAGGGCATATCGCTGACCCTTTGTACCTGCGGTTAGCAATATTGTACCGAACGAAGCTGTCATGCCTACCGCGAGTGTACTGATCGGGTTAGGGATCATCTGCATAGTATCGTAAATTGCCATTCCTGAATAGACCATTCCGCCGGGAGAGTTGATGTACATCTGGATGGGTGATTCTGAGTCTTCTGCACTCAAATACAGCAGCTGTGCGACGATTACATTCGATACCTGGTCATTTATAGGAGTGCCTACAAAGATGATCCTATTGCGCAGGAGGAGGGAATATATATCGTATGCTCTCTCTCCTCGCGCGGATGTTTCGATGACCATAGGAATTAATGATTGTGGTAACGTTTTTTCCATGTTTCCTCTCTATATTACCTGCTTGTTGGCAGCGATCAGCTCTCTTTCTTCTGATCTGCTGTCTCCGTTTCTATTTGTCCTGCTGTGCCAGCATCCTGTTTTTCAGCTTTCTTCCGTTTCGCAGGCTTCTTGGCTGGCTTCTTTGTTTTAGTGCCTTCTTGTTCAGTTCCAGCAGCATCTGGCTCTGTAACTGCTTCTGCTGCAATTTCATCCGGCACTACGGCAGCAACTTCATCTGGTTCAGTCTCTTCACCAGTCGCCTGTTCTTCGAGCGCACCACGGGCGATATCACGTATACGGGCCTGTGTACGGTCAATGAGCATATCCATCATGACATTGCCTACCAGGTTGCTGCGTGCTTCGTCTGTCTGGATCATGCGCTTGAAGTCCTTCTTCTGCATATAATTGGACAGCTCCCCAAGCGTGCGGTTGGTTGCTGATTGGAGCTCATCCGGCTCGATCTGGATATCCTCCGCATCTGCCAATTCCAGCAACACGAGTGATTTCTGCAAGCGCGTTTCTGCAACCGGGGAAACTTCTTCTTTTAATGCGTCGATGTCCATCTGGCGTGACTTGAGATATAGATCCATATCCAGGCCTTGCTGGGCCAGATTATTCTCCAAACGGTTTATTACATTCTCGATTTCCTGCTCGAGCATCTGGGGAGGGTATTTGACGGTCGAAATATCAACAATCTGGACTATCAGCTCTTCGTCGTAGCCTTCGTTATAGGATAGTTCGGCCTGACCTTCCAGCTCCTGCCGTATGGCAGCACGCAGGTCTTCAAGGGTTGCATATTCGCCAACCGAGGACGCAAATTCGTCATCCAGCTCAGGTATGGTGCGGGTATTGACCTGCTCGACACTGACCTTAAAAAGAGTGTTTTCTCCCTTGAGCGTGTCGTACTCAGTATCATCTGGGAAGGTGTATTCCAGTTCGCTCTGTTCTCCTGCGCTCAATCCCAGAAGATGGCGCGAGAAACCCGGGAAGGGCCACTCTGTCTGGTCTTCCTCACCTGCTTCGATGACTACTGGATACTCCCGATCGCTGATCAGGACTGGCGATTCCCCCTCTTCTGGTGTAGCTCTTTCCCCTTCGAGGCGTATCCGCACAAGGTTACCTTCCTTAGCTGGTTCTTCTATCGGTTCGATAACCGCCTGGCGCTCTCTTAGGTTATCAACGACTTCTTCTATATCAGCTTCATCGATGGACGGCTGCGTATATGGCAGCCTTAAATCTTTGTAGTTTCCAAGCTCTACTTCAGCCTTCAGTGGAATAACGAACTCGAATATTGGAGGATCCAGGCTGGGTATATTTTCCAGGCTGCCTATACTATACGGCTCAATTTCTGCCTGTGAGATCGCATCAGGGTAAATATCGTTAACCAGTAATTCAATCGCCTCTTCAACGATTGCGCTCTCTCCTATATGGCGGACAATTACGGGATAAGGGGCTTTGCCAGGACGAAAGCCGGGGATTTTCACTTTTTTGGCCAGCTTACGTGCTGCACGCTGTTTTGCCTCATCGAATGGTCCCTGGTCAGCCTCTACGACAAGTTTTACCTGGTGGTCATCTAGAATCTGTTTCTCAATTTTCAATGCTAATTTCCTTTACAAATCACGCACGTTTTTTTCGATAGGACGCGCTGGATTATATCATGTGATCTCGAACGGGAATTGTATGAGTTATATATGAAATATTCACCCGAAGCTAATCGACTGTACAGCTTTAAGTGGGTGAAAGAG
Organism: Chloroflexota bacterium; assembly: GCA_032124675.1. Lineage (GTDB taxonomy): Bacteria > Chloroflexota > Anaerolineae > Anaerolineales > UBA4823 > JAQBDA01. The sequence continues at coordinate 8,809 of JAQBDA010000007.1, forward strand.
ATCGTATATGGGGAAGGAGGGACTTGAACCCTCACGCCTTGCGGCACGTGATCCTAAGTCACGCCTGTCTGCCAATTCCAGCACTTCCCCGATCTTGAAAGCAATAGAGAATTATACCAAGTACAGGTTGCCAGTCAATAATCGGATATAATGCCCAATTTAGAAAATAGCGAAGGGTGTATTCGGAGGACAACCTTGAGCAGGGTGATCAATCCTGAACGAGCAGGAAAAGAGCGCAATAGGCTGGCGCGATCTGTTGTGGGTGCGCTTCGCAGGCTTGGGGAACAGGTGGAGGTAAACGACGAGACGCGCGACCTGGCAGCATATATCGCGCTGGCACTATACGCTATCACAGATACTATCGATTCCACCGTAGAAGCATGGGAAAAAAGGGGCTATTGGGTCAAAGCAGACAGGTACCGGATGGAATGGATCTGGACGGAGAATTACGGTGCGAGAATGCAGCAGGCAGTGCTTGCTGAAGATTGGGGAGCGGTTGTTCAGTTGGCGGTAGCAATCGGTGGGAAGCTTGGAAAATTTACAGGTATGAAGCCTAAGAAAGGGCAGGAGTATTGGGCGGGGTCATTATCAAAATTAAGAGAAAGGTCTGCTAGAGTATAGTGCGTATAGCCACTAACCATCATCAAGCAACCCAAATCCACCACCACCCGGAGTTAACACCAACAGAACATCTCCAGAACCAACCTGCAGCCTGCCTTTACCGGGGAGGGGGAGCGACCTGCCATCTCGAAATAAAGTGTTAGAGCCACACTCGCCTGGTGATCCTCCATTCAGGCCATATGGCTGGATAAGTCTTCTTTCAGTGATCAAGCTCACTTCGGCAGGCGCTAGGAATTGGATCTCTCGGATAATGCCATCGCCACCCTGATACTTACCTTTTCCGCCTGATCCCTTGCGGACCTCGTAGCGCAGTACTCTCAATGGATATGTATATTCCAGCGCCTCAACCGGGGTGTTCAATGTGTTGGTCATATGGCTGTGGACTGCCGAGAGACCATCTTTTGAGGGACGGGCACCTGCACCACCGGCTATAGTTTCGTAATAGGCAAATGGAGTATTTCGATAGGGATCCCAACCGCCGATGGTGATATTGTTCATCGTTCCCTGGCTCGCAGCTGGGACAAGAGCCGGAACCGCTTCAGCGAGTGCCCCGAACAGCACATCTACAATCCGCTGAGATGTTTCAACATTGCCGCCTGCAACCGGTGCCGGGTGTCTAGCATCTACTACGCTCATTGGCGGAGTAATGACAGTCACAGGGCGCATGCAGCCGGCATTATTGGGGATATCCAGGCCGATCAGCGAGCGGAATACATAATAAACGGCTGAAAGCGTTATCGCATAGACAGCGTTCATACTGCCTGTTACCTGTTCTGCAGACCCGGTAAAGTCTACTCGCGCAGAATTATCTTCGATAGTGATCTTGACACTGATTCTTATAGGATCATCATGTATGCCATCATTATCCAGGTAATCGGTGAATGCGTAAACGCCATTAGGAATATTCTCAAGCAAACGGCGTGTGATCCGCTCGGTATAGGCGAGAAGCTCTTCCTGATAATGGGTTACGAGCTGTTCGCCAAAACGACCGATCGTTTCCTTCATCCTCTCGACGCCGCGCAAATTTGCGGCAATCTGTGCCATAAGATCCCCGGACCGCTCCATTGGAGTGCGGACATTGGAAAGGATCAGATCCAGCACAGCCTGGTTGATTGCTCCACGTTCGATCAATTTTATCGGCGGGATTATCAGACCTTCCTGGAAGAGCTCCCGTGAAATTGTCATTGATCCCGCTGCTGCTCCCCCGATGTCCGCATGGTGAGCCCGGCTTGCGACAAATCCATACAGCTTCTGAGTGCTATTCTCGTCACTGGAAAATATGGGAGCGACAATAGTAATATCCGGAAGGTGGGTGCCACCTCGGTACGGATCGTTCAAGATCACCTGGTCTCCAGGGAAGAGTGGACTGCACTCCTGAATTGCGGCAGCCACAGATAATGGCATTGAACCTAGATGTACAGGTATATGTGCAGCTTGAGATACCATCTGCCCCTGTACATCGAAGATAGCACACGAATAATCGCGACGCTCCTTTATGTTGGGTGAGTAGCTGGCTTTGCGAAGCACAACTCCCATCTCGTCAGCGATGGCAGACAAGGCATGGCGGATCACCTCTAATAATACAGGGTCAAAAGACATATCCGTACACGTTTCCCGTTTTAATAATTCGCATAGTCAATACCCATCAAATAGTCTCCAAACCCACCCACACTCAAAACAAACCCACTACCAACCAACACCGATGTATCCACACACAATACCACAGCCGGTCCAACAACCTTTCCTCCAGGCAGCAGTGCTTCACCAGCATAGAAAGGCATGTTCTCAATGCCCCGATGTGTGTGTACCGGACGTTCATAAAGGAATCCTCCTGTGCTCGCGTCAGCACTGCTGCTCTTCCTGGGAGAGGGGGAGTACTGCTGCATGCGGCCAACGACACGCAGATTCATATTTACAAGTTCCAAAGGTACGTCCTGGCGCTTGTAACCATATTCTTTCTCGTGCAAACGATGAAAATCTTCGGCATATGCAGCAGATAATGGCAAGGTTAATTCGTATGATTGACCCACATACCGAAGATCTAGAGAATATTCAATACTCAGCTCTTGTTGGGAAAACCCTTCAGCTTGCATTTCATAGATAGCCCTGTCTAGGAGAGGCTGATATAGCTTTTCCAGCTTCTCAAGGGGTAAGTCCCCGCGCAGCATAATTGTTTGAGAATAATCTTTTACCACATCTGCCGCCAGCATCCCATACGCCGACAAAGTGGACGCTCTGCCTGGTATTAAAACCCGGCTTATTCCCAGTCGCCTGGCCAGCTCTGCCGCATGCAGTCCTCCGGCGCCACCGAATGACAGCAGATCGAACTGGCGCGGGTCAATCCCTCTTTCAATCGAGATCACCCTCAGTGCTCTCTCCATGTGAGCATTCACGACATCTATGATCCCGAGGGCTGTCTGCACCGGTGTCATACCAAGCTTATCGCCTAATCTGGTGATTGCGCTGAGCGATCTCTCGGGGTATATTTGCATCTCCCCCCCCAGGAAGTGCTCTGGGGACAGTCTTCCTAACAGCAGGTTAGCGTCTGTGACTGTGGGTAAATCGGTCTGTATACTGGATTTTCCGTAGCAAGCAGGACCGGGATCAGCGCCTGCGCTCTGCGGACCGACGCGCAAAGCACCTCCCAGGTCCATACTTGCAATCGAGCCCCCGCCTGCTCCTATGGTGTGTATATCTAACATGGGAATTCCGATTGGGGAGCCTTCGATAACCATATCTGATGCAATACGAGGGGTGCCATCTATCAACGATACATCAGTCGAGGTACCACCCATATCAAAGGTAAGCAGCCGGAGCTGGTCTGTCTCGCTATTCAGCAGCTGCCGGGCAGCGACCTGCGCGCCAACAATTCCACCCGCCGGACCAGACAAAATACAACGCACCCCTTTGCGCTGTGCTTCTGAGATCGAGATAACACCACCGTTGGATTGCATCACCCGCAGGTGAAGCTTATGAGTTGGAATGCTTGACGCTCTGGCTAGCGCTGATATCGAACTGTCCAGATCAGCCAGATAGCGGCTTAAGATGGGGGATACATAGGCATTCACGACAGTAGTGCTCGTGCGCTCATACTCTCGATACTCCGGCAGTATGTCTGATGATACTGAGACAGAAAAACCTGCCTGACGCAGGTACTCAGCACATCTACTCTCGTGCTCTGGATATAAAAATGAGAAGAGCAGACAGATGGCTATCGATTCAACCCTGGATTGCTCCAGGGAGGGCAATATCGCATCCAACTCATCCAGGTTCAGCGGAATAATAATCTCGCCCTGAGAATCCACCCGTTCTGTGACCTCGAAACGCAAGCTTTCAGGCACCAAAACCGGTGGGGGGTCTGCGTTTAAATCATATAACGATGGGCGATTTTGGCGTCCGATCTGCAGAATATCACGGAAGCCTCTGGTTGTCAGCAAGGCAGTGATGGCGCCTTTTCGCTCTAGCAGCGAGTTCGTTGCCACTGTAGAGCCGTGTGTGATCTTTATTGTGTATTCACGTGTCTGGTCCAACTGCTCCAATATCCGGACCAAACCAGCCATAACAGCGCGTGCGGGATTGTCAGGTGTCGAAGGGATTTTGAAAGAATATAGATCCCTGGATAAGTCAGTAAAGACGACGAAATCGGTAAATGTACCTCCAATATCGATGCCAATACGAATTTCAGCCGGGGGTATCTTGTCTGGTGAAGATTGGGCGGTTCTTTCAGACACAATACGTGCAAGTATAGAGCATGGAGACGTAAATGACAAGCGGAGACGGGCTTATAGCAGAGTAAGCTGGAAATCTGGCCGGATCCCGTTCATGATGATAAAGGGAGCAGCGCGAGAGGCAGTGATACCGAGTTTATACAAAGTGCTCAAGTCATCCAGCACCTGTTGACGGCGGATATTTATGATGACCTGTGCTGACCGCGGACCAATCCCTGGCACGCGAAGCAATTCATGCCTGGACGCGTGATTAATCTCCAGTGGGTTGTGAGCGAGGTTGTTTTTCGCCCATGCGAGCTTTGGATCGATGCCCAAAGGGAGGTTGCCCCCAGGATCAAACGGCAGCTCCTCTGGCTCAAATCCATAGTCACGTAGAAGGAAAGAAGCCTGGTAGAGACGGTGCTCTCGCTGTGGAGATGCAGCAGGGGTGTTCTCCAGGGGAGTGTCTGGAACCGGATTGAATCTTGAATAATACACCCGACCAATACCCAAATGCTTATAGAGATGCTGGCTGGTTGTGATGAGTTCCAGGTCGCTTTCGCCGGCGCCTCCGACCACGAACTGGGTAGTTGAGGATGGCCATCTGCCTTGCCAGCCCATGTTTGATGGGTGAGTGCGTCGAATCTCGTTTACCCAGCGCAACGGCTGGATCAGCTCTTCGATAAACATCTTCCCTGGTGCAAGAATACCAAGGCGATGGGTATTTGGCGCCTCGAGATTTACAGATACACGGTCAGCGAGCTGCATAGCTCGCTCGATCTGGCTGCGCTCCGCACCAGGCATGATCTTAAGGTGGATATATCCTTGATAACCCATCTTCCCCCTGAGAATATCCGCGGTATCGATCAGCTTATCCTGCGTGCGCACTCCTCCTGCTACCATACCCGAGCTCAAAAAAACACCCTGTGCAACTCCAGCACGATCCAGGTTCATGAATATCCTGGCGAACTCCTCAGGCTTAAATGTCGCCCGATGGAAATCCCGGCCTGCACGGAATGGGCAGTAATAACAGTTCCGCTCACAGGCGGATGTGAGCAGGGATTTCAATAGCTTGATGCGCTTCCCATTGGGTAAGACAGCCTGGCTCAGAACGATTTTTTCAGAATTTTTGGTTGGAGCAGCAAGCTTCGGGCACCCTGCATCTTCAGCAGGTTCCAGGTGCATCTGTTCGGTCAGGAGTTTGAGGCGTTCTAAGTTATCCATGGTTGATAAGGCGATAAGGTGATAAGGTGATTTATCTTAGAACAATTGTACTATGTATACGCAACCTTTGCAAGAGATTAATATGCACGATATCTCGGGAAACCTTATTGGCATCAGAAGATTGTCATGAGAGAACTGTTGGGATATTGAGTAGGGGGGTTTTGATACCAACCAAGATTTATTAGATCAGGAGTACTTAGGGTTTGCTAATAACTTGTAGAGTCTGAATACATACCGACCTTCCAGGAAGCCATAAAAATATGTTAGGGTAGGGGAATATTGACACCATCGATGTTCGATGTTATTATTATAAACAGATTATGTTTCTGATAAGTATCATTATACGAATCATAAAGTTATGGAAGTAGCATGCAAAGAAGGGGTAATCTATCATGGCAATCAGCATCTTAGAAACCATAGAAGCTTATCTGGAAGGTGTAAGCCTATCCCGCAGCCAGAACACCGCCCGCACTTACCGCAATGCGCTTTCTGCTTTCCGCGCTACACTTGCAGATCGTGGATATCCGGCCCCATCCACACCCATCAATGAGCTCAAAGAAGATGCGATAGGATGGTTTGCAGTGGATTTAAAATCATATTCCCCCACTACAGAACGCCTATACCTGACCGCAGCTTCAGGCTTCATGGGATACCTGGTTGCAGAAAGGCTTGCCGATATCAACCTGCCAAAGGTCCAGCTGCTCCTACGCCAGCGTGCGCGCAGACCCGGGATCCGGCTGCCGCAATTTCCGCGCGATGTCATCGAAGATGTACTGGGATATGCTATTAATCTTGCAGATTTACCTTACGAACAAGACCAGGAGAAGCTACGCAACCTGCGAGACAGGGCTTTCCTGCTTACATTAGCGGACACAGGTTTGCGCGTCCATGAAGCCTGCACGCTCCGTCGTGGTGACATCGAGTGGCACGAATCCAGAGCCATGATTATCGGCAAAGGTGATCGAGAAGCGATCGTCCGCTTCTCTCAGCGCAGCATCTCCGCCTTACGGGACTACCTGAACACGCGAAGCACGCTGGACGGCGCCTCCGGTCGTCCCCTGGCTTCCCTGCCAGTGTTTGCCCGACATGACCGCGGCGCAGGGAGCAAGGTAAAACCGATTACTACACGCACCGGGCAGAATATTATTCACCAGCGCGTCGGGGAAGCATTGGGTAAAGCCAGCATCGGCTCTATCACACCCCACTCGTTCCGGCACTACTTCGTTACCACAGTTTTACGTGCATCTGGCAATCTAAAGCTGGCGCAGGAACTGGCGCGTCACCGCAACATTGCGGTGACGCAGAGATATGCTCACCTCTCGGACGACGAACTGGACAAAGGCTATGAGCAAATCTTCAATAAATAACACTCTACTGCATTACTATGCGCAAGATGCTATTTAATATATCCACTCAGTGCGAGGAGAGTACCGATATTTTATTCATCACACATGGTAAAAAAACCTCATTTAGATGACCGATGGACACTGTAGTCAGGACAACAGCGTCCTTCTTCGTGACATCTCCCCGTGATGTGGCCTGGATAGTTACCTGGTCACTCTCTAGCGCAGCTGCTGTAGGCGGAATCCAAACCGTGATCGTCACCACCTGATAATGACCAGCTGCCAGTGTGACGACTTGGGACGACAACACTGTCATCCAACTACTCCCTATGGGAAGCAGATCAAAGGTATCCACCACGTTACCGGTATTGGTAATCGACACGGTGTAGATTACTTGCCCACCAGCAGGGCCCGAAAGCGATTCATCCCCTGAGAGGGAGACGCCGTAAACAGGCGCGGCAATACTGGTGGAGATCAAGGCTGCTGAGTCCGTCTTGCTGCTATCGCCTTGAGAGGTAGCTGTGATCGTAGTCGTGTCGGTCTCCTGGTCGGCCGCGCTGGAAGGTATGGCTACAGCAACATCGAAAGTTGCCCTGGCAGATGGCGCCAGGTTTATCAGCGACGTAGACAGAGTTGTGTTCCAGGTCTGACCAGAAGCGATCAGATCGTAGCTGTCGGTCATTACGCCGGTATTGGTGATCGCGAGAGTGTAAGTGATGGTTTGCCCGACTGGTCCCGATAGTGAATTGTCGGGCGAAAGTACGACGCCATAGGGTTGCTGCATCCTCCACAATTCACCTCCATCTATGCTATTCGCCGTTCCTACATAAAAGTGATTTAAGAAATTCGCAACAGCATTACTATAGTTTGTACCAGAGTTATTGCTGTCGCCAAATCCATCCTGGTTAGCACGCTCCCAGGTCGAGCCGTCCGAAGAGCGCCAGAGCTTGATCCCTGTTCCTGCGTCGTTTACACTGACATATAGCTGATTTTGGAAAACGTACACCATATCAATCTTTTGGTTGTTCGGATCACCGAAGCCAGGGTTGATTACCTGTTCCCACATGGCTCCATCGTTCGTACGCCAGAGCTGTGCACCGTTCACTGTATTTCCAGCGCCGACATACAAGTAACCCGCGAACACAGCCATGCCGCCGGTGGCGGTGGTGTCGCTATTACCGAAGCCGTCGCTCACAATGGTCGTCCAATTTCCCGCCTCGCCGCCGTAGCTGCGCCAAATTTGGGCAGGCGCATCGGAATCAACCGCGGCATGTAACGCGCCACCGAACACGGCGAACCCGGTGACGCTGGCGGGATCTGTTCCCGGTACAGCCGGGGCGACCTTTTCCCAGGTGTTGTTATCCCCGGTGAAGCTGCGCCAGATTTGGACACCATTGACCTGGTTGGCGACGCCGGCAAATATCTTGCCGCTATATACGACCAGTGAAGTGATATCAACATTGTCCGGATCGCTGAAACCAGTGACGTCCATCGGTGCCCAGATCGTGCCGTTCTGTGTTCGCCATATCTGGCTGGCATTGCCCCTTCCTGTGCTGGCATATAGCCGAGTGTTAAATACAACAAAATCGAGGATTGCAGGTGGAGCGATGTCGTGTGTATTCCCAAAACCTGGAACGGTGACAGCACTCCAGTTCACTCCGTCTGGAGAGCGGAATACCTGTGCGCCATCATAAAGCTGTCCGGGAAGGGGATTAATTGGGTTGAAGGTACCAGCATAGAGGTAGCCGTTGAAGGACTCAACTGCGCTCACCTCCTCCACCTGCTGGTCACCGAAGCCACTGCTGTTTACCTGCTGCCAGTCGGGCGTCACCTGAGGTTGATCCCCATCACTGAAACTGGATGCGCTGCCTGGTTTGCTTACGACAAGAAAAAAGCCCGCCGCTAATGCAAGCAAGGCTATAATAAGGATTCCTATCTTGAATATCTTTTGATTCATTGCCCTACTCTCTTTCCTTGCAGCAACTTCATAAACCCAACTTGCTCAACCCAGGTGCCTGGCACTTTGAAAGTGCCAGGCACACATTACTTGGGTGATATATGAACCGTATAGCCTACGGAGTTGTCACGATGGCTGTGTTCGACCAGTCCGACTGGGTGGTGTCATTGAATGCATGCACCCGGTAGTAAAAGGTCGTGCCGCGAGCCACGGTCTGATTAAAAGTAGTAACATTACCACCTAGGGTGGCGTTCACCACGCCGCTTGTAAAGCCACCGTCATACGCCCGCTGGACCAGGAAGCCTGTCTCGTTGTTGGAGTTGTCCGTCCAGGTCAGGGAGACAGTTGCGGAGTTCTTATTCTTCACAACCGCGCCGCCTACCAGGATGCTCGGAGCTGCGATCGCAGGTACAGGAGGTCCTGTTTGGCTACGGGAGTCGAGTGTCAGCGTTGGCCAGCCGCCGCCGGGCAGGATCTGGTTGAAGGCCGGGTTGGAGTAGTCCCAGGTATCGCCGACCACGTTGATGGCATAAACCTGGTAGAAGTAGTCCCTGTTGGGGTTGCCGATCACGTCCGTATAGCTACGACTGCCCGTTCCTGGACCGTCGGTGAGGCGGTCGGATGGGACCGTAACGAGGGTGGTCCACGGACCTGTAGAGCTTGAGGAGCGCTCGATGACGAAAGCGGTCTCATTCTTCGAGTTGTCCATCCAGCTTAATTCGTACCGGCGGTTGTTACCGTTCCCCATTTTGGCAAAGACAAGATTCGTCGGCGCAGCCGGAGCGATACCCACCACCTGGGCGTGCATCATATCCATCTCCTCGTGGCTCAGGATATGGCAGTGGAACACGTACTCCCAACCGAAGTTGACGAAGTGGTTGACGATATCCACCGGTTCGCCGTCGGGGTTGAAAGCCAGCAGCGGCAGTCCCATCGCCTCGCGCTGCGTGGTGTTGGCGCCGTGCAGGTACTCTCCCTCGTGCATCGAAGGGTCTAGCAGGCGGATGCTGTTCGGCAAGCCGCCCCAAGCAGCCGGTAGCTGCGGGATGATCGGCCGCAAAGCGACGATCGTATCCTCCAACGG
>JAQBDA010000008.1:0-25675 GCA_032124675.1 Chloroflexota bacterium
TTTTTTTTTTTTATTTTTTTTTTTTTCCGGTGTTTTGGTTTTTTTGGGGGTGTGGGGGCGGCCCCCCCCCCCCCCCCCCACCCCCGTGACCCCACCAACTGCGTAGGTCCTAAGGTATTGAATTAAATAAATGGTGATTCCAGACGATTACTTAAGCAATTCGCCGTATTTGGTATAGCCATTAATAATGATACTTTCGGCGAATAGCCCAGGAATTAGCTGATTTCTTGAGGCCGTAAAAGTCTACTTGATCCTAGAGTACTCAAAGAGTTCAGCGTTGTATCGCCAGGAGATGCTGATAACCATGGATACGAATATATGACTCCATTCTTACAATTCACGATTGCGTTAGTCGTCATCATTGTTGCAGCAAAATTAGGAGGCTACGTAAGCTATAAATTGAACCAACCATCCGTGTTGGGTGAGCTGATCGTCGGGATCATCCTGGGACCATCGGTATTGAATTTCTTGCACTGGCCTTACTTCAGCGATGAGCATCTTGCTGAATCAATCTCTCATCTGGCTGAGGTGGGAGTGCTGCTGTTGATGTTTATTGCCGGGCTGGATTTACATCTGTCGGACCTGGCTAAATCTGGAAAGGTATCCGCATTGGCGGGGATTTTCGGAGTGGTTGTTCCGATGGGGTTGGGCACCCTGGTCGGTGTGCTTTTCCAATTGGATATGCTGTCTTCGCTTTTCATCGGGTTGGTGCTTGCTGCGACTAGTGTCAGTATTTCGGCGCAGACATTGATGGAGCTGAATGTGCTGCGCAGCAAGGTTGGCATCAGCATGCTCGGGGCGGCAGTCTTCGATGATGTCCTGGTTGTTTTGGGATTGTCCGTGTTCGTTGCCGTTCTCCAGACAAGTGGCGATAGTAGCTGGCTGAGCATCCTTTTGGTGATCGTACAGATGGTGGTATACCTCGGAATAGCGATCTCCGCGGGTATATGGCTGCTGCCAAGATTATCGAACTGGGTTGAGAACTTACCGATCAGTAAGGGTATGATTGCCTTCGCATTCGTGGTCGCTCTTCTTTACGCATGGGCAGCTGAAGCCCTGGGAAGCATGGCTGCATTAACTGGCGCATTCCTGGCTGGACTGATGTTCTCACGGACAAGGGTCAAGGATTATATAGAATCAGGGATCTCTACGCTGGCTTATGCCGTATTTGTGCCGGTATTCTTTGTTAATGTCGGGCTCAGTGCGGATGCTCGCCAGCTGACATCGCAAAGCTTGCTGTTGATGTTGGTGATGATTGTGATCGCAGTGATCGGCAAAGTGTTCGGAGCAGGTTTTGGTGCCAGACTGGCTGGTTTTACAAACCTTGAGTCCCTGCAGCTTGGAGTAGGGATGATGTCCAGAGGTGAAGTTGGCTTGATTGTCGCTTCGGTCGGCATTTTAGAGGGGTTGATTTCCCAACAGACATTCGCGGCAATCGTCGGGGTAGTCATTATCACGACACTGATGACTCCACCCGCATTGCGATGGTTGTTTTCAAGAAGCGCCGCAGTTGCAAGTACTAACTGAAGGAGTATTAAATGGCTTATCTGGTTGTGTTTGTCGTTGATGATCCAGGGGAATGTACGTCGATCCTGGAATCCTGGGAGGCGGTAGGTGTGACCGGGGTGACGATACTGGAGAGCACCGGTTTGGGGCGGTTGAAACGCGCCGGGCTACGGGATGACATCCCGCTCATGCCAAGCATACGCGACCTCATCAAGCGCAGAGAGGTTCATCACCGCACGCTCTTATCGATTGTTGATGACCAGGAAACGGTCGATAAGATGGTAGCTGCCGTTCAGGAGGTAATCGGGGACTTGAGCCAGGCAAATACGGGAATCTTATTCGTCGTGCCAGTTCTCCAGGTGTATGGGGCTGCGAATGGCAATGATATTCTCAATCCCTCCACATAGCATTCATGCCCTGATCAAGCTGACCGCCAGGGTAAGGCTTCCAACGGCCGCGCAATATACCGCGAAACCATATAATGGGCGCCGGGTGAGGTATTGGAGCAGCCAGCGTATAGCGAAATAGCCAGTAATCGCTGCCGCAAACATACCTGCCGCCAAAACATATATGGATTCCGCACTGCCTGGCATTTTCGCCAGGTCGATTACCGCTAATACGCCAGCTGCGATCATGATGGGGATAGAGATGAGAAAAGAGAACCTTGCGGCTGGTTCTCGCTTCAGATTACGGGTCATCCCCCCGGTAATGGTTGCTCCGGAGCGTGATATTCCTGGGAAGATCGCCAGTGCCTGGAAGAGACCCACCACCAGCGCATCTTTCCAATCGACCTGATCAAGCTCCCTACTCCTTGCGCCCACTCTTTCTGCAGTTACCAATAAACCGGCGGTCACCAGCAATAAAATCCCGGTTGTTGTTGGGCTGTTGAAAGCCTGTTCTACCAGATCTTTGATGAGAAAGCCGATCAATCCTGCCGGGATTGTAGCAAGCAAGATGTAGATACCCAACCGAGAGTCAGGATCTGCCATCAGTTCCTTCGATCTGATCCCAGTGAATAGAGCTCTCCCTATAGCCAGCAAATCTCGCCAGAAGTAGACAATCACGGCTGCAAGAGTCGCTACCTGCAGCAGCACATCAAAGATAAATGCATCTTGTGGCGGGATATCCCAGCCGAATAAATACGGGGCTATCACCAGATGACCGGAACTCGATATGGGCAAGAACTCGGTTAAGCCTTGGATGATACCCAGGAGGATAGATTGGAGAAATGTCATTGCAGATTATCCATGGCGAAGCGTTCAAACCGGTTTTCGATGATTGCCTGGCGCATCTGCTGAGTAAGCTTTATCAAATAGTGTAAGTTATGGATTGATAGCAGAGTCGCCGAGAGCATCTCCTTTGCGCGAATCAGGTGTCTCAGATAAGCCCGAGAAAAATTCTGGCAGGTATAACAAGTGCAATCGCGGTCGATCGGGTCGGGATCACGTGCAAAGCCAGCATTAACCAGGTTGAGCCTCCCGGTGGTCACCATTGCGGAATTATGGCGTGCCAACCGCGTGGGCAGCACACAATCAAAAATATCTACACCTCTCATAACACCGTTGATCAAGTCTTCAAGTGTGCCCACCCCCATCAGGTAACGAGGCTTATCATTCGGGAGGATTGGATTGACTACATCCAGGATTGCGTGCATCTCGGACTTTTTTTCTCCAACGGATAGCCCACCGATTGCATTCCCGGGGAAATCCAGGCTGGCGATGAATTCTGCCGATTGTTGGCGCAGGTCTGGGAAGATCCCCCCCTGCACAATGCCAAACAGTGCCTGATCGTGCCGGCTCCAGGCATCCAGGCATGCGGATGCCCATGCATGTGTGCGCTGCATGGCTTGCTGATTATACTCCCGGTCATATGGAGGGGCGCATTCATCGAGCGCCATAATGATATCCGCGCCCAGGTTTTCCTGGATTTGGATCGCTTTTTGCGGAGTCAAACGGTGAATTGACCCATCGATATGGCTCTTGAAAATCACTCCTTCATCATCGATAACCCGGCTGTCAGCCAGAGAGAACACCTGGAAGCCGCCTGAATCCGTCAGTATTGGGCCATCCCAATTCATGAATTGGTGCAGTCCGCCAAGTTCGGCAACTAAGTCGTCTCCCGGTCGCAGATAGAGGTGATAGGTGTTAGCCAGGATCAGCCCGGCACCCAACTCACTTAGCTGAGCAGGGGTCAATGACTTCACTGTTGCCTGAGTGCCGACAGGTGCGAAGACCGGGGTAGGAATATCTCCATGGGTTGTATGGATCAAACCAGCACGGGCATTCCCGTCCTGGGCGATCAGATCGAACGAAAATTTTTGTCGAGAGTTCAGGTAGCTCATTATGTATCCCTGTGGTCGAGTACAAGGGCAGATTATAAACCGTTTTACTGGATTGAGCGCTATTCCGCGCCGGATGGGTAGCTGATAGGGATATGTCAACACGTAGTTATCAATACCAGGTAGATGACCGGGGCGTACCCCCGAACACTTTAGATAGTTATTCTGGCTGGCAATAGGCGGTGATATAATTTCCTGGTTACGGAGAAAAAATCTTCCAGATAAAACGATAATAAGGATCAATCAGGAGAACTTTCATGCCTATCATGGATTTGCCTGGTCCCAAAGCCAGGGCAATCGTAAATCGTGACCATATGGTCATTTCGTCCTCTTACCCACGTTATTACCCCTTTGTAATGGATCATGGCAGGGGAGCAGAGGTGTGGGATGTGGACGGGAACAAATTCTTGGATTTTGCTGCTGGGATTGCGGTTGTCTCCACGGGACACAGCCATCCGAAAGTCGTTAGAGCGATACAAGAGCAGGCAGAAAAATTCATTCATATCTCGTCGGATTATTATCATGAGAACTGGGTTGAGTTGGGGGAAAAACTGGACCAAATCGCCCCTTTCCAGGAAGACGCGATTTCGTTTATGACGAACTCGGGTACAGAGAGCATCGAAGCAGCCATAAAGCTGGCACGGCATTACACAGGCAGGACCCAGCTGATCGGATTCTTAGGTGGTTTCCATGGTCGCACGATGGGGGCATTGGCATTGACTGCCAGTAAAGCAGCCTATCACAGCGATTTTTATCCATTATTGGGTGGGGTCATCCATGTGCCATTTCCCGATCCGTACCGCCCGCTCCTGTCCCTCCGACCCGGTGAGGATTACGGCGATGCAGTAACAGATTACCTCGAACACCAGGTATTCGAAAAACTTGTCCCTGCTGATGAAGTAGCCGCGATCCTGGTTGAGCCGATCCAGGGAGAAGGAGGCTACATCTTGCCCGCGCCTGGGTTTTTCCCCGCTATGCGAAAGCTTTGTGACAGGCATGGGATCTTGTTGATTGTTGATGAGGTACAGTCTGGCATGGGGCGGACCGGTAAATGGTGGGCGGTTGAGCACTTTGGTGTCGAGCCTGACATCGTGTGCTCGGCAAAGGGCATCGCCTCCGGCATGCCCTTGGGGGCAATGATCGCGCGCAAGCATATCGTTACATGGGGTAAAGGCACACACGGGAATACGTATGGCGGTAATCCTTTATCCTGTGCAGCTGCGCTGGCAACGATCGATGTCCTGGAAAACGGCATGATGCAGAACGCGGCAGAAGTGGGGGAGTACCTCAAAGATGCCTTGGAAGAGATCGCGACCCGGCATGCTGCCGGTGTTTATCCTGGGATCGGGCAGGTGCGCGGGATCGGGTTGATGATCGGTGTTGAGTTTGTCAACACTGCCGAGTCAAAAGAGCCTGCCGAAGAGCTGCGCGATCGAATTATCACAGATGCTTTCCATCGTGGTCTGCTGCTGCTGGGGTGTGGGAAGAGCACGATACGCTTTGCGCCACCTTTATGCGTAAACAAACAAGACGTCGATCAAGCACTAGCGATATTTGAGGAAGCTCTGGTAAGCAGCAAGAAAGAGGCTTTAATTGTTGCCTGATTTTCGAGTACGCCAGCGCGATTATCTGCTGGAGATATCTCGTGCGATTACACAAGAGCTAAATTTAGATGTACTATTAGAACGCATCCTAAAAATATCTGCCGAGATGCTGGCCGGTCAGGCAGGGTTGGTCGCGTTACGTGGAGAGCAGGGTGGGTGGAACGTTAGAGCATCTTACGGGATCCCCCCTGCGTTGCTGCGTTATCTCGATCCTCTTCTAGCCGCAGTACCCGAACATAAAGATCAGGCGCTTTTCGAGCTGCCTGAGATCAACCGGTTGCTGCAGAACCTTACTCGCGCGGCGAGTATGGGGCTGCTGACCGGTGTCGGTCTGCCTCTGATCGTGCGCCAGCAGGTTATCGGAGTGATCTTTGTCTTCCGTAATTATCAGGGGGTATTCTCAAAGAATGACACGGCTCTACTGCAGAGTTTCGCCGATCAAGCAGCGATTGCGGTGCAGAATGCCCAACTCTACTCTCAGATCAGTCGTGAGAAGCTGCGCATGGATGCACTGTTGGATTCAGCCGCAGATGGCATTATGATCATCTCCCCAGAGCATACCGTTGAACGATGCAATCCCGCTTTGGCACGGCTGTTAGGCGTCCCCCAGCCAACGATTCACGGGAAACAACACAGTGACGTGATCCAATTGTTAAACCAGAAGGATGGACTGACTCTCGAGCAGGGCGAGAAGGGTGGTTGGCCGCTTACCCCTAACGCAACGCTGTACGTCGAAGGGGATCTGGAGCGCTCAGATGGTCTCACGCTGCCTGTTGGCATTACCTATGCTCCTTTGGTCGATCCAGAAGGGAATTTACGTAATATCGTCGCGACGGTTAGGGATATCACTCGCTTTCGTGAGGCGGAAGAGCTGAAGAGCACATTTATTTCCGTTATCAGTCATGAATTGAAAACCCCAGTTGCGTTAATCAAAGGATATGTGAGCACTCTGCGTAGGGAAGATGCATCCTGGGAACGTAAAATCGTACAGGATAGTCTGGCAGTGATCGAAGAAGAAGCCGATCGCCTCACCGATCTGATCGAAAACTTGCTAGATGCGTCCCGACTCCAGGCTGGGGCGCTGTCTATCAACCAGACAGATCTGTTGGTCAACCTGCTGGCAGAGAGAGTAGCAGAACGGTTTCGCACCCAAACTGAAACACATACGATTGCGGTCGAGTTCCCCCCGGAAATCCCCATAGTTATGGCGGATGAGGACCGAATATCCCAAGTGTTAGAAAATATGATTTCGAATGCGATAAAATACTCACCTGCTGGTGGAGAGATCAAGATATCCGGTCATGTGCACTCTCGTTACATCGTTGTCTGCGTGAGTGACGAAGGTCCGGGGATTGCTCCAGATGATATCCCCCATGTATTCGATCGGTTTTACAGAGCATCGGATGCAGCTCGTAACACTAAAGGTGCGGGTCTGGGTCTATACCTGGCACGAGCAGTCATCGAAGCCCATGGTGGGCGAATTTGGGTCGATCCAAAACCAAGAGAAGGTGCACGGATTTGTTTCTCACTGCCGAGATAGACAGAGATTGTATATATATTTTATAGGAAGTAAGGATAAGGGAAACATTAAACCAGGAGTTATTCATGCCAAGAACAAACGTTAGCTGCCCGAACTGCCGTCAACCTGTGACAGCGGATATTACCCAATTGTTCGATGCTGGTGAAGACCCATCAGCAAAAGCAACTTTGATATCCGGATCGTATAATTTCATACAGTGCCCGGTGTGCGGATATACTGGTAACCTTCCGGCACCGATTGTATACCATGACCCCGATAAAGAGCTGCTATTGACCCATGTTCCTCCGGAACTGGGCTTGCCGCGCAACGACCAGGAGAGGCTTCTCGGCAGCTTGATCAATCAGGTGGTGAACAGGTTGCCACAGGAAAAAAGGAAAGGGTATTTACTTCGACCACAAGACACCCTTACTATGCAGGGACTTGTTGAGCGTATCCTCGAAGAGGATGGAATCACTCGGGAGATGATACAGGAACAGCAGAAGAAGCTGAATCTCATCCAGCGTTTGCTGACCGCCTCGGATGAAGCGCGGACAGAGATTGCAAAACAGGAAGATGAATTGATCGACGCGGAATTCTTTTCCCTTATTGGACGGATTGCTGAAGCAGCTATGGGTGGTGGGGACCAGGCTGGTGCACAGCAGCTTGCTGAGCTCCAGCAGGCGCTGCTGCCTATAACTACGTTCGGTAAAGAGGTGCAGGAACAATCCAGGGAGATTGAGGCGGCTGTTGCTTCCCTACAAGATGTCGGAGAAAAGCTCACCCGGGATGATCTGCTGAACCTGGTTGTAAATTCTCCAAACGACACTCGACTGCGTGCCTATGTCAGCCTGGCACGTCCGGGTATGGATTACGAGTTTTTTCGACTGTTGAGTGAAAGAATTGAACGGGCGCGTGCTGATGGTAGAGCACGATTGATCAACATCCGTGAGAAGCTGCTCCAATACACCCAGGAGGTAGATCAACAAGCAGCTCGGCGCCAGGCAGAAGCTCGGCAGCTGATGCAGAGCATCCTGCTAGCTGCTGATCCGATTCAAGCACTTGAACAGAATCTGGGTGCTATCGACGAGTTCTTCCTTCAAGAGTTAAATGCCAGCCTTCAGACTGCCAGGGATCAGGGTGATCTTGAAAGGATCGCCAAGCTCCAAGAGATGGTAGAGTACGTAAGGAGTCTCAGCACAGCTCCGCCTGAGGTGGAATTCATCGAGGCATTGCTCGAAGCACAGGACCCGACCGCGCGGCGAAAATTATTGGAAGAGAACAATGAGAAGGTAACGGATGAGCTGATCAGCGCCCTGACAAATATTGTAGCGCAGGTCGATGAGGGACAGGATAAAGAGCTTGCGGCTCAAATCAAAGACCTGCACCGGCAAGTGCTGCGATATTCAATGGAAAGGAACCTGGTTGGGTAGTACTGGTTGGGTAGTACAACCCCAGGAACTGATTGTCAGCTTATTCTTCGATTGAAGGGTTGTCCAGGCGAAGTCCGTGGCCGCGGACCGTAACGATGAGCTGATGGTCAGAATTAATCCCAGCCAGACGGTCACGCAAACGCCGTACCAACGCATCCAGAGCTTGTTCTGAGACTGTTACTGCTTGTTCCTCACCCCAGATAGTGCGGATTAAATCTGCTCTGGAGACCACCCGCCCTTGATGCTCGTAGAGCATGTCAAGAAGAGCGTATTGTGCGACTGACAGCGGTGGTGTAACTTCGCTATCGCCAATCCATACTCGACGGGATCTTTTTTCCAGGTGGAGCATGTTGGTCTTTGGAGGAGGATATACTAAGCCTTCGGCATCCAGTGGTACGGTGGCGTCCGAGCTTAGGTAAACAAATTGTTGGGCCAGTGCGATTTGGAGCACATCACCATCTTCGAGCACAACGGCTTCTTCCAATAATTTGCCGTTGCGATGGGTGCCGTTCTTACTATCGAGATCTTCTATGATGATCCCTTTAGGAGTGAGCGAAATGGTTGCATGGTGGCGGGATACCTGCCGGTCTGCGATGACGATATCACACGACGCTTCTCGACCTATGATCAGTTTGCTGCGTAAAGGCCAGCGCTGGCCATTCAATGGACCAACCTGAGCAACCAGCAATGGGCTGTCTTCAATTCTTCTCTCCATAACATCACTCCAAGTGTATAATATTATAAAGGTTTTAATCCCAAAACTGCATTAAAACCTTTGGATTAAGGAGAACGCCGCGCTCAACTATAAATGCCTACGCCGTTAAAAGCAGGAGAAGTACTAAAGAATCGCTATAAGATAAGCCGAATCATTGGCCATGGAGGAATGGGGAGTATTTACCTGGCTGATGATCTGCGCCTGGCAGGTCGTTTATGTGCTCTAAAGGAAGTTGAGCATGACCGAACGATGCCAGCAGAACTTATCAAGCAAGCTCGCGAACAGTTTCTGCGTGAAGCGACGGTGTTGGCGCGCCTGGATCACCCAAATCTGCCAAAAGTATCCGATTTCTTCTCAATTGGCGCACGCGATTATCTGATCATGGATTTTGTTCCTGGTCAGGATTTGCGCACGTTGATGTCGGAGGCCCATCAGAAAGGTCAGTTTTTAGCCGAGAGAGAGGTGCTGTCCTGGGCAAGCCAGTTAGCGGATGCATTGAAATATATGCACAGCCAGAAACCGCCTATACTCCATCGTGATATCAAACCGAGTAACCTGAAGCTCACCCCCAGCGGGTTATTGAAACTGGTTGATTTTGGTCTGGTAAAGATACTCGCATCGGATGAAGTGACGATTACGATCCTGCAGGGTCGCGGAACAGCAATCTACACTCCCCTGGAACAGTACGGCGGGGATAGCGGGCATACAGACAGCCGCAGTGATATCTACGCGTTTGGGGCCACTTTATACCACTTGTTGACCAATACTCGTCCAGTCGAAGCGCGGGAGCTTTTTCTCCGGCCAGATATTCTCGTCCCCGCTCGCCAGATCAACCCGGACATCAGCCTGCGGACCGAGCGCGCAATCGCTTGGGCGATGAGTCTACACCCGGAAGATCGCCCGCAGGATGTGGAAGAGTTTAGGAATGGTCTACTTGGTGATTGGAACCCGGTCACAAAACCACGTGCTCCATTGCCAACTCCTTCGATGGCAGACCTGGTGTCTTCTCCGACGGAGATGGCGTTGATTTGGATTACTGCTGGTCTGGTGCTGATCAGCCTGGTTCTGACCTTGATCCAGTAGTGTTGCTAATCAACTTGAATTCGGGATAAGACGCCTCACTTTTTTTGTCGTTATCTCGAACAGACGTTATACAAATATCTGCTGGTTGTGATAGTGCCCGTTACATTACTGGCGGGCACCTTTTTTTGTCTCACGCCAGATCATGGTCGAAATCAATCCCACAAACGAACCGATCGTGGTAACAAGTATTATCCCCCAACCTCCAAGCGTAGACTGCATTGCTTGACTGCCTGGGAGGGATAATGCCAGATAACAGTATGCGATAAGCCCTCCAATGAGAGCAAAGAAACCGCCTCGAACTCCCCAGCGCACGTGCCCGGCCAATGCTGATAATCGATAGAATACAAATGAAATCGTTGTCGCCAGGATTATCGCCACAAACCAGTCGAACAACGTCAGCCCATCGCCGTTAGAAGTCTCCACTGTGATGACCGGCGTTGGTGGGATGGTCGCAGTGGGTGTCGGTTCGGGGGTTGAGCTGGGCTGGACTGTTGGGGTTGGTGTAATCGGCTGGCTGCTATCAGATGGAATGTCGAACCTGAGGATATTGGATTGCTTTGCTGGCTCGCTCTCGACGCGCACTTCTAAGATCCCGGGGCTGGTCACCTGTATACTGGATTTCGCAACACCCCCTGTAGTTATTTCGATCTGGGGGAATGTGCTGACAACCCCATCGATTGAAACGATGAAGTGTACAGGGGTGCCATCTGGAACAGGGTGACCATTTCTATCGATGATAACCCCTGTGCGGAGGGGGATGCTGCTGCCAAGACGGATTTCAGGTGTCGGTAGAGGCTCCGGAGTTGCTGAACTATCAGCAGGTTGTTCAACATCCTGATCCAGTTCGAGGGGGATAATCTGGTCTGGGTCTGGGGAAGTCATAGTAATCAGGTCATATCCCACTCCCGGAACGGAGACGGGTAAGACCCCAACCGGTGTTAGTTCCTTAAACAGCAGTCTGGCAGCGATATCGACGAAGCTCGGGATTTTCGAATACAGCCCATAATAAGCTGTGAGCTTGGAAATATTGGTTGCATCCAGAAAATATGGTGCGTTGAAGGCAAATACGATCAGTTTTTTTTGTTGGAAAAGATCCGGTCGTTCTGATAGAAAACGCAACAATCCCTGGGAGTTGGGCTCATCTTGATTGATGTCAAGTATGCCGAACACAATCCATTGGGCGCGACGCAAGTCGATCTCCAATTGGGTAGAGTTGCGCGGGCTGTCGAGCATCTCCTGCAGGTCATCTAGAGAGTAGGAGTTGAGATTAAATGGCTGCACCTGACTGCCGGCTTGCGGCCCATATAATCGCAGAACTGCCTGTTGCATCGAATCGGCGGGGAAAATCGGCTCGTCGGGGCACTCACTGCATTGGTTGGCAGTCATCGTGTCGCTGATAAACACTAAACGGTCTGTACGCTTTGGTGCCTCGGGTACGGCATTATCCAGCTCTGCCACGGATGGGCTGATCAATGTCGCCGCTTCACGAGCAGTCTCGAATACGATGTCGTCAGACAGGCCCAGGGTTTCCAATCCGTCGACTGGTGGTAGAGTGTATGCTAAATTGAATACTGGATACAGCCGGTATTTCATCTTCAAGATCCTGAGAACTGTTTCATCTACTCTTTGTGCAAATGCAGGATCTTCGGTATATTTTTGTGTAAAGAAATCTAAAGTGTGGATGATCTCAGCATACGGTTCGGGGTCTTCGTTATCAGCGATATCTCCCAAATACAGAATATCATTCCCGGCAAGAAAGGCATTCAGCGCAACCTGCCTGGCTTCGTATTCCTGACCGGTTAGTTCATAAAAACTACGCACTGCCCGGCTGCCTAAATTGTCACTTACGATTACACCGCCGGCATCACGCCATTCTGAGAGCGGCGTCAGGCTCATTAGCTGGTTAAACGCCTGAGGATCGAAACTTACCGGGCGGGTCGTTGCACGGATGTTCTCCTGAAAGCCTTGATAGCGGATATGAGAAGCGAGCAAGGCGTCGGCTGTGGCGTCAGTTGATGGTGCATCGCCAGTTACCGCAAAGAACGGTACAAGATCGATTCTTTTGAGCTGGTCGAATGATTTCCGGACGGTTGATACCTCTTCCTCTGCAGGTCGATCGGCACCACCGTTGCCCGGAAAATGCTTGGCGACAGAAGCTACCCGACCGCGGCTACCCTGATGGAGACCAGATATGAAGGCACGTCCCATCTCGCCAACCCAGAATGGATCACCCCCAAAAGTGCGAGTTCCAAGATCGCTCGAACTATCCGGATTCGGAGTTTCCAGAACATCCAGGGAAGGACCGATCAAAAGATTTATTCCCAGGGATGCCAGCTCTTCTCCTAGCACGCTTCCAACCTGATAAGCACGCTCCGTATTCCAGGTCGCACCCATTGCCATCCCATTAGGCAGTCTGGTAACACCGCTGAGGATTTGGTCGTACGGGTGGCTGTCTCCTTCCTGGTAGGTGCCAATCAGGAGAGGTGTGTAATGGATCAAAAATATTTCGTTTGTAACAGGATCAAGCTGTGGCTGTTGAGATGCCGCCCAGCGACTTAGCTGCAGCTGGCGGTTCATGGTTAATATCTGCTGCATGGCATGCTCACCGGTAGTGAAATTATCGTTCGCTGCCAGCAGCACAACGCCGCCGATATGCTCCTTGAGGATGAGAGCATGGATCGGGGAGCCTTCTTCTACATGCATACCATTGAAAGTCACCAGGAACAGCTGACCTATTCGTTCTTCGGGTGAGAGCAGAGCCAGCATATCCAGTGCCTTTTCATCCGGAGTATCACTTTCCTGAGCCTGAACTGAGTAGCCGATCAGAACTGGATTTAAGATGATAAAGACACACAATGCGAGCCAGGCGAAGGACAGCCAGCGGGACTGTTTCTTGAGACTGTTTTTATCGTTGTAAGTGTTGTTGATCAGGTTCGCAAACATCTTATCTATTCAACCATCAATGAGTTGCTGTTTCGTGGGACATGATATCACGCAAAGCCCGTTTCCGTGCTGCACCACCCAATAATTCTAGTTTACGGATGCCCAATGGATCGATCTCTTCTCTGAGCAAGCGGATCTCTTCAGAGGAGGGGGATGGTGTTTCCTGAACATCTGGAGAAATAACTAATTCAAAGCCTGTGCGAGCCTGGATCTGTGCAATGCTGACCCCTTTATGGTATGAGATCAGCCGCATGCGCCCATTCAGGTAATCAAACTGCCCGAAATCCGAGATTAAATAATTTGGTCCCGCGCCAAGTTTACGCTCTTCGGCGTGACCCAACCCTGAGCGCACATCGATCTCAGGCACAAATGTGACTCTTGAGTGGCGCGGAACGTACAAATATATATCACTGATAAAGGTGGTAACATCTGGGATTCCCCCTGAACCGGGTAGACGCATGCGCGGTCGACCCCCTGTCAGATAATCTTTCCCGAATGCAATGTTGTTGAAGTTGCCAGCTGCATCAATCTGGCCCGGTCTGAAGAATTCCTTGGGACGCAGTCGGGGAAGGACATCTGCTGCGGCGGTAACAAAGCCAACGTTTGTCAACGAGCGGTCCAGCCACAAGCTTTCCACCCTTGATATGCTTAACGGGGCAGGATGGCGGCAAATACCCTGTCCAATCGCAGAAGCAAAATAGAGGTTTGGGGCATGTGTCAGCCGTGCCAGCAGGTATCCGCAGGCAACGAGCGGTGTTGCCAACCCCTGTGCGACGATTTCCCCATCCCGTATCTGGCGGGACATACAAACGACCATTATTTCATCCGGGGTATATACGTCAGTATCTTCCATATATTATCAATACCTTCGCTATCCTTATCCTGGTGGAGTGGACATCTGGATAAGTTTTCTATGCTGGTCGATATCGATATTACCGCCAGTTATGACGACCAGCGCCGGCCTTTCCGTAACCTTACCTGTCAGTACGGCAGCCAGTGCGACGGCAGCCGAAGGCTCAATTCGCTCTTCGAAGCGAGTCCAGGCATATGCCATCGCTTGTATGATTTCTGCCTCACTCACCAGGAGCATCTCATCTACATGGTGGCGTATGATGGGAATTGTAAGTGAATTATGTTCGACTGGTCCTGCCAGGCCATCTGCCAGGCTGGGTAGTTCTCGTACGCCTTCCTGTGGTCTGTGGTTGAACAGCTCAAACATGTAAGGCGATGCCTCACTCTGGACTCCAACCAGGTTGTGGTGTTGTGATGTCGGTTTCGTTTTCACAACCGCGGCGATTCCTGCCAGCAGACCCCCTCCACCGCATGGGACAATCCATGTCAGTTTGTATTTGAGCGTTGGTGTGGCGAGTACCTCTAGAGCCAGGGTACCTTGCCCGGCGATCACCTGACCATCATTATAGGCGGAAACCCATGTTTTTCCTTGCTTGTGGGAGTAATCCAGCCCTGCTTGTTCGGCCTCACCATATCCACCGGGGACAAACCGAATGTCTGCGCCAAGATCCCGCATGGCTTCAACTTTAACAGGTGATGCATCCTCAGAGACGAAGACCGTAACTGGTGCAGCGATCAACCTTCCTGCAAGAGCCAGACCTTGACCGTGGTTGCCAGCCGAAGCAGTGACAATACCAAGATCTCGTTCCCAGGGCTGTAGACTCAGGATTTTATTGATCGCACCGCGCGCTTTGAAGGATCCGGTAACCTGCTGGTTTTCCCACTTCAAATAGATATCATTTTCCTGATCGTATTCCAGCAGAGTGACCAGTACGTGATCGGAAATTCGTTCGGCAGCCTGTTCGAACCAGAGATATGGGATCATGACTTACTGCGCTGGATCTGGGATGTAGGTACATTCTTTTGAGCGACGATTTGCCTGGCTAACATTGGATCATCTGTGATTATGCCATCGACATCCAGCCGGATCATATCCAGCAGGTCGCTGGCGTGGTTTACTGTAAAGGGGTGAATCCGTGCACTTCTACGGTGGAGTCGATCAACCAGCTTCCTATCGATATCTGTGTAGTGAGGGTGCAGGGCATGATAATTCAGCAGATTACCCAGGCGAGAACGAGCCCAAGCTCCGCTTCCGCCGCGTAATGCCAGAAGTCCAACTGGAACATCTGGCAACACTCGTTTTGCTCGCACGAGTGCGACAGGATTGAACGAAGAGAACATTATCCAATCGTTCAAGGCGTGTCGATTTACGATTGCGGCGGCCATTTCTGGCAGATTATCATTTTTGGAGGCATAGTTGGATAACTCGATGTTGATATAGATCCGTTTACCGACTGCTTCCAGCACCTGATCCAGGGTTGGGATGACCTCCCCGTGGAAGGTGACGTCAAAGTGACTGCCGGCGTCAAACTTTTGCAGTTCTGCTAGAGTCATCTCGGCAACTCTGCCTTCTGCACCGGTGGTCCGGTTGACAGTCTGGTCATGGATGATGACAACATACCCATCAGCACAGAGCTTGGCATCTAACTCGATTGCATCCGCGTTTTGTTGGATAGCCAAGATAAACGCGGCGATTGTGTTTTCGGGCGCGTAGGTACTCGCCCCTCGATGTGCAAATATAGCAGGGCGTTCTAACTGGTGTAAGAGGTTGTCACCAGGCATTAGAGAGACCGCAGTCGGTAGAATCCGTCCATGCAGGTCAGAAACAGTGCTGTTTTCATATCTCCTTGGTTATTAATCCGGACTGCCGCTAGGCTTTATGTCGCGGACATTGAGTTGGAGAGAAGAGCGACCCATATATTCGTTCAGCTCAAAGGTATAGAATATATCGATTCGCGCAGGCATAACATCGTGCCAGTAGCCCTGTTGAAAGGCAATCGCATCGTATGTAATCCACCCATCAGTAACGTTGAACTTCAGATGAGTACTGTCCCGTCCGATCACCCTGACGGCCGTCGGTTTGAGCTCACGGGACACAAAATACGCCTGACGATTGCCGAAACCCGTCGGCTGCAGCATGCTCAGATAATCCAGTAATTCCGGTTTCAAATCTGCCAGTAGGATTTCCAGATCGGCATTGATGGTTGGTCGCAGATCCAATTCAGACAGTTTATTAGCGGTAATTTCCTGCATTCTCCTGACCAGCTCTGGAACATTATCGTTGGCAACGGTGAATCCGGCGGCCGCGGCATGACCGCCGTGGTGATCCAGCAAGTCTGCGCATTGATCCAGTGCCTGCGTGATATGGAACTCCGGAATACTGCGACAAGAACCGCGGGTTAACTCCTCCCCCTGGTGAGCGACGATGGCAGGCCGGTAATAGAGATCGCTCAACCGGGAGGCTGCCAAACCGACAACACCGGGGTTGAAGTCAGGGTCTGCAGCAAAGAATAATAATGCATCGGGGTCGTGTTCCAGAACGATCTGTTCAGCACGTTCTTGGATCTCCCGGGTTTCTTTCTGGCGCTCACGGTTTTGGACATCAAGTTTCTGAGCCAGCCAAGCAGCATCCTGGACGTTTGTAGTGGTCAATAGCTCCAGTGCTGCTAAAGCAGACTCCATCCTTCCGGCAGCATTAAGACGGGGTCCAAGGACAAAACCGATGTGGGAGGCTTTAACTTGATCGGGCTCCAGACCGGCGACCCCCATCAGTGCCATAATTCCTTGTCGATGCGGGCTGCGCAGATATTCCAGACCGCCGCGGACCATGTAGCGATTCTCACCGACTAGAGGAGCCAGGTCTGCAACTGTGCCTAATGCAACCAGATCGAGAAAGGGTTCTACCTCACGAGTGGCGTTATCGTCAGTGTTCTTCGAGGTTAATGCGCTAGCAAGCTTATATGCCAGACCGACGCCGGCCAGATCTTTCTGTGGGTATTCATCTCCAGATTGCTTCGGGTTGATGACGGCTGCTGCTCGAGGGAGAGTGCCAGAGGGATGGTGGTGGTCACTGATGATCATCTCCATGCCGAGTTCATAAGCGTGATCAGCCTCCACCAATGATCGTATCCCGCAGTCGACAGTAATGATTAGGCGCACACCACCCTCGGATAGATGATCAATGGCTTCGATGTTCAACCCATAGCCTTCGTCGAACCGGTTGGGTATGTATGTAATGACATCCGCGCCGTGAGAGATAAGTACCTGAGACAACAATGCTGTAGCAGTTACACCATCGACATCATAATCTCCATAGACCGCAATTTTCTCGCTGTGGGATATCGCCCAGTTGATGCGTTCGGCAGCCTCGGGAATTCCCAGCATCTGGTATGGGTTAGTCCCATCTGGAAGCCGGGCTTCCAGGTAATCACGAGCATCTTTCGGAGACCAGTAGCCGCGGTTGAACAAGATTCGCTGAAGTACCGGGTGATAACCTGCCAGCTGGCTGCTAACCTCGGGAGATATTTTTGGTGCGATCTTCCATCTTTTTTTTGGGGGAGCTTGCGCCATATCAGGAGAGATTATAAACTATTCTCAGTTGACGAGACAATTAAAGACTGCTATGATCGAACTGCCATGGAGAAAAAATCGCCAACCTGGTTCCGAGGACTGTGGGATAACACGAAACGATCTCTGCAGTGGCTGGTACCTGGATTGGGTGTTAAAAGATGGTTCATACTAATACTGTCCGGCACGACGCTGATCGGTGTCGGGCTGGCTATCATAATCCTGGATTTTTATCGCACAGCGCCTGAAACCTGGTGGCTGCCGCTCGTCTCTGCGGCTTCATTAAGATTCCTAGCTCGCCCATTACGAGCCGTGATCTTCGGCGGCCTGGGCTTGGGACTGATCTTGACCGGGATATTGGGTCTGAATCGTACTCTGATGACCCCGTATATCCGGCCAGGGCGTCCGGTTGTGCATACGCTGTCCCAACATCGCCGCAGGGAGAGAGGGCCGCGCATCGTGACTATCGGGGGCGGGACAGGTCTGTCTACACTGCTGCGCGGAATCAAGGAATACACATATAACTTGACGGCAGTCGTTTCAGTTGCCGATGATGGTGGGTCTTCCGGAAGGCTGCGGCGGGAGATTGGGATATTGCCCCCCGGAGATATCCGCAACTGCCTAGCATCCCTCTCCAATGACGAAGCTCTGCTCTCTCAACTGTTCCAATACCGGTTTCCGGGAGATTACTCGGGAATGGAGGGGCATTCGTTTGGAAACTTGTTTATCAGTGCTCTGGCTGAGATCACGGGTAGTTTCGAGGCGGCGGTAGCAGAATCGGGTCGTGTGCTTTCTGTGCACGGTCGGGTGCTGCCCTCTACCTTACATGATGTGCGCTTGGTCGCGGACGTGGTGCTGCCCCACCGGATTAGCGAAGTGCGGGTTGAGGGGGAGAGCCGCATCCCACAAATACCGGGTAAGGTTCGCCACTTATGGCTTGAACCGAGCAGCCCACCTGCGTTCCCACAATCTATACGGGCGATCCTATCTGCCGATCTGATCGTCATCGGTCCTGGAAGCCTGTATACGAGCATCCTGCCGAATTTACTCGTCCCAGATATAACCAAAGCCGTGCAAGCCAGCCGGGCAATGAAGGTGTATGTCTGTAATGTGGCAACCCAGCCGGGTGAAACAGACGGGTATTCCTGGAAGGACCATGTCGCTGTAATTGTGGATCATATTGGAGAGAACCTGTTTGATATGGTTCTGGTGAATAAATGCCAGCTTGGCAGCTTGCCTTCGGGTTCGGAATGGGTATTTTCGAATGACGACCTGGAAGAAGCGTATTCCGTCTATTATGCTGATGTGGTAGACGAAAACAACCCCTGGCGACACGACTCCGATAAGTTAGCGCGAGTCCTGATTGATTTGTATCAAGAACGCACTGGCCCTCTGGTAGAATAGAGTGGTTTGGCAGTTGTCATAACCATAAATCGTTCTCAGATGAGGCGGTCAGCTGCGGCTGATGGTCGCGTTCGTTTAGAAGCTGAATATCAAAAAGTATGGAGGTTTCAAATGGCAACAAAAGTAGGAATTAATGGGTTTGGAAGGATTGGACGCCAGGTGCTCAAGGCGATCATGGATGATTATCCAGAGAAGTTGGATGTGGTCGCGTTCAACGACATCGGTGATCTAAAAACCATGGCACATCTGTTTAAGTATGACACGAACTACGGAAGATTTGCTGGAAATCTGGAAGTCTTGGATGATGGCTTGCTGATCGATGGCAAGAAAGTGACTGCATTCAGGGAAACCGATCCTGC
Source organism: Chloroflexota bacterium (assembly GCA_032124675.1). Classification (GTDB taxonomy): domain Bacteria; phylum Chloroflexota; class Anaerolineae; order Anaerolineales; family UBA4823; genus JAQBDA01. Next base: position 19,321 of record JAQBDA010000008.1, read on the forward strand.
GAACATTCCGTGGGGAGAACTCGGTGTGGAGATCGTGGTCGAGAGCACCGGTATCTTCACTATAAAAAAGGACGGCGTAAATAAAAAGGGTAAGGCTGTGAAAGGGGCAGAAAATCACATCACCAAGGGTGGCGCCAAGAAAGTGATTATCTCTGCTCCAGCAGAAGGGGAAGACCTTACCGTTGTACTGGGTGTCAACGATAAGAATTACGACCCCGCGAACCACCACGTAATTTCAAACGCATCCTGCACGACCAATGGTCTAGCTCCGGCAGTCAAAGTGGTTCACGATAAATACCGGATTGCACGCGGCTTTATGACAACAATCCATGCATATACAAACGATCAAAAAATCCTAGATCTGCCGCACAGCGACCTGCGACGTGCCCGTGCGGCTGCAATGAATATTATCCCGACATCGACCGGTGCTGCCCGGGCGTTGAAGCTTGTGATCCCTGATCTGGCAGGCAAGCTGGATGGCTATGCACTGCGTGTGCCGACATCAACCGTCTCGGTGATCGATCTGACCATTGAATTGGAAAAGGCAACTACCACAGAACAGCTGCGCCAGGATTATCGGGACGCTGCTGCGGGTTCGCTAAAGGGCATTCTGCAGGCGGTTGAAGAGCCGCTGGTCAGCATCGATTATAAGGGTGATCCCCACAGCTCGTCGATTGATCTTCCATTTACCATGGTGCTGGGCAAAGAAGCCAACTCATTTGTCAAGATTGTCGCCTGGTACGATAATGAATGGGGCTACTCCGTTCGCACTGCAGATCTGGCAGCGATGATTGCTAAACAGCTATAAGCAAGCTGAGGGTGCAGATATAGACCTTCGTCCAGAAGGGAAATCCATTCCCTGAGCTGGAGGTTTAAATGCTCAACAAGAAAACAATACGCGATGTCGATTACAGCGGCAAGCGGGTGCTGGTGCGCGTTGATTTCAATGTGCCATTGGTAGATGGCGGAGTGGGTGACGACACACGTATCCGGGCTGCGCTGCCCACATTGAATTATCTGCTGGATCAGCGTGCATCTCTGGTGCTGTGTTCGCACCTCGGTCGCCCAAAAGGTGAACCTAAACCGGAATACTCCTTGCGACCAGTCGCCGAACATCTTAGTGAATTGCTGAGCCGCCCGGTCGCGTTTTCAGTCGATTGTATCGGTCCGGCTGCCCGGCAGGCTGCGCTGGCATTGAAACCTGGTGATGTTCTACTGCTGGAAAATACACGCTTCCATGCAGGGGAGACGAAAAACGATCCGCAGATCTCTAAGGAGCTGGCTGCTTTAGGAGAGCTGTATGTAAACGATGCCTTCGGATCCGCACACCGTGCTCACGCATCTACAGAGGGCGTCGCTCACTTCCTCCCGGGTGCCGTAGGGTTTCTGCTTGAAAAGGAAATCCAGTATCTTGGGCAGGCAATCGAAAACCCTGCAAAACCTTTCATCGCAATTCTAGGTGGTGCAAAGGTCAGCGATAAGATCGGGGTCATCCGCAACCTGTTGAAACGTGCCGACCAGGTGCTCATCGGTGGTGGAATGGCGAATACTTTCTTCAAAGCTGAGGGATATCCGGTTGGCGATTCGCTGGTTGAAAATGATGTGCTGGCGACTGCACGTGAGCTGGTTCAGGAAGGGGGCAGCCGTTTGCGATTGCCCATCGATATTGTCATCGCAGATAATTTCGAAGCAGAGGCTGAATCGCGAATAATGTCCGTAGGACCCGTACCTGATGGTTGGCGAATCATGGATATCGGTCCGGAGAGTGTAGCAAATTTCAATAAAGTGATCCGTACAGCAGGAACAGTAGTCTGGAATGGACCGATGGGCGTATTCGAATTTCCGCGTTTTGCCAATGGGACATTTGGTATAGCCGAGGCAGTAGCCAGTTGTGGGGCAACCACCATTATCGGCGGAGGAGATTCTGTTGCCGCTATTAACCAATCCGGGTTGGCTGATAAGATCTCGCACATTTCTACAGGAGGCGGAGCTTCACTGGAGATGTTAGAAGGCCTTGAGTTGCCCGGCGTCGCGGCGCTTGAAGATAGGTAACAGCGATGTATGGTTGAGGACGAACGGTGATACTGGAACCATTCGTCCTAGATCGATATATTTTCTTGTTTGCCAATCAGGCAATCTACTGCTTTGTCCAGGCTGAAAGCTGTGTTTGAAATCGGCGCTCAGAAGCCTGGACAAAGCTTAAAGTGTTCCGTGATTAGATAGATGATCCAAAACAATCACCTTTGATGGAATACTACCTTTCAGACAAAGAGTTATTAGAGATATTTTCGGTAGCTGCCCTGATCCACGAACTCCATGATGAACTCCATGACTGGGACGCTGAATATAAAAACAGTTCAGGAAGGATATAAAATATGAGAGAACCATTGGTTGCTGGGAACTGGAAAATGTACAAGACGGTTGCCGAAGCACGACATCTGGTATCGGAATTGGTGCCAGGCATGCAGGCTATTGAAGGTGTTGGTAAGGTTTTATGCCCACCATTTACAGCTCTACTCGCGGTACGTGCGTTACTGGAGGGTACAGATATTGCCCTCGGAGCACAAAATTTTTATTGGGAAGCCTCGGGGGCATACACCGGGGAGATCTCACCGGCGATGGTGGCAGAGCTGTGCCAATATGTGATCATCGGACATTCGGAAAGACGGGCATATTTCGGTGAAACCAATGCCAGCGTCAACCGTAAAGTCCATGCGGCACTGTCACATGGCTTGCTCCCGATATTATGCGTGGGTGAGACCCTGGAGGAAAATGATGCCAACCTCACGGCTGAGGTCGTTTCCAGCCAGCTGCGAGAGGGACTAGCGCGCCTCGACCTGGAGGACGGCAATGCCATAATCATTGCTTATGAACCAGTCTGGGCGATAGGTACTGGCAAAGCTGCCACTGCTGAGGGTGCGAATAGTGTTGTGGCGCACGTGATCCGTCCGGTTCTGGCAGAAGCATTTGGAGAAATGTTTGCTGCCCAGGTTCGAGTCCTATACGGTGGCTCAGTGAAATCCGATAACGCAAAAGAATTCTTTTCTCAGCCGGATATCGATGGTGCGCTGGTTGGTGGAGCCAGCCTCAAAGTGGATGAATTTACAGCCATTGTGCATGCTGCTGGTGCCTGAAAATTGTGATAGGAGCATCCGCAGGCAATATTGTTTACAAAATTGTAATTTCGCCCCTCGGATAGGTCCTTTTGTGAGAAAGGGCTGGTAGAATTAGTCCCAAGCATTTGCTGGGACCATCCCACAAACTGTCACAGATCGGAGTTCTTAAGATTAGCATTTATTGAAATATAGAATACAGAAGCTGCGAATTTAGAATTAATCCGAAATCAGTGAACCAAGCCCTATGCAGAGGTGAAAAATCCCGCAGGGTGTTTTTTATTGCTAAACATATTCACAACGCTCAGATGGGGAAAGAGGATATGACTGCCAGAATACCTAAAGACCAAATTTTGACCTCTAACGGAGATTCATGTACATTGAAGTTCATGGAGCTGCAGCAAGTATCCATGATCGATGAAGCGCTCAACTCTTTAGGAGATTATGGAGAAGTGCGCTTGATTGTTGAAAAAGGCAAATTGAGATTCCTGGTCACCCAGAAGAGTTTTGATGCTTTGAAATGGCAGCCTGGTGAGACGTCGGGCTGAGGAGTATTAATGTCTAACTATTGGTATGCGTTAAGGAGCAAACCGAGGAAAGAGGATGTTGTCTGGCGCCAGGTGCGTATGCGTGATATCGAAGTGTACTATCCGCGCCTAAAGGTCCAGCCGGTCAACCCGCGTTCTCGGAAAGTTAGGCCGTATTTTCCAGGGTATATGTTCGTAAAGGTGGATATCGAAGAACTAGGTTTATCTACCTTCAAATGGATGCCGCATGCCCTGGGATTGGTATGCTTTGGAGACGAGCCAGCGGTTGTGCCTGATAACCTGATCCATGAGATTCAAAAGCGGGTGGACGAGATTGCCGCTGTAGGAGGAGAACTGTTCGACGGGTTGAGTCAGGGTGACCAGGTGATGATCAGCGAAGGGCCTTTTTCTGGCTATGAAGCGATATTCGATGTACGGCTTCCTGGCAGCGAGCGCGTCCGGGTGCTTCTGCAGTTGTTGAACAGCAAGCGGCAGGTGCCGGTTGAGCTGGATTCGGGTCAGATCGAGCGAATAAGGAAACGGAAATAATTTTGGGATGTCCTCCGGGAGAGGGTGTGATGTTCATCCCTGCCGGATGATTCTGATAGTATAAATCTCAAAATGCACCACCAAAACAGCTGGGTATTGGTGGGGTAAATGGGAAATAATAATGATTTATTATCTCGGCGACCGCCGTTCAGGTGCTGTGTCGGAAGGGCGGAGCGCGGACAGGTGCTGGATCGAAAAAGGAAAGGTACGAATAAATGATGAGAAAAGCACTGATAACAGGTATCACAGGTCAGGATGGCTCGTATCTGGCAGAGTTGCTGCTTTCGAAGGGATATGAAGTTCATGGATTGATCCGCCGCGCCAGCACTTTCAATACACATCGCATCGACCACATCTACCATGACCCGCATAATGCCAATGGGGGCAACCTGTACCTGCATTATGGAGATGTAGCTGCTTCCGGCAATTTGATCGAGCTGATTTTCAATATCCGTCCGGATGAAATTTATCACCTGGCAGCCCAATCACACGTTCGGGTTAGCTTCGACCTGCCCGAGTACACCGGCGATGTGACCGGCTTGGGAACGATGCGCATACTGGAGGCTATACGTAAGGCCGGTGTCGAGGCGCGTTTCTACCAGGCATCTTCTAGCGAGATGTTCGGCAGTGCGGCTCCGCCGCAAAGTGAGGCGACAACATTCGAACCTCAAAGCCCGTATGCGGCGGCTAAACTATATGCCTATTGGGTGACACGCAACTACCGGCAGGGTTACGGCTTGTTCGCCTGCAACGGCATCCTTTTTAACCATGAATCCCCGCGCAGAGGAGAAACGTTCGTTACCCGCAAGATTACCCGCGCTGTAGCCGCAATCAAAGCCGGACGACAGAAATATATATACCTGGGCAACTTAGAGGCCAAACGCGATTGGGGGTACGCGCCGGATTATGTGGCTGCGATGTGGAAAATGCTCCAGCATGAACAGGCAGACGATTTTGTGATCGGAACCGGCGAATCTCACACCGTGCGCGAGTTCCTTGATGAGGCATTTGGCTATGCTGACCTGGATTGGGGCGAATATGTACGCATCGATGAGCGCTATTTCCGGCCCACCGAAGTGGACTATCTGCAGGCTGACCCCGGTAAGGCTCAGCGCGAGCTGGGCTGGGAGCCGCGGGTGTTCTTCAAAGACCTGGTGCGAATTATGGTCGATGCCGACCTGGAGCTGATCGGGCTGGAGTCCCCCGGAGAAGGGCGAAAGCTGCTCGAGAAACACCATGGTCGCTGGCACCGTTGGGAGAGCCAGGTGGTCAGCATGGGAGACCATTGATCCGCATATGCCAATATCCCATGAATTCTGCTGCCAGCAGCCTTCCTGCCGTTATTGAACATCATCCAGGATAACACAGCTATGAAGATATCCGTTGTAATTCCTTGTTATAACGAAATCGAAACCATCGAGACAGTCATCCAGCACGTACAGGCAGTCGACCTTGGATTGGAGCGCGAGATAGTGATCGTCGATGACTGCTCGACCGACGGGACGCGTGAATTCCTCTCCGACTTGAGCGATGACAGGAAGATAAAAGTCATCCTGCAGCCCGTAAACCGGGGTAAAGGGGCTGCCTTGCGCACAGGATTTGCGCATGCCAGCGGCGACGTGATCATTGTTCAGGACGCCGATCTGGAATACGACCCGCAGGAGTATCCCAGGCTGCTTAAACCGATCTTGGATGGGCATGCAGACGTGGTCTATGGCTCGCGCTTTGCAGGTGGCGAGTCGCACCGCGTGCTGTATTTCTGGCACTACCTGGCAAACAAAGGCCTGACCCTGCTCTCGAACGTGTTCACCAACCTGAACCTGACAGACATGGAAGTGTGCTATAAGGTCTTCAAGCGCGAGATCCTGGAAGAGATCGATCTGCGCGAAGATCGCTTCGGATTCGAGCCGGAGTTCACAGCCAAGGTCGCCCGCAACGGCTATGCAGTCTACGAGGTGGGCATCTCGTACCACGGGCGCACTTACGACCAGGGCAAGAAGATCAACTGGAAGGACGGCCTGCGGGCGGTCTATGTGATCGTGAAATACGGGATACTACGCGGATGAGAGACGAGGCAGGCGGGCTTTACCAGGCGTTGTGCCTGCTGCTCTCGGAACGGGGCGAGCAGTTCGACTGGAGTGCACTCAACCCGCACCAGTGGCTTAC
>JAQBDA010000009.1:0-24312 GCA_032124675.1 Chloroflexota bacterium
GGGAGGCGGGGGGGGGGGGGTCTGGTCGCTGGTCGGGCGTCCCGGTGCGGGGTGCGGGGGGGGGGGTTGGGGGGGGGGGGGGTGGTGGGGGGGGGGGGTGGGGGGGGGGGGGGAGGAGGGGTGTTCCAGGTTCAGGTTGTCCGGTGTCAGGTAGAGGCGCGGGCCGGGGCTGGCAGGCGCCGGACAGCAAGGCGAGCAGGATGGTGAGGGAGCGCAGGCGGTGCATAAGATGACGAGGTTGTAGGTTGAAGCTGGCTTAACCTTCGAGCGCGGCGAGGGCGGCGTGGATCTCGCCCAGCACGCCGGGATCGGTCTCGCTTGCAGCGGCCGCTACCAGTGCCTGGTATGCCTCCGCACCGCCAATCTGACCCAGCGACCAGGCCGCCTGACCGCGCACCAGAGGCTCCATCTCGCCGGATAAAGTCGTGACCAGCGCGGGCACAGCCTGCATGTCACCCGAATTTCCCAGCGCTGCGCTCACATTGCGCAGGTAGCCGCGCCGCTTGACACGCTTCACAGGGCTGCTTTTGAACTTGCGGTTGAACGCTTGCGGCGTCAGCACCAGCTCGTGCAGCAGGTCCGGCGTTGGCAAGTCCGGCCAAGGTGCAAACGCGGGATCGCCCTGCGGCGCGGCGAAGCGCAGGTTCCACGGGCAGACCTGCTGGCAGACATCGCAGCCGAAGACCCAATCCTCCATTTGCCCGCGCAGCTCCCCCGGGATGGCGCCCTTGAGCTCGATGGTCAGGTAGGAGATGCAGCGGGCCGCGTCAAGGGTGCGGTCGGGCAGGATGCAGCGCGTGGGGCAGGCATCGATGCAGCGGGTGCAGCTTCCGCAATGGTCGGCGATGAAAGGCGGGTCAGGCTCTAACTCGATCCCCAGCATGATCTCCGCCAGCAAAAAATTAGACCCCAGACGCGGGTGGATCAGGCAGGTATTCTTGCCGATCCAGCCCAGACCGGCGCGCTGGGCCAGCTCGCGTTCCAGCAGCGGACCGGTGTCGGTGTACCAGCGGCTGGGGATGACCTGCCCGGCCTCGGCCTGGATGAAAGCCACCAGTTCCTGCAAGCGTTCCGGCAGGACTTCGTGGTAGTCGTCTCCCCAGGCGTACGAAGCAACGCGACCATGCAGCCCCGCTTCCCCCTCGCCCTTGTCCCCTTTTCCCTTTTCCACAGTCGGGGCAGGATAACGCACGCCCAATACCAGGATCGACCGGCATCCGGGTAGGATCAGGAGCGGGTCGGCACGGCGCTGGAGGGCGCGCTCGGCTGCCAGGTAAGCCATCTCACCGTGGTGTCCGGCTCCCAGCCAGCGCCGGTAGACATCCAGATGCGCAGGTGGGTCGGGTGTGGTCACCCCCACCAGCTCAAAGCCCAGGCGCTGGGCCTCAGCTTTGACCGCCCGGGTGAGAGAGATCACTGGCAGTCCAGCGTGAAGCTGACCGGGCTAGATTTGATGCTCTCCGGCGCAGTGATGACAAACTGAGCAACGCCCGTTACGTCATCGTTGAAATCGAGAGTGTAGGTCAGGGTGTGCACCCCTGCGCCCAGCGCCACCGTGGTCGGAGCGGGCAGAGTTAGCGGGAAGCCGGTCTCGGCCTCCAGCTCGTAGCTGACCGTAGCCGCCTCGTTGAGCACGAAGCGGGCGGCAAAGAAGAAAGTATGCGGGCAGGTATCCTGAACGGTGGCATTATCCACCGCCAGGCTGACATCGGTCACCGTGCTGCCCGAGGTGCCGGGGGGCAGCGCCGTGCCGGAGCCATCTCCGGCGACGATGATCTGCACGTAGAAGGGCTGGTCGCCGGTGGGTCCGAGACCGAAGTTGTTGCCTGCCGGGCCGCGCAGCATGAAGAAACCGAAGTAGCTGCCGGCGCTGGCGGGGGCGGTCAGGCTGATCGAGACATCGCCGGTCTCGCCGGGGGGCACAGTGGCAGTCAGCGGCACCGAGGCCGCGGCGCCCATCTGCTCCCCGCTAATGAAGACCAGCGTATGACCGCTGCTCCAGGTGGAGGTGCCGGTGTTCTTGAGCTTCCAGGTCTTGACGAAGGTCTCGCCGGGCTTGAAGGTGGTGCCGTCCGGCACGGTCACGTCAGCGACGAAGTCGAGCATATCCTCGCCGCTGATCTCCACGGTGGGCGTGATGGTGCGAGTCGGGGTGATAGGCGCAGATTCGGTAGCAGTCGGCGCGCTTGTGGCGGTCGCCGGTGGAGCGGTGGGCGTCACGGCGGCGATCTCGGTCATGCGGGCGTTGGCGGTCTCGGCCGCGGCGGTGCGCACCGCCTCAGGAGCGGGGCCGGTAGCAGTCGGCTCGGCGGGCGCTGCTGAGCGGCAGGCCCCCAGCAGCAGCGCCCCCAGGGATAAGTAAACCCAGAAGGGTCGTAGTTTTCTCACAGTCTCACCTCCAGGTAGTCTGGTCAGATTTTAAGTATACCGCGGCGGGTAGGGAGTGGGCAGAGAAACGTCATCCTTGCCATTTCGCATCTATGCGAACGACAGCGGACGGCAGACCGCAGCCGTCTGCCGGTCAGTTTACCCTACCGGGGTTTTGATCCGGCGACGCTCCCGCCGGAGGAGTTCGATATCTATTCGATTCGCTCTCCGAGCGGCGCTCAACCCAACCTACGAGCTGCTGTTACTCACCGCGGTCGGCTGTCGATCCCGAAGGATCGCGGCGGTCCGCGGTCAGAATATCAGGGAATCCTGAACAGAACGTAATTACTGCTCGATGCGCGGCGAGTTCCACACCGCCCAGTCGTCCTGCGGCGAGCCTTCCGCCTGGACCACGAAGCCAAACTGCACCGTCTTGCCCTTCAAGGCGCTCAGGTCGATGTTCACGTTGGTGAAGCCCCCGGTGCAGGTCTTGGTCCATTCCTGCAACAGCTTGGGAGCGCTGCCCTCTTTATACACGATCTGGAATTTGACTTTTCCGCTGCCGCACACCCCGCCGGTATAGTCCAGCATAAAGCCCAGCTTGGCTTTGAGCACATCGCCGCTTTGCACGGTGTAGGCCGGGAACAGCCCCGAGACAGCGCCGTTGTCCTCACGGCGCGGGTAGGTGAGCAGGATCTTGCCGGAGGTGGCACCGGTCTCCAAGAGCACGGCGTCCTTGATCTTGGCGACCCCGTTGGGGTCATCGTCTGCACCGCCGAAAGCCAGCGGTGCCCCCTCTGCCGTGCCGACGCTGCTGATCCACTCGGCGTCCTTAGCCCGGATCAGGAAGTCGTAGGTGATGCCGGTCTGCACCACCACCTTGATCTGCACCCAGAACGGCTTGCCCCCGTCATCCCCCAGTCCGAACAGGGCACTGCCGGCGTTGCGCAGCATCCAGTCGCCGCGGTAGGTGCCGGCCTTATCCGGAGCATACATCGCCACCGATACGTCCACCGTATCGCCCGGGGCGACATTGTGCGGCAGCGGAACGGGCGAGGCGGCGCTCATCGCGTCCCCCTTGACGAAGACCGCGCTGTAGCCAGTCGTCCAGGTGCAGGTGCCGCTGTTGCGCAGCCGCCACGTCTTGATGAACGGCGCGCCGGGCGAGAGCTGCGTGTTATCGCCGACGGTGACGTCCTTGACAAACGTCACCGCATCACACGGCACGGGGATGCTGGTCGGCGGGGGAGCGCTGGTGGGGAGCGCCGTGGCAGGCGGCGCGGTGCTGGCGGGCGGAACCGTCACAGTAACCAGGGGCGACGAGGCTGCGGTGGGCGCCGGGAAAGTGGGCACCATGCCGGTGGCAGCCGGGCTAGCCGGCGGGCCGCTCACCTGGGTCAGCTGGGCGATCGTTGTCTCGGCAGCCGCGGTGTACAGGGCGCTGGCGCCCGATTCGGTCGGTTTGGCGACCCCCGGCATATTACAGGAAAGCATCACCAGCAGAGCCAGACCCAACAGCAAATAGTGCACCTTAGGCGATCGTTCCATCGTTCCTCTCCTCGTATTCCTTTTGTATTAGACGAGCATTGTGCAGTACGGGTTCCATCATAAAAGCATTATCCCCCCAGGGCGGCGAGAAATTCTCATCTCAGTCACTGCAGCCTGTCTTGCACTCCCGTCTTGAGTGTACAACGAGTTGGTCGATTTTGCAACCGGGCTGGCCGCTTGTTCTCACGTGGTAAAGGTGTGATGAGTCCGCTAATCTTGCCTAATATATTAGGCGCTAATCTGCGCAAATATACAAAACCCTCTCCGTACATTATGGAGAGGGATACCTATTGGCCGGATATTGAGCAGCATGTGCTTTCGAGTAGCAGAGCGACGAGAAATCCCTATCATTTAATCGTAGATGCATAACCCAATAGGGATTCCTCGCCCGCGGCGCGGTCTCGGAAAGGCATTCTGAAGAACTATTTCTATCCCAATCGGACGTTGGTTTATGTCAGTTGGAGATCGAGACCAGCTCCAGGGGCAGGTGGCTGCCCGTCCGGTGCGGCAGAGCGCCCTGCATCGACCAGGGGCCGGTCCAGGTGATCTGCACCTGGCGCATCTGGCCGCGCAGGTCCTCACCTGTCTCTACGAAGACCAGCTTGTTGGTGGGCGTACGCCCCCTCCAGCGGCCACGCACCTGCTCTTCGAAGAGCACTTCCACCTTCTCACCCAGGTAGCGGGCGTTGATCTTAGTGGCGATGCCCTCCTGCAGCTCCTCCAGTAAGCGGAAGCGGCGCCATTTCTCCTCCTCGGGCACGTCATCCGCCATGCGCCGTTCGGCGACCGTACCCGGGCGGGGGGAATAGCGCGCCAGGTGGGCAACGTCCAGCTCCAGCTCCGCCAGCAGGTCGTAAGTGCGCTGGAACTGGTCCTCGCTCTCACCGGGGAAGCCAACGATCACATCCGTGGCGATGGCGACGTCCGGGATGCGCTCGCGAATCCTGGCGACCAGGCGGCGGTAGTCGTCGGCGGTGTAGCCGCGCTTCATGTTCTCCAGCACTTCATCGTCACCGGCTTGCACCGGCACCTCGATATGCGGCATGACCTTCGGCAGGTCTGCCACCGCATCCAGCAGTTCGTCGGTCATCCAGTTGGGGTGGGAGGTCAGGAAGCGCACCCTCTCCAGTCCATCCACTTCGTGCACGATGCGCAGCAGTGCCGCCAGGTCAGGTCCATCGGAGATTTCCGGGTCATCGGAGATGTCCTTGCCATAGCGGTCGACGATCTGCCCCAGTAGGGTGACTTCTTTGACTCCCTGCGCCACCAGGGCGCGCACTTCGGCGACGATCTCGCCCACATGCCGGCTGCGCTCGACGCCGCGGCGGTAGGGGATGATGCAGAACGTGCAGGCGTGCGAGCAGCCCAGCACCACCGGCACATGCGAGGCGACCAGTGAGCCGCGCTGTCCTTCCGGCAGCACCAGGTCGCCGTCCATCATAGCGAAGCGGGCCTCGGTCTCGGCCTGCTCCTGCAGGCGGCTGTCGTCCTGGGTCAGGTGTGCGACCAGCGGGCCAGGGTCGGACGGCGGGGAAAAGACATCCACGAATGGGAAGCGCTTCTGCAAATGCTCGTGACCCTTGACGCCCACCAGACAGCCCATCAGGTTGACCACAAGCTCCGGGTTGCGTTCTTTCAGCGGGCGCAGCGAGAACAATCGCCCGACGGCCTTGTCTTCGGCACTCTGGCGCACCACGCAGGTGTTCAGCACGATCACGTCCGCCTGGTCGGCTTTACCCACAGCCTGGTAGCCCAGGTGCTCCAGGGCAGAAGCTACGCGCTGCGAATCGGCCACGTTCATCTGGCAGCCTTCGGTCCAAATGTGATAATTCATGTCCGCAATTATAACCGAAAGGGAGATGGAAGTGTCAGGTGTTCCGGTGTCAAGTGTCAGGTAGGGGCGCAGAATCTAAATCTAATCTAAATCACTTCTTCATATTTTCTGAACACCTGCTTGCTATCCTAGGCATAGATACAATGAGTTCGACCAACGATTAACAGATTGATCGTATGAAATCTAGAAAGGAGCAACGATGATGAGCAAGTGGTTCAAGGTAGGTTTGGTTGGATTACTGGTGTTCGGTGCGCTGGCGGTGCTGATAACCGGCATGGCCTTCGCCCAGGATGACACCACCCCGGCAGCGGAGATGGCCTTCTCCCACCCTGGTGGCAGAGGCCCAGGCAGGGGATTGGGAGGCCAGGTCGGTCTGGAGGCCGCGGCTGAAGCGCTCAGCATGACCGCCGAGGAGCTTTCGGCAGAGCTGTGGGCCGGCAAGACCCTGGCCGAGATCGCCGAGGGTAAGGGAGTCGACCTGGTCGAGCTGCACGAAACAGTACAGGCTGCCGTCCAGGCTGAGATGGAAGTCCTCCGCGCCGGGAAGGTAGAAGCCATGCGCGAGGCCTTTGGACAGGCTCTGGAGAACGGCACCATCACCCAGGATCACTACGACTGGCTGATAGAGGGTCTGGATAATGACTACATCCCGGGCTTTGGCATTGGAGATCGCGGTCGCTTTCGCGGCAGCTTTCAAGGACAAGGCTTGAGGGATTTCGGTCAGCCCGGCTTCGGACCCCAGCTGGACCCATCCGGCGGGGCATAACCAGGAGGCTGTATTGTCCTGCCCGAGGGGTGCAGCTCCTGTATACCGGCATCCTTTACAACACAGACAATACAACCCATAACGGGAGCGCAGCTCGGCGGCTGCGCTCCCTACACTTCGATCGATGCCCCAAAGATCAGTATATAATGAAGGCAGTAATAAGCTGATGTCTCAACATCAGATCAGAAACAGAGAAGGCAATGGCAAAGAAGATCCTGGTCGTCGATGACAAGAAAGAGCTGCGGGCGCTGCTCAAGCAGTACCTGTCTCAGGAAGGCTTCGATATCGTCCAGGCGGAAGACGGGCAGCAGGCGCTGTTCGCTGTCCGCCATGAGAAGCCGGACCTGATCATCCTGGACCTGATGATGCCGGAGATGGGCGGCTACGAATTCATGCGCGCCTACAGCCGCGAAGGGGATGCGCCCATTATCATCCTGACCGCCAAGCTGGATGAGAATGACAAGGTGCTGGGGCTGGAACTGGGGGCGGATGATTACATCACCAAGCCCTTCAGTATGCGCGAGCTTACAGCGCGCGTGCGCGCCGTCCTGCGGCGAGTCGAGAAACAAACTATCGACCAGGACATCCTCAGGGTCGCAGATATCACCCTTGATCGAGTTGGCCGTGTGGTTGTGGTGACCGGTAACCAAATCGACCTGACCCCTTCTGAATTCGACATATTGGCTATATTAATGGCTGCACCGGGGCGCGCGTTCTCCCGTCTGGAGCTGCTGGAACGGCTGCAGGGGGCGACATACGAGGGCTACGAGCGCACGATCGACGTACACATCCGCAACCTGCGGGCAAAGATCGAGCCCGACCCGAACAAGCCGCGCTATGTCGAGACCGTGTACGGCGTCGGTTACCGTTTTGCCCCCCGGCGGAGACATCAGGTGGAGACATGAGGTCGCTGGCGCTAAAGCTCACCCTGGCATTCCTGCTGGTCGGTCTGACCGGGGCGGTGCTGGTGGCTGTGTTTTTAAGCTACCGTACGCAGCGAGAGCTCGACCGGTTGGTGTTGGACCAAAACCAGCAGACATTGATCACCAACCTGACCCGCTACTACCAGGCGAATGGGTCCTGGCGAGGCCTCGAAGCTGCCTTCCGCTCACAAGAGGATGCCGGACCTGCTTTCCGCAATCCAAACCCCAGGCTGGAGGCGCTGCGCGCCCTGTTCGTGATCACCGACCCCGAGGGGAAAGTTGTCTTCGGAGGCAGGCCGGGATTGGCAGGCCGGAAGTTATCCAACCGCGAGCTGCGCAGCGGCGTGCCGCTCGAAGTGGATGGTGAGACCATCGGCTGGCTGGTATTCACGCCCGCCATCGACCGCTGGCTGCCGGGCACCCCGGAGGGCAATTTCCTGCGCGCAGTGAACCAGGCTACTCTATTAAGCGCGGTCGCCGCGACGGGCTTCGCACTGGTTCTGGGGAGCATCCTGGCCTACACGCTGACCCGCTCCCTGCGGGAGCTGACCGCAGCGACTAAAGAAGTGGCGAAAGGCAAATTAGGCTACCAGGTCCAGGTGCGCTCGCGCGACGAGCTGGGCGAGCTGGCGGCATCCTTCAATCAGATGAGCGAGGAGCTCGAGCACTCGAACCGGCTGCGCCGCAAGATGACTGCCGATATCGCCCACGACCTGCGCACGCCGCTCAGCGTGATCATGGGCTACACCGAGGCGCTGAACGACGGCAAGCTGGAGCCTACTCCAGAGATGTTCGACACCCTGCACAGTGAGACCCAGCATCTCAGCCGCCTGGTGGACGATCTGAAGACATTATCCCTGGCAGATGCAGGCGAGCTGCCGCTGATCTACCAGCGGATAGAGCCGGATGTGCTGCTCAAGCGCACTGCCAGCGCACACAAGGTGCAGGCAGAGCAGCAAGACATCGCCATCCAGGTGCAGGCCGCACCTGAATTGCCCGAGATCGAGGTGGACGTCGAGCGTATGGTACAGGTGCTGGGGAACTTGATGAGCAATGCCCTGCGCTACACGCTTCCTGGCGGGCAGATCACCCTCGCCAGCGGTCGAGCCGGCGAGCAGGTCTGGCTGTCTGTCGCCGACAATGGAGAGGGCATCCCGGCAGAAGACCTGCCGCATGTCTTCGAACGCTCATACCGGGGGGATAAGGCCCGCCGCCACCCGGAAGTCGAAACGGGGCTGGGTCTCTCCATCGCCCAATCGTTGGTTGAGGCTCAGGGGGGTACGATCAGCGCAGCCAGTGAGATAGGGATAAGGACAACTTTCACCATCCATCTACCAGTAGAAAAATAAGCTCCAAAGAGTCTGTGAGCGAATGAAGCGCACTCACAGCCTGTAGAGCGCTTTCTCATTGCCGCGGGTGTGACCAAAAGTACAATAAACGGTCGTTTGCAACATCATATTGGACTTCAAAGTAGCGATTACTTGCCAGCGGCAATGACACAAGCTCGATACGCCAATCCGTATCCATATCAGTCTTGGCAAAACCAACGATAAAAACCAGAACCGCTCATCGGTTGAAGATGAACGGCTCTGGCGAGTAAGGAGAGTGGAAAGAAGATTACTGGACCTTGGCCTCCAAGAATTCAATCACAACATCCAACAGCTGAGCGGGAACCCCCAGACCTGCCCGGCGGAACCCGCCGCGCTCGGCAATTGTGGTTTGACGCTGCTCTGGAGAGAGCACTCCACCCTGTCCACCCTGGCCGAACCCGCCGCCGGGACCATCGCCAGGGAAACCACCGCCATCACCAAAACCGCCGGGAGGAAACTGCCCACTTTCGCGGGCAGCCTGCATGGTAGCCTGCATCTCGGGGCTGAGGTCTCCGAATCGCCCTCCACCGAATCCGAGTTCCAGACCTAACTCCTCGGCGAGAGCGCCAATGTCCTCGAAAGTCAGGCTCATGGCAGTGAGGGCAGCGAGCTGTTCGGCTTTCATTGTCTCCTGGATCTGGTCGATTACCGCCTGCAGTTCTTCGGTCGCCACCGTATCGCTCTGGCTCAGGCTGCGGGCCGCTTTCCACAGGGGCAGCAGAGCGGATGCCTGCTCTGCGTCCACAGGGTAATCTGTATCTTCCAATCTTAAGGTGCCCAGCGCGAGCAGCATGGCCAGCGGCTCATCGCCAGCTCCTGGGACCGGCGTGGTGGCTAGGCCAGCACCCTGGACTGCGGCCTCCCCCGCGGATGATCCTGCTTCAACCCCAGCCTGGCCAGTATTGCTCTGGGCAGACGCACTGCAAGCCGTCAACAGGATCAGGCCCAATAATATTATGCTTATCAAAATGTTGGTTTTTCTCATGGTTGTGCTCCTTTGATGAAGGTAATCAGGTATCAGGTAGTTAGGTGATAAGGTATTGGGCAACAAGGTATCAGGCAGCAGCGGGGATATCCTGTGCCAGGAGTCCCCTTGTCGCCTTATACCCAATCACCTTGTTCCTGATCACCTTTATTTACTCATGGCGCAGCGCCTCGATCGGGTCGAGCTGCGCCGCCTTGTTTGCTGGATAATAGCCAAAGAAGATGCCCACAGCCGCCGCAGAGGTGAAAGCGAGCAGGATCGATGTGGGGACGATCACCGTGCGCATCCCGCCCAGCTCACCAAACAGCCAGGCGCCGCCGATGCCGGCGAGCACGCCGATCAGCCCCCCGATCAGGCTCAACAAAAGCGCCTCAGTCAGGAACTGCGAGCGGATATCGTTCGGGCTGGCGCCTACCGACTGGCGGATGCCGATCTCACGCGTGCGTTCGGTCACGCTGACCATCATGATGTTCATAATACCGATCCCTCCCACGATCAGCGAAACCGCAGCCACCCAGGCCAGCAGGTTGCGGAAAGCTTCGGTAGTCGCCTCCTGGGTCTGGATAATGTCTTGCTGGGTGGTGATGGCGAAATCCGGCTCCTCCAGGCTGACGTCGTGGCGCTTGGCGAGTAGCAGCTCAGTCTGCAA
Source organism: Chloroflexota bacterium (assembly GCA_032124675.1). Classification (GTDB taxonomy): domain Bacteria; phylum Chloroflexota; class Anaerolineae; order Anaerolineales; family UBA4823; genus JAQBDA01. The sequence goes on from JAQBDA010000009.1 coordinate 10,443, forward strand.
GATGATGTCCTCGAGGGGAACCTGGTCGTCGACTTCGACGTAAATCATCCGCACGCGGTCACCGCGGATGCGTGCAAATTGTGAGGGGGTAAATCTTTGAAAGACCACCGTGATGGGCAGATAGATATTCGAGTCGAAATCAGTGTTGCCGACCATGCCGCGCTCTTCGAACACGCCGATGACAGTGAGCTTAGTGCTGCCCACAGTGACGGTCTGGCCCACTGGTGGAGAAGCGCTGAAAAGTTCCTCCGCCAGGCTGGCGCCCAATACGGCAACTTTCTGGCTGCGGTCCAGGTCGGTCTGGTTGAAGTAGCGCCCGGTGGCGATGGACATGTCGCGCACCGAGGGGAAGTCCGGGGTAGTGCCCAGGATTGAGACACCCTCCAGGGTGACATTGCCTACTTTTACGGTATCCGAGCTGCCTTGTTCGACTGCCACAGCGGTCACACCGTTGACCTGCCCGGCGATGGCAGCGGCGTCATCATATACCAGACCACCTGAACTGTCCTGCCCCGCACCCGGTCCAAACCCGCCCCTGCTGAAATTCGCCTGGACGAAGATCAGGTTGGATCCCAGACCGGTGATCTGCTCCTCGATGGCCGCCTCGGTGCCGGCGCTGATCGAGATCATGACAATCACCGCAGCCACACCGATAATCACACCCAGCATGGTGAGCAGCGATCGGAACTTGTTTTTGGAAAGCCCTTTCCCGGCGATTTGAATCACTTTATTGAGGCGCATATTCTTTCTCCTCGACCGGCGGAAGCGGGGAGAAATGCCCGTTCTGCTCGTCGATCTCGATCACCCCATCCCGGAAGCGGATGATCCGCTCAGCGTAGGCGGCGATATCATCGGCGTGGGTCACCATAACGATAGTACTGCCCTGGGCGTGGAGTTCGGATAACAACGCCATGATCTCTTCGCCCGAGCGGGTATCCAGGTTGCCGGTGGGCTCATCAGCCAGGATAATCATCGGGTCGTTGACCAGCGCCCGGGCGATCGCCACGCGCTGCATTTGACCACCCGACAACTCTTGCGGCTTGTGATCCACGCGATCTGCCAGTCCTACCGCAGCCAGCGCAGCCAGGGCTTTGCCTTCTTGCTCGGAATCGCTTAGCTTACCATTACGGCTGTACAGCAGCGGCAAGATCACGTTCTCCAGGGCCGTTGTTTGGGCCAACAGATTGTAGGACTGGAACACAAAGCCGATATGTTTACTGCGGATGATGGCCAGTTGGGTCTTGTTCAAGCCGCTGACATCTTCACCAGCCAGAAGATACTGCCCCGAAGTGGGACGGTCCAGGCAACCCAGGAGGTTCATCAGGGTGCTCTTGCCGGAGCCGGAAGGCCCCATGATAGCGACGAATTCGCCCCTACCTATCTTCAGGCTGACGGAATCAAGCGCCCGCACCTGCACGTCTCCCATGCCGTAGATTTTGGTGAGCTCTATTGTTTCAATAATTGCTTCATTTGTCATAGGATCACTCCTGATCGAAATCGAGGCTGCCGGTTGCGACAACCTCCCCTGGCTGCAGCCCGCTGACGATCTCCGCCGTTGTCAGATCCATCAAACCGACTTCAACCGGGCGTTTCTCAACGCCCGGACCTTCGATCACATAAAGGTAATAACTGTTATCTGATTCACGCTGCAATGCCTCCAAAGGTACCAAAACGGCGTTTTCCACCTGACCGGCTATGACCTCGACCGAAGCGTTGAGTCCAATCGGTAATAAGTTCAGCGGGTGAGAAGGTGGTTCCAGCTGGACCAACGCTTGCACTGCCTGGGTGTTGCCTGATCTCTGTAAACTGGGATCGACCGCCAGGATTTGCCCGCTAAAAACCATATCCGGCAACGCATCGAAGACCACGACAACCTGATTCCCCACCTGTACGTTCGCCAAGTCGGTTTCATCGAGGTGGACTTCAACCTGGAGCTGGTTCATGTCTGCCAGCGACAGGATAGGCTGGCCTCCGATCCGATCCCCAACCGTGGCATTCACTGCGACAACCGTAGCATCCGCTGGCGCGAGCAGGTCAACGACCAGTTGCTCTCCCTGCACCATGACCAGGCTTGCCTGAGCCTGGGCAAGCTCCGCATCCGCCAGAGCAACTTCCTGCGGGTCGCAACCGTCCTTCAGGCGCTCCCATTCGTCCTGGACTTGCGACACCCTCACTTCTGCCATGGCGATCGCGCTGCTTTTTGGTCCGGCCTTGATTTGCTCCAAACTCTTGAGTGCCTCCTCAAGCTGGGCCTGCGCGGTGGATAACTGGGCTTCGGCAACCGATAATTCCAGGGAATTGGCAGGATCATCAATCGTGTCGTACCTGTATAAGGCGTATTCGTAATCGGATTGCTGCTCAAGAAGTCGAATTTCCAGATTAAGCAACTGCGTTTTCATCCGATCGCGTGTGTTTTTATCGGGGGCGCTCTTGATCTTATTCTCGAGTCGGGCAGCCTGAGTCTCGAGCTCCTGGAGGTCCTTTTCCTTGAACAGCAGGCTGGCATAAGCGATGTAGAGGGCTTCCTGCGATGGCGAGGCATTCAGCAGGGCTAACTGCAGCTCGGCATCGGCGATGGCTTCTTTGGCTTTTGCCACCTTCCCCTGGGCGCTGGCCAGATCCGCATCTATAACGAATATCTCGTCCAACGCCTGTTGGGCGTCTTCAAGTGCCGCCAGTGCCCGTGCGGCATCCAGCTGTGCGTTTTTGTAAAGCTGGTCAAGATTCTGTTGAGCACGCACAACTGCCAGCTCGGCGCCGGCGATATCCGCCTGCAACTCGGCGGGAGTGCGGTCGAGTTCAAGAAGAGCCAAGACATCACCTGCACCCACTTCGTCGCCGACTTTAACATTCAGCTCCACCAGCTCGCCCCTATCTTGGAAGCTAAGCTCAGTTGTCGACGCAGGCACTAATTCTCCCGAGCCGCTTACCGATACGGTAAGCTCGCCAGAACGGGCGACAGTCCGTTGGATCGCAGGCTCATCTTGCCCCTGCCCTTGAGAGGTAATATCGACTGAGCCGGTCCCGGTGAAGTAGAAATAACCTCCCGCCAGGACCACGACCAGGATCGCCGCGGCAAACCAAAGCACCTGCTTGGGCTTCAATTCCATCACATTCTTCATCCAGGCATATCCTTGGCCCTGGGTAAACATGGGCATGTTTATTCTGTGGCCACCACGCCGGTGGTGACGACGTCTCCCGCCTTAAGCCCGCTGAGAATCTCGGCCGATGTATAGTCCATCAGCCCAACTGTCACGATGCGCAGCTTCGGCTCGCCGTCTTCCACCACGAATACAGCATACTCATCTGGCCCGATCTCGCGTACAGCTTCCACCGGCACCAGGACAGCGTTCTCTGCCCGCCCGCCGATCACCTCAACCGAGGCGTTCGAACCTACAGGCAGCGTGAGCGGTTTGGAAAACGAGTCGGCATCCAGCTGCACCAGGGCAACGACTGTGTCGACTCCAGAAACCGACTCAAGACTGGGGCTGACCTCGGTGATGTGCCCGGTAAAGGTGTCATCCGGCAATGAGTCGAATACGATTTCTGCTTCAATACCGACCACCACTTTATCCAGATCGGTTTCATCCAGGTAGACCTCCAGCACCGGCTGGCTCAGGTCAGCCAGGGTGATGATTGCTCCCGTGCCCACCACCTCACCTACGCTGGCATCAATCGACATGATCGTGCCGACCATCGGAGCGACCAGATCGACAACTGCCTGGTCTTCCTGTGCCACGGCGAGCTTGGCCTTGGCATTGGCGAGGTTCGCCTGCGCCAGAGCGACTTCAGCCGGGTCTGCACCATTTTTCAAAGTATCATACTTTTCCTGAGCGACTGCCAGATTGGCTTCCGTCAGGGCAATTTCACCGGGGGAAGGGCCATCCTTGATGCGTTCCCAATCCCGCTGGGCTTGTGCCAGCTGAGCCTGGGCTGCAGACAGGTCGGCAGCGCTGCTCTCCTGGTCAAGCTCGCTGCCGGTGCCGGTCACCGCGTTGTAATAGCTCAAAGCGCTGTCGTACGCCGCCTGGGCCTGTGATAGCTTCAACTGCTGGTTGGCTTTCCCCAGATCTGTATCGGGTTTATTGACGTAATCATTAAATTTTTCCTGCTGGTCTTTGAGACTCTTTTCCGCCAGCACCAACTCAGCTTTGGCGGTTGCAATGGTGTTGTCGTCAGCCGGCAAGCGCACACTATTGTAAATACGCTGGGCGTTTTTGACCGCTTCTTCCGCCTCAGCAATGGCTTGCAAAGCCTGTGCCTGGCTCAGATCGATGTTCTGCAGATCTTCCAGCGCCTGCTGGGCATCTTCGATATCAATGAGCGCCTGGGCTGCATCTAGTTCGCTGTTGGAGTAGATATCATCCAGGGCCTGTTGGGTGGTGAGCACGTTCAGTTCGGCATCGGCAATCGCCAGCGCCACCTCTTCATCGGTCTTATCCGTCTGTAGGCGCGCCAACGCCTGCCCGGCCTGGACCCGGTCGCCGACTTTGACCATCAGCTCGCTCAACGTGCCGCTGTCTTCGAAGCCGATGCCAATTTCGGTGGCAGGAACTACCGAGCCAGCACCGCTGGCAAAGACGATCAGGTCTCCCTGGCGGGTGACCGCCGTTTGCACCGGTGGCGCGGCAGACGTATCCGTGCTGGAAGGTGTATAAAACAACCGATAAGCAGCATAGCCGCCGGCGACCACCAGCACCACAGCAAGGATGACGAGCCAGGTCCATTTACGGCGCAGGATGCCGTTCAGGCTAGGACTTGTCTCGGGCAAATTTGTCACTACACTTGTTTTCATTCAAGGACTCCTTTTCGATCTGGAGTTGTTAGACAATTAGGAATTTGTCGCACATATTGGTAGTGTCCCACAAATATGACGCTTGCTCACGCAGCAAAATTGATCTCAACCGTCACATACACGCTGACGATGGAAACAGGCGTGAATCGAGCAGTATTAGGCCGCACTTCACAGTATAGATGCAAGATGTTTAGAAATTGTGAAGATGAGGTTTGGATTGTATTTAGAATCCCATTTTATGGCAGTACAAATTGGATAATCTATATCGGAAATATGCTATAATTTCCTGACGAACTGCTCCAATACCCCCCCTATCCAACCAATTACCCCAAGGAGGAAAGCATGTACGGAACGGTGGCAAGAATCAAGATTAAACCCGGCACGATCGATCAATTTAGCGCCGTGAGCGATGAAATGACCGCCGACTCAGGACACGGCGAGGTCGCGTTGATGGTCTTCCAGAGCAGCAACAACCCGGACGAGCTGTACCTGGTGGCAGTGTTCGAGGATGAGGAAAAATACTACGCCAACGCCGACCGCCCGGAGACGGATGCCAGCTTCCGCAAGATGGCCCAACACTTCGCCGAAGACCCGCAGTGGCACGACGGGGAGGTCGTGTATTTCAAGCAATTCTAAAAAGCCTGGTTTACTCCCCGACGACCAACAGCAGGTACAGAGCCCAATACGGATCAGCGACAACCGAAGCGCCCACGGTCTCCATCAACATATCAGGCAGGCCACTTTACCGGGTGAAGGCTATTGTTTATGATGATCCAGGTTGACCAAATAATGGAGCCTCAATGTCTTTAGATCATCATAATCGACGGCACCATTGAGCTCCTCATATATCGGCCTGAGGTACTCTGTACCCAGGGCTTTGAATGCGTCCATCACTCTTTGGAGTAGATCGTCTGAAAGATCGGGCGAATCCAGAAACCGGCCCGAACGGATAGAGTGCCCTTCAATGATGTACCTCGAGAGGTGGTTCAGGATCGTGCCTTGATGAACGCCGAACTGCTCCATAAGCTCCTGGATCGAAGCGCCGGCATTATAAGCTTCGCCAACCTGGATATATTTGGGTTGACGCTCACTGTTTGAATTGCCTTCCGCTCTTCTTCTTCCCGCTTTTAGTTTTTCAACGATCTGGTGTTCTTTGCAATAAGTAGAAATCTCATCAATAAAAGTCTGCCCATACCTGGCAAGTTTCCGTGACCCTACCCCAAAGATCTTCTTCATGTTATTTACAGAAGTTGGGTAATAAACAGCCATCTCAATTAGCGTTTTGTCTGGGAAAATGACATATGGCGGGACATGTGCCGCATTCGCCAAATCCTTACGCTTCTTGCGCAAGATTTCGAACAGCGCAGGGTCGTATTCCTCTTCACCAGCTTTACCGACGATGGGTGCAGCAGCTTTCTCTGCCTCTATGACGCCAAGGAATTTTTCTGGTCCGCGTAATACCTCCATGGAGTTGGGAGTAAGCTTAAGGCTGCCGTACCGGTCATCCTGAACCAGCATTCCTCTTTGAACAAGCTGGCGAGAGATGTGCATCCACTGTTTCTTGGACAGATCCTTGCCAATCCCATAAGTGGAGAGATTCTGGTGACCAAATTTCAACACCTTCTGGTTCTCTGAACCAAGCAGAATGTTAATGATGTGCGTTGCCCCAAATATCTCGTTGGTACGCTTGACGCAGGACAGGAATTTCTGAGCCGGGATGGTAAGATCGACCAGGTTCTTCTCGCCTATCAGGCAAATATCACACATTCCACAGTTTTCCGTGGTGTACTTTTCCCCAAAATATGCTAGAAGCGGCACCCGCCGACAGACATCGCTCTCGGCGTAACGAGTCAGGGCCCTGAGATGCTCGTAAGCCACCTGGCGTTCCAGATTTTCCTTCTGGTCGATGAAGTATCTCAGCTTTTGAACGTCCGCGTAGCTGTACAAGAGCAAACAATGCGCTGGTAGTCCATCGCGGCCAGCGCGACCGATCTCCTGATAATAGCTCTCGACGCTCTTGGGCAGATCGTAGTGCAGGATAAAACGCACGTTGGGCTTGTTGATCCCCATGCCAAAGGCAATGGTCGCCACTATGATATGGATGTCATCCCGGATGAACAATTCCTGGTTACCTTTGCGCTCAGCGTCCGTCAAGCCAGCGTGGTAAGGCCGTACCGAATGCCCTTTGCCGGCCAAGGTAGACGCCAGGTCATCCACCTGCTTGCGAGAGAAGCAGTAAATGATGCCAGACTGGTTGGGAAAGCGCCGGATAAACTGCAAAGTTTTCGTAGTTGGGTCGGACTTGGTGAGCACTTCAATCAACAGGTTCTCCCGGTTGAAGCTGGCGATAAATTCGTTCGGTTTTTCGAAGCCAAGATTGGTCTTGATGTCTTCGCGTACTCTCGGCGTGGCAGTTGCCGTCAGCGCCAGGCACACAGCCTGGGGGAAGCGGTTGCGCACCTCAACCAATTGTCGATAATCGGGGCGGAAGTCATGCCCCCACTCGGAGATGCAATGAGCCTCATCGATCGTCAGGCAGTCGAGATGTGCTTTGTTGAGCAGGTCGAACAATCGCGGAGTAAGCAAAGTCTCCGGAGCGACATATAGCAGCTTGATCTGGTTACTTCGCACCTGCTTCATGTTTTCCTGGTACTCCTTGACCGACAACGAGCTATTCAAGAAGATCGCAGGGACGCCCAATTCTTGCAGCTGCTCCACCTGGTCTTTCATCAGGGCAATAAGCGGAGAAACAACCACCGTCAAGCCCTGGAAGATCAGCGCTGGGATCTGGTAGCACAACGATTTACCTCCACCGGTAGGCATGATCGCCAGCGTATCTTTTTTGGCGAGAACGTTGGTGATGATTTCCAGTTGAAGAGGTCTAAATCGATCATAACCAAATACCTCTTTGAGGATCGATGTCGGCGTGATGAGCATTTGAATTGCCTTTTGTATTATTTACTGAGGTCTTGGTTTATATATGAAACGTACAAAGCCCCACATGATCACATCTCTTCAAGCACTTCTAGTATTTCATCTGCCCGATAAATGCGATTACGAGCATGTCCGGTTACCTCCCTCAGAATGCCGATTTCCTCTAACCTTTCCACATATCTCTGCGCCGTCCGGTAAGGCACACCCAGGGCAGCCTCAAGCTGACGGATATTCAATATCGGGCGCTCGAAGAGCACATCTATCGTTTGCAGTAATCGCGCCGCCGCTCGCTCCGTGCGCAGACGCTCCCGGTAAGCATTCCGCAATTGTTTAAGACGCTCGATGCGGGTGATTGCATCCTGAGATTGGCTGCTGATCCCTTTCAAGAAAAAGAGCAGCCAGTTCTCCCACTCACCGCGCTGGCTGACTGCCAGCAATCGGTTGTAATAATCCAGCCGGTAGGCTTCGAAGAAGGCACTCAAATAAAGCATTGGTTGGGAGATCAGTCCCCATTCAATTAATAACAAGATCACCAGTAAGCGTCCCACCCGCCCATTCCCGTACAGGAAGGGGTGGATGGCTTCGAACTGGTAATGGATCAAGCCGGCGCTGACCAACTGCGGGATATCCGATGGGGCATGGATGAATTTTTCCAAAGCATCCAGAGCCTGGTGCATCTCGTCGATTGGTGGGGGAATGATGGTGGCAGTCTCGATGGTGCTACCAGGTGGTCCGATCCAATTCTGGCTACGGCGAAATTCGCCCGGGGTGAGGTGCTCCCCGCGCACGCCTTCCATCAATACCCCATGCATCTCCCGGATCAGGCGCAGGCTGACCGGCAGCGTCTTCGAGCGCTCCAGGCCGTAATCCAAGGCGCGCACGTAGTTGTGCACATCGCGCACATCCGAAGTATCTTCAAAAAAGGATAATTGCGCAGATTCGAAATGGTACAGGTCTACCAATGAAGCGCGTGTTCCTTCGATGCGGGATGAGAGCACTGCCTCGCGCCGGATGAACGGACGCACCAGAATATGCGGCGAAGGCAGCATGTCTGCCAGGCCAGCCAATCGACCCAGGTTACGCTCTGCCTCACCCAAGGCGGAGATCAGTGTCGTAGACCACTTGATCAATGGAGGTAAGGGATTAGGGATAAATGCCCAGTATCCCTTGGTCGTGCGCAGAACGCGTCCGGGGGACATGCTGGAAAAATCGTTGGGATCCATAAGGGTAATATCCGCAAATAAGGATATCTTCTGTTGTCATTTTATACCCAAAGTGCAAATAAAGCAACCGTTTATTTGCACTTTGTTCACTCTCGCATGGTTGGTCTCTCCCAAATGAGTCGGCTTAAACCAAAAAACCGCCTGATGGCGGGTTCTGGTGGGAGAGTATAGCCGTTTTGTAAGGTTTTTAAGCCTCAAAACGTCTGTTGAATGAGCGCGGCAGGGCTCGAACCTGCAACCAATGGCTTAAAAGGACGAGATCCCGGTAACCGCTTCATCCAACCAAGAGCCTGGCAGAATCGCCCCAGTCCATTGGACGATTGGTGAAAAAAGTCTCTTGGAATATTTTATTAAAGGTCTGTCAACGCGGAAGCAACCAATGGATTTTGCTATTGGAGAGGGATTGGTTAGTTGACGCATTAATTGTAGCATAATTGGACACTTCGTGTTAATACTCGTTTGCTGGCTTATCCGCTAGGCTTGATAGGGGGATAGCCTGGATGTTCTCATCCAGAGGATAAGGCTTAGGTCCAGGGTAAATGACCAACAACCGGGCAAGTTCCAAATCTTTGCAGGCAATGCGCATCGAAGGCGTCAGCCGTGGCGCATCCACACGTTTGTACTCTACGCCAATCCGCTGCCCATTCTTGATGAGCAGCAGATCCAGCTCTGCCCCCGAATGTGTCGCCCAAAAATAAACCTCATCCGGCATGACTGCCTTGACGGTTTCATCTATCGCGAATCCTTCCCAGGAGGCGCCACTGCGCGGGTGCAAGAGCAAATCCTTCTCACTGCGGATACCCAGCAAATAGTGCAGCAACCCAGTGTCTCGAAAATAGATTTTGGGTGTTTTTACCTGGCGCTTGCTCAGATTTGCATACCAGGGTTGTAACAGCCGTACCATGAACAAATTCTGAAGCAGATCGAGATAGCGGCGGGCTGTGGCTTCACCAATATTTAATGTGCGCGCTGCTTCAGCGTTATTCCATATCTGTCCATGGTAATGAGCCAGCAGACTCCAAAAACGAAACAAGTTCGTGGATGGGATATTGAAACCAAACTGCGGGATTCCCATTCAAGAAAAGTACGTACAAAATCCTTGCGCCATTCAAGACTGAATTCTTCACTATCAGCAGTGAATGACAGCGGAAATCCACCCCGCCTCCAGAATTGATTTTGCGCCTCCTTACCCACTTCAGCCAGGCTGAAGCCGCTCATGGTGATGGTCGAAATACGACCAGCCGGCGACTCCGACGACTGGCGCAGCAGGTCTGGCGAAGCGCTGCTGAGTATCAGAAAACGAGCCGGTAATGGGATACGGTCTACGAATACCCGTAGTATTGGGAATAGATCCGGGCGGCGTTGGACTTCATCAATAACAACCAGACCGCTTAAATCCTGCAGTGATGTTATGGGTTGATCCAGGCGAGCGAGGCTTATTGGGTCCTCCAGGTCAAAATAGTTGATTAAGGTTGATGGAACGAATAGACGCGCCATCGTTGTCCTCCCTCACTGGCGTGGACCGATCAACGCAACCACCCGGCTGCGGTCGAGGGCTTGTGGATGGTCTCCTGAAGAACCCTTCGTTCAATCATATAGCTATGATCCCATGAAAATCCGCCACCGGACGGCGGATTTTCATGGGAATGCGTGTTCTATACTCTTGGAATGGATTGACTATACAGGCCTGTAGCGTCTCTTTCACAGAGGCATTAGGTTGTTTATCCAAGTCTGTCTTTTCGCATCTCACGGCGATGGGTAATAGCAATTCGCGGGTCATTGGTCCATATCTTGCTGATCTATTGGGAGGTCCAAAATGGATCCCTGGTGTCAAGCTCTAATTCTACTCGCCAGGCCTTGTAGTTATCAGTGTTGGATGTTATCCGATTCCAAATAGATTGCGTTTGATAGAAGGGTATGAGAGCAATATTTTCCTATTCGGATTACAGAATGTACTTACCACTGATGCAAAGCCGCCATGTGACTGGACAAATACTGCTGGAGTTATCTCAGGCGGAGGATGATGCCTTAATCTCTTCTGCGCTTTGCTTACCTGATAGAGGCGGATCCGGGTTGGCAATTAAACGTCGCCAAGTATAATTCACCGTCCAGACCATGATCAGTCCACTGATTAAACCCGGCGCCCAGGCTCCTAAGCTGCCCAGCAGATAGCCCCCCGCGGAGGGTGAGAGAACCCTGGTCAGACTTTCTAATGAGGCAGAAATTCCCAATGTGCCTCCTACTTCCTCAGGGTATACAGATTTACTCAGCGCGCTGTTTAGCAAGGTGTTTAGAACCCCGGCTGCTAGAGCCAACGGGGCTAACACAATCAACAAGATGACCAGGTTGGGCACGACCGACCAAGCAAACAAAGTGATCATCATCAATACCAGAGCCCAAAAGATCAACCGATATTCATTATATCTGGCGGCCAGCCAACCGACCAGAAAACCTTGCACGAAGACTACCAGAATGCCAACATAGGTCAAGACAAACCCTGTCCCGCGTGCATCCAGGCCTAACTTGTATAGAGCATAGAGTGGGAATATGGTTTGGAAAGTGGAAAACGCCAGCCCGTAAAAGAAGCGTATATGGAATAATGGCCCAACTCTGGGACGATTGAGGGTAGCCCAGAGATTTTTAAAGGAAAACTCTTGTTTTGTCTTTTCTGCCAGTTGAGCGCGGGCTTCAGTTGTCAAGGATTCAGGCAAGAAGAAGATCACACCCAGGATGCTGATCAGTGATACTCCTGCGGCTGCAAAAGCAGGCACAGCAAAACCATACACACTCAGTAAGCCCCCTGCGGCGGGGCCGATGATGAAACCGAGCCCAAAGGCTGCCCCGAGCAAACCCAGCCCTCTGGCCCGATTACTCTCATCCGTGATGTCGGTGATATATGCCTGGGCGACGGAGATATTACCACCTGTAAAGCCGTCCAACAGCCGACTGGCGAAAAGCATCCACAATGAATTTGCAAAACCCAGCAACAAGAACCCGATGAAGGTACCCACCAAGCTGATCAATAACACCGGCCGGCGACCAAATCGGTCAGACATGCGCCCCAACACAGGCGCACCAATCAATTGAGCTGCTGCATAGGAGGCAACTAACAATCCTACCAGGAAGGGTGAGGCTCCGAAAATCTCTGCGTAGAAAGGCAGCAAAGGCAATATCAGGCTGAATCCCAACAAGTCGATGAAGACAATTATGAATACTGTTGTTAAACTGGTTTTTCGCATATAGATTTATCCCATATTCATTCTTTACAATCGATTAACTCAAGAGCACCAGTTAATCTGCATCGCGTTGAGCCTCTAATTGTTCCTTGTGTGAAGTGTAAACTTGACCGGTTTCTGCTTGCTTGGCAATTGCCGCGATCATACCCGAAAAAACTAGGCTGTGCACTGGGTAGAGTGCATACCAATACAGAACCCCCCCCAAGCCCTTTGGCGCGAAATAAGCAGTCTGTACGAATAGGGAAGATTGCTTGGCAATCGGCTCAATATCAAATTGGAGCCAAGCGCGCCCAGGTAATTTCATTTCAGCTCGCAAGCGTAAAAGATGAGGCTTATCGACAGCCTCGACGCGCCAAAAATCCAGAGCATCGCCCGCGCGCAAATTGGCCGGATGGCGGCGACCACGTCTTAGTCCTACACCACCGACTAATCTATCGAGAAGACCGCGCATTCGCCATATCCAATTCATGTAAAGCCAACCTCGTTCTCCGCCCAGACTTGTGAAAGCATCAAACACTGCTTCCGGGGTTGCCTCCGTAAGGCGATTTCTACGTTCGATGATCATGCCCTCGGTGTTTTTTAGTTCTACAGTGGACCGATCCCCCTGACTGCTCACCAGCGCGTCGCTCCAAGAGCTCTCGACCTGACTGGCTTCCAAACGATCGAGCGCCAGCCGGACGGAGGTTTTGTAATCCAACAGCTGGATATTCGGGAATATATTTTTTGCCAGCTCATCGCGGACAACAACCTCATTTTGTAGTCCATCAATCAATGGGCGTGCAATCTTAGCCGGGATAGGGGTCATCCAATGTACCCAATGCGATGATAGCCTGGGTGTCAACACGGGAACAGGGATCAGGTAACGGTGTAATCCACGTACTTTAGCGTAATCGAGCATCATATCACCATAGGTCAACACATCGGAACCTCCGATCTCGATGATTTCCCCGGCGCTTTCAGGCGTATAAAGCGCCGTGACCATATATTCCATGACGTTGCGGATGGAGATCGGCTGTACACGTGTGAAAACCCATTTCGGGCATATCATAATGGGTAAGCGTTCAGTCAAATAGCGGATCATCTCGAAGGACACGCTTCCGGAACCGACGATGATCGCCGCCCGGAATTCCGTGATGGGAACACCACTCTGCCTTAATACATCGCCAGTTTGCTGACGGGAGCTCAGATGCTGGGAAAGGCCAGAGTCTGGATCACCCAAACCGCCTAGGTAAAGGATACGCTTTACGCCTGCATCTTTGGCTGCATGCCCAAAGTTTTGCGCTGCGGTCAAATCCCTTTGATGAAAGTCAGCGGTATCCATCATGCTGTGAATCAGGTAGTACGCCGCCGAAACGCCATGCATGGCATTTTCCAATGTTTCCGGTTTCAGCACATCGCCTTCGCTGACCTCAACCTGTTCCAGCCAGGGACGATCTTGCAATCGACTGGCATCGCGGGCCAAGACCCGCACCCGGTATCCGGCTTCAAGTAAACGTGGCACTAACCGACCACCGATATAGCCGGTTACACCTGTAACTAATATCAGATCCTTGTCTTTCATCATTTTATAACCACCATATTTGTATCGAATATTATTGTGGAGTATTTCATCTTCTATGACGGTTAGCACCCTTCCAGGCCTCAGCAGATTGGTCTCTAGACTGGCCCGGCCTTGGGTACAA
>JAQBDA010000010.1:0-22277 GCA_032124675.1 Chloroflexota bacterium
TGTTGGGGGGGCCCCCCCCCCCCAAAACACCCCTGTCATCCCACCAACTGCGTATGTCCTAAAGGAGTAATCTATGAGTCAAAATCCGATCAACCTTGCGGTACGTTTCATCCTCGAGCTGGCTGCACTGGCAGCCCTGGCTTACTGGGGTTGGACGCAGCATACCGAAATACTGCGCTACCTGTTGGCGGTCGGTCTGCCTTTGCTGGGTGCGGTTCTGTGGGGCGTATTTGCCGTTCCGGGTGACCGCAGCCGTTCTGGGGATGCACCAGTACCGGTGCCCGGAATCCTGCGCCTGCTGCTGGAGCTGCTGCTGTTTGGGTCGGCTGCCTGGTGCCTGTACGATGCCGGTCTGGTGCTGCTGGCAAATATCTTCGGAATAGTCGTCCTCGTCCATTACATCATCTCCTACGACCGCATCATCTGGCTGCTTCGCTCAGGAAAGGGATCATGAGCACTGAATCTATGACGGATAAATCTGAGTATTCTTATTTCCAGATCCAGTCCCTCTGGGGAGTAACCAAACATTTCGGCGGTCTGCGAGTTACCGAAAAGCTGGCAAAGCTGTGCCATATCAGCAGTGATTCTTACGCCCTGGAAGTTGGCAGCGGGGTCGGCTTCACCGCCTGCCATCTGGCTGAAAAGACCGGCTGCCGCATCCTGGGGGTAGACCTATCAGATGATATGCTGGTATGGGCGCGCGAGCGCGCCGCCCGCAAAGGGCTGGAAAGTCGCTGCGAGTTCCGTGTCGCAGACGCCCAGCAGCTGCCCTTCGAAGATGATACCTTCGATGCCATGCTGTGCGAATCGGTCACAGCTTTCGTACCCGACAAAACCAGAGCCCTGAACGAATACCGGCGGGTGGTCAAACCTGGCGGCTGGGTCGGTTTGAACGAGGGGACCTGGGTGAAAGGAGAACCACCGCAAGATTTCCTGTCCTTCATCCGGAAGGCAATGGGTGGGGTGAATTTCTTGCAGCCGGACGAATGGCGGGCGCTGCTTGAAGACGCCGGCCTGACCGAGGTATCCGCTGATGTAATAAAGATGAGCGCCATCCAGCAGCGGTTGGATGAGTATCAAGGCATGGATGCCCAGGACTGGCTGCAGCGCATCAAGGCTTTCGGCTCGGTCTTCGGTCTGTACTTCAAAGATGCAGGCTTCCGGCAGTATGTCAAAACACTCATCCCCTCCCGCAAGGTGATGGGAGAGATGTTCGAATACCTGGGGTACGGGTTGTACGTGGGCAGGGTATAGTGCTTGCATGACCTGGATGCTGATGACCTGGGGAGGTTGAGCAGTGACGGACCAACCAGTATTATTATTCACCCGCTTTGTCGCTCGCCCGCGCTCGCTGGCAGCTATGATCCCAATCTGCGTGGTTCTCATCCTGCTGCCGTTTGCAGCCGCTGCTTTGGATGGTCAGCTGAGCGACCTGTTCAGCCAGGGGACCTGGCGGTTCACATTGGTTCAACCGGTCGTGATTATTTACATTCTAATCGTCGCACCAATTATGAGTCGCATTGGAGACGATGTGGTGCAGTCTTTTCGCCCACTGGTACAGCTGGATGACAAGAGTTTTGCCAGGTTGGTCGCCGAATACTCAGCGGTACCACTGATCCGTGAGATCATCGCCATCTTAATCGGAGCCGCATTTGGAATGTGGTGGGCTATTTCAAACAACTCAGAGATAACCCCCTCCTGGTTTTTTGCTTACTGGACGCTTGCCAACACAGCTATGTTCGGCCTGCTGACATGGACGATATACCTTTCGTTCGCCGATACCCGCCTGACAGCCGCCTTGCACCGCCAACCATTGATGATCGATCTCTTCGATATCACCCCGTTCCAGGCAGTTGGTCGGCAGAGTCTCGCCGGCGCGTTGGTATTCATCGGTGGAATACTGGTCAGCCTGATATTAGGCGCTGCAACGGAAAACTTCCGCTACATTGAATTCTGGCTGCTCTACATTCCACTCGCTCTTGTGCCAGTGCTCATCTTCTTCATGAGCATGCGCCCCACCCACCATGTGCTTTCAAGGGAAAAAAAGCGCCTGCAGGGGATATTGATATCACAGCTACATGTTCGCATCCTCAAGCTGGAATCAGGTCTGGAGAAAGGCGGGATACCCGCCGAACTCGCCAGTGAACTAAACGCGCTTTCTAGCTATGAGAAGATCCTGCAAAACACGCGCACCTGGCCGTACAACACCGCTCAGATGCGCACCCTGTTCTTCTCGGTACTGCTGCCGGCGATCACCATGCTGCTGCGGTCAGTGATTGACAACTACCTGAAATAAGCTCACGGGGAGATTTATCAAATGGCATATGATCTTTCCACCATCTACATGAATATCCCTAACATACATACCAGACGCATGATCTTACGTGGCTTTACGCCTGAGGATTTCGAGCCATTATGCGCTATCTTGAGCAAACGGGACGTGCTGCGCTACCTGCCCAACACCGAACCCTTCCCACCTCAGGTCGTCGAGCGTATCATGCAGCGCCAGACCAGGCACTGGCAGGAGCATGGCTACGGCTGGTATGCAGTGGCAGATCGCCAGACCGCCGAGCTGGTCGGCTGGTGCGGGCTGAATGTGCTGGACGAGACCGGCGAGACCGAAATCAAATACCTGCTGGATAAGCCGTACTGGGGACGCGGTCTGGCGACCGAAGCCGCCACACGCTGTATGCAAGCTGGCTTCGATGAGCAAGGGCTGGGTGAGATCATCGGTCTGGTGCACCCGGAGAATATCGCCTCCCGGCGCGTGCTGGAAAAACTGGGTCTGCAATATAGCGGAAGGCTGCACCTGTGGGGATTGGACCTGGACCGGTATGCCAGCCGGAGGATGGGAAAGCGAGACAGTTGATAATCTGCTCGTGGGAGGTGAGCAAATGCGCCTCAAACTATCAGGACCTTTGCGCTACAGACTCCAGATCATATTAATTCTCATCCGGTCGGCAGTTACCGTCATTCTGCGCCGCACCTTACGCGGCCCGCTCGTGCCCGGCTGGGATCTTCAGTTCGAAGCCTCATCACATTTCCAGAAAGCGCTTTACAAAGCCGTTTACCGCTATCAGGATATCCATGATGGTCGCCGGCTGTTGGACGCCCTGGGAGTTGGGACCCCTTCTCTGGATAAGGTTGCAATCGAGACCCTTAGTTCCCCGATCTCCGGTGAATGGGTCCGTCCTGTATCCTTTATGAAGGATCGCGTCATTCTATTCTGCCACGGTGGCTATGCCTTCTATGCCCGGGCTGAGCGTGCTCTAGCGGCTGATTTGTCGCTGGCAGCAGGTATTCCCGTATTCTCCCTGGATTACCGACTTACACCCGAGCATCCTTTTCCCGCCCAATTACAAGATGCCGCTGCCTGCTACGACTGGCTGCTGGGGCTGGGCTATCAAGCGTCCGATATAGTCGTCCTGGGCGCATCCGCAGGAGGCAATCTCTGCCTGTCCCTCTTGCTTCATCTACGGGAGCTCAATCGCCCACTGCCGAGGCTGGCAATCGCGCTCTGCCCCTGGACGGATATCGGCAACTCCGGCGAGAGCATCGGCGGCAATGACCCTTACGACATCATCGACCGGGGCATGATCGAGCAAGGTGCCAGCTGGCTGCTGGCGGGGCAGGATCCACGCATGCCCCTGATCTCGCCCATATTCGCAGACCTGCGTGGCCTGCCGCCGGTCTATCTCCAGGCAGGCGGGAGGGAGATATTCATCGATATGATCCGTGCTTTTCATGCCTGTGCCGAGAGCCAGGGAGTAGATATCGTTTTGGATGTATGGGAATCGATGAACCATCTCTTTCAGGCGTACGGTGACCAGCTGCCTGAATCCAAGGAAGCGCTGCAGCGGATTGCCGCGCTGGTCAAGAGCGAGGAAAAATCAGAAAAGCCTCTTCACGCTGGCCTGCATTAAATCCCCCGTGCAATAATCGCAATTTCTGGGTAGAATAACCCTATGGCAGGCTCGAGATCGAAAAAACCCACCCAAAACCCAGAGTTGGCGGAAAGCGAGGCCGCCTACCCGGCAGCCACACTTGCTTTTTACGGGCCGGATGACCAGTTGGCAACCAAAGCCACAGCGGTGGTCGTCCTTTCCCAGGAAAGCGCTCGTCCGGCTGCCTCACAGGAGTGGTATTCCAAAGACACCGATATCCGCCTCGACGCAGAGATCCGCCGCCAGATTATGGAATTCCTGCAATCCGAACGCGTGCAGCGGGTTGTTATGGCCGACCGCATCATCGGCTGCCCGCACAGTGAAGGCATCGACTATCTACAAGGTGAAGATTGCCCGTTCTGCCCGTTTTGGGCTCACCGAGACCGCTAGACGGGTGAGCTGCTGGACGAGTAATGCTGTGGGAGAAAAAATCATGCGCAACTTAGGCTGGCTGTTCATCGCCATCGGCATCCTGCTGCTGGCAGGCGCGGTAATTTCTATTAACAGCACCCGGCAGCTTCTCAGCCAGGGTATCCGAACTACCGGCAATGTCGTGGATTATTCAATCGGCCAGGATGACGAGGGGACGACGATGTATGCACCGGTCTTTGCTTTCCTGGATCAGGCGGGCATCGAGCACCAGGTGCAATCGAAGGTCTCCAGCTCTTCCCAGGCATATATCAAGGGTCAGGCAGTCACCGTCATCTACCACTCCGGGTCGCCTGAAAGCGCTGAGATCATGTCCACGTTCGGGTTGTGGGGTTTGGCCGGAATACTGGGGTTCGTCGGTGTGATGTTCGTGGTATTTGGGGTAGGAGCTGTATTTGTCGTCCGTAAAGTGCTCGATTCTCAGGAACCAACGGTGGAATTCAAGTTCGGCAGCGGCGATTTTGATGATGACTAATACAAGACGTATCATCTCGATGACACTGATCGTCTTCAGTGTGATATTTACCATATCCAGCATAGCCGGCATCGTGCTCACCTGGACCTACAACCAGCAGCTGACAGAGAGCTGGATGGCGCGCCTGGATAGCATCGAAACCGATCTGCGCAGTGCCCAGGCCGACCTGCAGACCGCCAAGGCGGAGCTGGATTCGGTGCAAACCCAGATCGGGGCCCTGCAGGCAGCGCTCAAGACTCTGGGCATCGATGGGGCTGCCAGCCTGCAGGCGGTTGCCGAGCTTGTCGGCCGGCTGGAAAGCAGCCTGTCGCCTTTTATAACCCAGGTTGCCGAGCGGGTCGAAGGTCTGCGCGAGGCAGTCGTCAAGCTTAAAGACACCGTCGAAAAGTTGAACCAGCTGCCCCTGGTCGACCTGAACATCCCCGGCACCGAACAGCTCGATGAAGCCGCCCTCAACCTGGAAAATTTGCAGAACCAGATCGAGGAAGGCGGCAACCGGGTCTCAGAAGTCTCCCAGATCACACAGGATACCGTCGATTCCCTGACCACCGGCTTCGCTGACCTGGAACAGTCCGCAAGGACACTCTCCGAAGCGTTGGCGGGCTACGATGTGAAGATATCCGCATACCTGGTGGAGATCGACGCGCTGCAGCAAAATTTACCCCGCTGGCTGGATACTGCCGCAATCCTATTGACGGTGATCTTTGTCTGGCTGGGAATCTCGCAAGCGGCTCTTTTCGTCCTTGCATGGTCGTTCTATTCAGGTCAGGATCTGCTCGCCGCCTGGCGATAAACTTATAAAGATGCGCCGCCGGTTGAACTGCGCTTATCTGGCACAATATTTCTTGATGCTGGTAGTCATGGCGCTGCTGGTGCTGCTGGCCTGGCGCGGCGCACCGGCGTATATTTTCGTCTTGGTATTCATGGCAGGCATCGTTACGGCCGCGCTGCCCGGCTTATACAGCGGGTATGTGCTGCCCCGGCGGGAGTTCCAGCGTGCGGATAAGGTTCTGAAAACGGGTTCCCCTGCCCAGGTGCAGATACTTGAAGACGGTGAAACCATCCTGTCTGAGTTTGAGCGCAAAACGGTGGGGTTTAAAGGCGTGCGTTTGCTGCTTGATATACCGGTGCTTTACCAGCCCACCGAGGGCGAAAGCACCCGCAAGGCGAGCATGAAAGCTGATCTCGATTCCCTGAAGCTGCTGAAATCTGGAATGTTCGTGAGCGTGCGCTGCGATCCAGAAGACCCGCAGTATATCGTTTTGGACGGTCGATTACCTGACCAGCTATGAAAACAGTGCATCATTTAATGGCTACACGCATTTTATATTTATTTGTCCAGATAAATCCTGTACCACTACCCTTGTGGCAGCAAATTAGCCTGGAGGAAATCCAATGTTGACGTATGATGAGCAGCGCATGAAAGAGATTGTCGACCGGCTGGTTGCCACTGGCAACTCGCTGCGGGTCTTTACAGTCCCCATAATGGCGATATTCATGGGGGTAATGCTTTCCCTCATCTTCACCCTGATCGCCGCTTCGCTGTGGTGGGTCGGCGCAATCCTGGGCATTGCCTTCGGTGCTGTGCTGGGACGATTGGCGGCATCTTTTCTGGCTGCTATCCTGGAGTGGATGGCGCAGATATTGATCGCCCTTGGCGAATTAATCAGTCAGGGTATGGATCGTGAACAACGCTGATATAATTCCGCTGCCCTATCGGTAGGATAATATACTCACACTCCACCCTAACTGCACCATATGTTGAGCAGGACAACCCCAGCCAGGTCTTCGATCACCTGCTGCAGGGTCTCGCACGCTGTACCTTCAATCCTTAATGTCACATTGATCCGACCGGGCTGCTTTGCCGGGTAAGTGACCAGTGACATGATATTGCCGTTCGCCCGGGCTATGCTGCTTGCCAGCATGGCGATCTGCCCGGGGATATTTTCAAGCTGCACCGACAGGCGGATGGTATCGGTTCCGCCGCCCAAGGCTGCCACGAACTGTTTGAAGATGTCGGTCTCGGTGATGATGCCGACCAGCCTCCCCTGCTCCAGCACCGGCAGGCTGCCGATCTGGTGCTTCACCATCAGCGAAGCCGCCTCCTCCAGCGGATCCTCCGGCAGCACGGTCACCACATCGCGGGTCATCACCTGCTCCACGTAATGCTGCCGCTTTTGCACGCTTGGGGATCCCGCCTCAGCCAGGAAATGCCGCAGACCGGCCCGGTCCACGATGCCCACTAGCTTGCCGTCCTTCTCCAGGACCGGCAGGTGCCGGAAGCCGCACGAGCGCAGCACCATCATCGCCGCCATCGGGTCGCTCTCCGGGCGCACGGTGATCGGATCGGGGGTCATACAGTCTCTGACTAACATTCACCGGTCTCCATACTCCTGACTATTTTACTTGAATTATTTCCCGTCATTGTTGGCAATGACACCGTAGAGACGCAGCATGCTGCGTCTCTACCTGACGTCCAATTCCATAAAAATAGTTGGCTACACGAAAACAGCGACTAGATTGGCAGTCTGAATTGCTGCTCCTGGGTCTCTTTTTCATCCAGCCCGTACAGCCGCTTGTACTCTACGTACAGATCTAGTGCCCGCTCCCGTGAAATCCCCGTAGAATTATCAAGACTCCCAGCCAGCATTGCCAGCAGCAAATCCGCCATTAAACGCGGCTGCTCCTGATCTGCAACCAGCGGCTTGAATACCGACTCTACAAACAAACGCCGGGCAGTATCTACCCCGGCCAGCAGCGTGCTCACCATCTCATCTTGCTGTCCCCAGGCACGGATAGCCGTTTCGGCACTGCGATCCTGCATAATTAAATCCTCAACCCAAATATCCATGGCTTCCACTCGCCGAACGGTTTTCCTGGGCAGCAGCGGGATAGCTCCCAGCTGGAGCTTCACCCAATAAGCTGCCAGCTCGTATTTATATCGTTGAATGCCCTGGAAATGGTGGTAAAACGAACCTTTTGTAAGGCTCATCCCCGCAGCCAGACCATTGATGGTCAGCGTACTTTCACCGCCGCCTATCAACTTACTCAAGCCTTGCTCCAACCAATCCTGTTTGCTTTTAGGCATAGCAGCTCCACGATACTCTAACGCGAGCATATCCAGGCGCAAAACATACCATACAGCATGGTATATATATTTTACCATACTTTATGGTATGCGAGTGTTGTACTTGTAGAGACGCAGCAGGCTGGGCCTCTACTTACGGCTGTGCGACTCTTGGCTGGCTGCCCTGCCCTAGCACCGTGCTGCTCCCATCTTGAACATTGACCGCCATGACCTGGGCAGTTTCGTATGGACCGGCGCTGAATATCAGCTGTGTTCCATCTGGCGACCACTGTAGATTTTGTGCGGATTCAAAGATGCCTAACTCTCGCGGCTCACCACCTGATAGCTCCTGTACATACAGCGTATTCTCGACCGCTTCCGGCCCGCTCAGGTTGGCAAAAAATGCCAGGTGGCTGCCATCCGGCGAAAATACCGGATAGAAGGCATAACCGGGTCCAAGATCGAGTCCAGATGATATCAGTGTTTCTTCGCCAGAGACCCGCTCCCGGATATAGATGCGCTCTTCACCGGTGGCAGTATAAGTCAGGCGGTCGTAGGCGATCTGGCTGCCATCCGGAGACCAGTCATAGCTGCCCAACGGCTCATCAATGGCGAAGTATTCGCCAGTTTCGAAGTCGTAATAAGCGAAAGGCTGGCGCCCTTCCATATACATGATCTCGTCAAAGCTGAGGAAACGCCCATCCGGAGACCACACCGGCAGCATCATGGCATATCCGCGCTGCGGCTCTACCAGTACGCGGGTCTCCCTGCTGTCCAGGTCCCAGCCAAATATGCCGGTTGCCAGGCTTGCATCCGTAACGCCGCGGGCTGTGAAATATGCCGGGGCGGTACCTATCCCGTACGCTAGCAGGTGTGTGCCCGGCTGCCAATCTGCACCAGCCGGGGGATTATCAGTGCCCACAACCTGGAACATTTCGCCACTCTGCGTGCTGTACACCTGCAGCTCGAACTGGTACTCCATGCCCCAATCGACCGGCGTAGCCGCATCCTGCCGTACCGCCACGTACTGCCCGTCTGAAGAGATGGCCGGGAAATAGTAGCTGACCACAGGTTCAGGCGGGTCGTAATACGCGTTTGGCGGGGTGGCATCGCTGGTGATCTGGCGCGGCTGGTCGGCCTCACCATCGGCAATCCAGAGATTGCCATCCTGGCCGATATAGGCGACCGCCAGGGGTGAGGCAGGCTGCTCTGCCTCCGGCGCGCTGCCGGTCCACTCGAAGTGGGTCACGGTCCCATTTACCGCAACCTCATACTCACCCACGGGCATTTCAACTATGTTGAGCGGTACAGCTACCCGGAAGGGTATGCCAACAGCATCCGCCGGGCAACCGGGATCAGACGGCGTGGCAAGCAGGCTGATCTCGATCTGGTTCCCATCAATTATCTGCTCGATAGATGCCAGCTGTGCGCATAGCTCAGGCCACGATCCGCTGGCGACCACTTCTACGGGGATGGGCGACCCGACCCCGATATCTACCGTAGCCGCTTCTACAACGAGCGGCTGCAGTGCCCCGTCAAGGGATTCACCAGGCGTGTTTTCTGCAGAAGTGACGAAATCCCAGGCAAAGCCAGTCTCAACGCCATTGACCGACACAGCATACATCCCGGCGGGGAGCTCAGCCATATTGAGCGGGATTGCTATGCGAAAAGGGACTCCTACGTAATCAGGTGGGCAGTCCGCTTGCAGCGGGGCTGCCAGCAAGTTGATCTCGATCCTCTGCCCGGAAAAACGCTGTTCGATCCGCGCTACCTGGGCACACAGGTCCGGCCAGGTTCCGCTGGCTACTACCTCAACCGGCAAAGGTGACCCCTCCCCCATTTCCACCTGTACCGCCTCAACTGTCATCGGCCTCAGCCCCAGCTCCTGCCCCGGGGTCGGATCGCTGCCCGTCGGAGTTGGCAGAGCGATAACTTCGGTAGGTTGTGCAACTGGCAGCTCCGATGCGCCAGGCGTAGCGCAAGCGGACAGGATGATTGACAGCATGGAAAATAGTAATACGAATAGGGTTATTCTCGATCTGGTGTACATGTATCCTCCGGAATTGGCATATTTTATCTTGAATAGCATATGCCAATTTATACCGCCGGCATCCAATTTCTACAATACCTCGCCAGACCAGTTCTTGCCCATCCTTCAGCATGCAGCATTCTCTCCTACAAAAGTAGGAGATTTATCCCGCATCCGGTATTTCGATATCTACGTTTCTGATATGTGGATCAAGCAGCGCAGCTATCCCGGCAGCCTACCCCAGATTGCCGGTCAGCACGAATATCAAGCCCAAGCCTCTACAGGTGATCATGCAGCTTCAAATGGAGCCTGCACTGCTCCCCAGCAGCATGATCACCACCCAATCCCCCAGACCGTGCACCAGGACTGCCGTGGTGATGCCGCGATAGCGGTAGATGGCTCCCATGATGATCCCCATTGTGAACGAAGGCAGCACCGTTGTGAGCGGGCTGCCGGTGTAGTAGGTGCTGATCCCACTCAGCGAGGTGATGTGGTACAGCCTGAAAAACAGCGCTGAGACCAAAAGCCCCCAGCCCCAGCCGCGGGTAATCCGCCAGACGATGGTCATGATCCCCAGGCGGAAGAGCAGCTCTTCGAACAACCCGGCGCCGACCAGCAGTTGGAGCAGCAGTAAGAACGGGTTGTCGAGGTCGAAGCTGGCGGCTGCACCACTGGCATCCGCTCCGGCTTCACCTGCTACCTGCCCGATGCTCTCGATGATCCCGCTGAACAGATTGCTCCAGAAGAAGGTCAGCATCGCCAGGAAGAAAGCCGCCACCAGGGCGTAGAGGATGCGCCTGGGCTCCTTCCGCCGCAGCACCGGCAGCAGGTCTATGGCCAGTCCCCGCTCAGCCAGCAGCCCGCCCCACCCAAAAGTGATGATCAAGACCACCGCCAGGAGGAAGTACGGCAGCCGGGTCTTACCCTCACCCCCAGTATCGCTGAACAGCGATGCGATAACGAGCACTGCCACCCCGCCCAGCACCGCCAGAGCGACAAACAGCAGGGTTCTTTTTGCGATTGCCCGGCTTACCGGCAGCGGCTGTTTAGCAGGCAGTACCATTGGCGACTAGATGATGATCCCCGCATACACGACAGCCAGGCCATAGACCAGCACCCGCTGCCACGCGCTGACCTCGCCCTGCATGAAACCCACCATGGCGAAGAAAGTCGGCACTGCCAGCAGGGGGACGATTATTTCGAGACGTGTAGCGAGCCAGGAAAATATTCTGCGCATGCGATTCTCCGGCGATTGGATTAAATATATTATAGAATAACTACGTAAATTTTGTTACAAAATCCTTATAATCGAGACGCAGGAGCAGACTATGCCTGAAATCATCGACTTGAGCCAGGAAATCTATGCCGGTATGCCGGTATTTCACGGCCTGCCGGATGTGGAGATCACCGTCCACGCAACGCATGAAGAGTGGGATGGCATCACCGGCAGCGACCAGGTTACACCCGCAGTCCACCGTCTGGTGATGGGCGAGCACACCGGCACCCACGTCGATGCCATCAACCACATGGCGCTTGAATACCGCGATCAGCCGGTCAACGATATGCCGCTGACTATGTTCTATACTGCGGGCATCTGCCTGGATCTGTCCCACAGACGGCTACTGGAATTGATCGAGCCGGCTGATCTGGAACGCGCCCTCTCCCAGGCAGGTCTCACCATACAGCCGGGTGACACCGTGCTGCTGTACACGGACCATTACCGGCGTACATTTGGGTCACAGGATTGGCTCAATGGACCTGGGGTCAGCGACACTATCCAGAAAACCTTCATCCCCTCGCTCACCTTCCAGGGCGGCAGGCGGGCGCAGATCGAAGGTGTGCGCATCGACCGCGGCCTGCGCGGGCAGAGGATTGGGCGTCTCATCCTTATCCTTCCTTATTACCTAATTACCGTATTACATTCTCACCTTCAGGATTTAAAATATGATCCATAATCCCGTAATCGACACACTGATGAACCGTAAGTCCATCCGCTCGTTCAAGCCCGAACAGCCTGACCAGGAGGTGGTTGAGACCATCGTGCGCGCTGGCCAGCAAGCGCCCTTCGCCTACCAGCTCGCCAGCGTTCTGCTCTCCCGGGAGATCGAGAACAACCCCTGGAACGCGCCCCTGTATTTCATCCTCTGCGTCGATGCGCACCGCTTCGAGCGCATCATGCAGCTGCGCGGTTGGGAGATGGCTTCCAACGACCTCTCCCTGCTGATCCTGGGCATCCAGGATGCATCCCTGATGGCCGAGAACATGGTAATCGCCGCCGAGAGCCTGGGGCTGGCAAGCAGCTTTCAGGGTGCGGTGCCCTTCAATGCCGAAAAGGTCATCCAGCAGTTCAAGCTGCCGCCGCGGGTCTTCCCCCTGGTCGGTCTGGGGATGGGCTACCCGGCGTCAAACCCACCAACCCGGCCGCGCTACCCGCTGGAGCTCTGCCTGTTCGAGGAAGAGTATCCACAGTTCACGCCGCAGATGGTCCAGGACGCAATGCAGGTTATGGATGACGGCTACCTGGCGCAGGACTACTACCGCAAGGCGGACTACATCATCCCGTTAGACGGTGTCAAAGAAGAGCAGTTCACCTTCGATAACTACAGCTGGACGGAACACATCTCCCGCAAGCTGGGTCTGTGGCAGCGCTCACCGCAGGGCATCCTGAAATCACTCGAAAAATGCGGTTTTAATATCCCATCATTGAGCGATGGAGTGAAGTAACCAGATAGCTCAGGATCGCGAGTCAAACAGGGCGACATGCCTACCGGCGTGTCGCCCTTAATTCGTTCTTCCGATCATCCCCCCGGAAGCATATTCAATTGCTCTCCGTTTTCTGCTGCCAATTGTTCTTCCAGATACTCAAACAGGCTTTCCAGGTCGGGGAAACCCCGGCGCTCTGTGTCGAGGCTTTCCAATGATGCCCTCCAGACGAGAGTCTCGCCATCCTGCACCTGCCACAAACGCAGCAAATATGCACGGTAGCCTAAGGGATTGGTACCCATCCATCGGTCTGCCTGTCACCGCATCTGCTAATCCGGTGCATGCTCCGTGCACCACCCGGTGATGACAGTATTACCATGTTGCCGGAACCACATCTTCAGACCGCGGTATTCTCCACTGATTCCATTCGCCCAACCGTTGACGTACTGATCGCCATCGTTGTTGACACGAGTGACCTGGTAGCCTGACCAGACGCCATTGGCATTCTCCAGCTTGAATTTCTCTACCGCGTACCCGGCGTCATTCTGCTTGGAATTGGCTGTGCTCCACAGGGTCTTCAGTTCCATCGTACCCGCGGCCATAGCATCGTCTGCCGTGATATTACACTCCTGGACTTTGCCATGGTTTGTATTGTGTGTATTCTCCTTGAAATCCGATGTGCCCTCTTTCACAACCGTGCAGTTGATGTTCCCGGTGAATTCGTGCATCGGTTTTTCCGGTACTGGCGCGGCAGCACTCAACACCAGCACTGCAATTAAGCCAGCCAGCGTGATCAGTAAGACTTTGCGGTTCATAGGTTTTCTCCTTTCCCGAACAATCAGTCTATGTCTGACTCCCACTATAGCACCCTGGTGTTTGGCGATCGTTTGGCGGGCGTTAGGGAAATGTTAGGGAAATTACCCAAGTTTCCTATACCATATCCTATAAGTGGGGGATGACAGATCCCCCATTTATAAGATATATTTGAAGTTGTGGAGAAAAGCACCTTCTTCTTTCTGTGATTGGTCCCTGGTACCAGCAGATTGAAATCAGGCATGCTTTTATGTATAATAGTTTTGCAGTAGACCGCATGACCTGGGGAGCAGAGAGTGCCGCAATGGTGACTCTCAGATTATGTGTTTTAGGTCCATTCCAGGTACTGTTGAATGATCAACCGGTTACACACTTCGAGTCCAACAAAGTCCGGGCGCTGCTGACCTACCTGGCAGTCGAACCAGACCGGCCGTACAGCCGTGAGTATCTGGCAAATTTGCTGTGGCCCGACAACACCCGCACCTCTGCGTTGGGTAACCTGCGCTACACAATCTCCTCTTTGCGAAAGAACCTGAAAGACCGGCAGTCACCTTCAAGGAGCAGAAAAACTCCATACCTCAGCGCCAACAGGGAATTCCTGCAATTTAATAAGACCAGCTCGGCTAGCGTCGATGTCTGGGAATTTTCTGAGCCTTCCGGGAGAATCGCTTTGCCGGGTTCTTCCTATGCTGGCTGCCTGGAACGGGCGATAAGCCTGTACAGGGGTGAATTCCTGGAGGGATTTTCTCTACCCGACAGCGCAGTATTTGAAGAATGGCTGCTGCTCAAGCGAGAGCAATATAGACGCCAGATGCTGAAATTCCTGCACCAGCTGGCCGATTACTATATGTCTATCGGTGACCATGAGCATGCCCAGATATACGCCTGGAAACAGATAGAGATGGAACCCTGGTTGGAAGAAGGTTATCAGCAGTTGATGCGTACCCTGGCGCTAGAAGGACATCGCTCTGCAGCACTGGCACAGTTCAATAACTGCCGCAGGCTGCTTAAGGAAGAGCTAGGTATCGAACCCAGCCATGAAACTGTGCAAATCTATGAATCAATACGCAATGACACTATCACGGATAACCTGCAGAATGCCAGTCAGGATAAGATAATCCTGTCCTGGTCCGAAAGGATATCCCCGCTCAAACCCATCGGGGTCATCCATTCCCCGTACCTCGATGGAGGTCAGATCCCCAACCAGGCAGTGCCCTCAACAGCCTCCGGTCAGGTGGAGTTCTTCCCAGAATACGCGCCAGGTTTACAGGATGTGGAGGGCTTCTCGCACCTGATCCTGCTGTATGTATTCCACCGCTCGTCTGGCTTCGATCTACGGGTCAAACCCTTCCTGGATGACCGGCCGCGCAGCCTTTTTGCCACGCGTTATCCCGCCCGCCCCAACCAGATCGGCATGTCGGTCGTACGCCTGGAATCACGCCAGGGTAATATTCTGCAAATCTCTGGCGTAGACGTGCTGGATGGCACCCCACTGCTGGATATCAAACCCTATTTGCCGGATTTTGATGCCCCGGGTGATGTCCGCTGAAATTGGTACGAACAGCGCAGATATCCATAACTTTTTTATTGGTTTCCTCGCCTTATAATATTGGCGCACACGTACGACAATTTGACAGATTGACCAACTACAAATGAGGTATCATGCCCCACACCCTCGTATCCCAGCTGCACTTCGCACGCTTTGAATTCCGGCGCTGCCTGGACGGGCTTTCCGCGGAGGATGCCATCCGGCGTCTGGAACCGGCCAACAGCATTTCCTGGATCGTGGGGCACCTGGCAAACCAGGAACAAGGCTATTGGCTCCTCCTGGCGCAGGGGAAAATCCTGGTCCCTGGGCTGCATGACCTGGTCGGAACTGGGAAGCCGGCCTCAACCCCACCCCTGGCAGAGATGTGGGATGCCTGGCAGACCATCACCCGATCTGCAGATGATTTCCTGCTGGGTCTGACGGAAGAGCGGCTGTTCGAGCATTTCGAGCGGGATGGCAGGCCTGTGCAGGAGAATATCGCCACCCTGCTGCTGCGCAACGCATACCACTACTGGTTCCACACCGGCGAAGCCCACGCTCTCCGCCAGGTGCTCGGTCACCGTGACCTGCCGCAGTTCGTTGGCCGGTTCGGTGAATACAGCTATACGAAATCAGACGCATAAAAAGCCAGCATAATGTCACCAGAAGAACCATACCACCAGGTCCCTTACCCAAAGTCCCGCCAGCCGATTGTAGATTACCTCAGTGTTGCTCGCAACAAACATGTTGTCTTTGCCTTGATCGAGCTGGATGTCACCCTGCCGCGCCAGATCATCCACCGCTATAAAGAGCTGACCGGTGAGACGATCTCATTCACCGCCTTCATCATCCACTGCCTGGGGCAGGTGGTCGGAGAAAACCTGTACCTGCACGCTTACCGTAAGGGTCGCAGCTGGCTGGTTTTGTTCGATGAGGTCGATATATCGACCCCGGTCGAACAGCAAGTCGGCGGGCGGCTGATCGGCGTTCCTTATATCGTGCGGGCTGCCAACACAAAGTCGGTTCTGCAGATCCACCAGGAAATCCGCTCTGCCCAGGGATCCCAGGTGCGGGAAAAGTCCCGCATGAGCTGGTACGGCTACCTGCCGAATTTTATCGGGCGGGCTTTCTGGCGCTTGCTCGGCTCCAACCCCCACTGGCGCAAGCGCCTCAGCGGAACAGTAGGCGTCACCGCGGTCGGCATGTTCGGCAAAGGAGCTGGCTGGGGCATACCGATCAGCGACTACACCCTGCAGCTGACATTGGGCGGCATCGCTGAAAAACCGGTGGTAGTGGACGGCAGCATTGCCATCCGCGAGCTACTCAGCCTTACCATCTGCGCCGACCACGACGTGATCGATGGCGCCCCTCTGGCACGCTTCGCGCAGCGCTTCAAGGAACTGGTCGAGTCCAGCAGCGGTCTGGAGGAGATCATCACTACTTCTTAATCAAGGACTGGCAGTTGTCGAACGACTGCCAGTCCTGTAGTTGGCAACAATCCCTAATTAAGGAATGAACGAAAAATCGTCCACGTAAAACCAGCCCACTGCGCCGCTATCGAATCCCGGGTTGACGATCGGGTTGGACGCCACCGGCGTCGCCGTGCGGGTGGGCGTCGGGGTTGGTGTCCGGCTGGGGGCCGGTGTGACGGTAGGTGTATAAGTGGGCTGTTTCGGCTATCCCTTATCCCTTTTCCCTTATCCCCTGAAAGCCTAATCCCTATCCGGCGCGTGGCTGCGCCCGCCCTTACCCAGCTCGCGCGAGCGCTCGAAAGCCGCCCAGATCGCCCGTGAGATCGCCGTGCGGAAGCCAGCTTTTTCCAGGTAATACAGCGCGGCCGCAGAAGTCCCGCCGGGCGAGGTGACCTGGTTGCGCAGGCGTGCCAGGTGGATGTGCTCCTCGTTAATGCGGTAGAAATCCACCGAGCCGCGCACCGTCTGCGCCACAAGCTGCTCGGCGATGCGTCGGGGAAATCCCAGGTGCACTCCGGCATCCACCATGGCTTCCATGAACATGTACACGTAGGCCGGTCCGGTGCCGGAGAGGGCAGTCGCCATGTTCAGATAGCTCTCGTCCTCTACGTAGATCTCTTCCCCCAGCGCTCTCAGGATCTGTTGTGCCATAGCGTGCTGCTCATCAGTTACCGGCTCCGCGGCCGTCCAGACGGTGATGCCTTCGCCGATCTGGGTGGGCGTGTTGGGCATCGAGCGCACGATCTTATCATGCCCGAAACCTTCCCGCATCTGGTCGATGGCTGCACCGGCGACGATGGACAGCACCAGCGCCTCGGGCTGGATCACGCCGCGCATACCGGACATCACCTTATCCAGCCGCTGCGGTTTGACCGCGAGCACGACCACGTCCGCCTGCCTGGCAGCCTCAGCATTGACTGGTGTGAATGTGATGCCGTACTTCTGGCTCAGGTACACCAGCCGCTCCTCGGTTGGTCCGGCGGCGGTCATCGCCTCAGGCGGCGCCACGCTCTGGCGGATCAGCCCGGCGATCATCGCCTCTGCCATCACCCCAGGGCCTATGAAGGCTATCTTCTTCCCATCAAACACGCTCTCCTCCTGCTATTCACCACAGAGTTACTTCTGTACACGGTTTGGAAGGATGTTCACGGATAAACCGATTTTATATATATAAAATCCGTGATTTCCGTGTTAATCCGTGTCCTGGTCCAGCTTCTCTGTGAGCTTTGTATCGATGCTTGCATCGCCTCTGTGGTGAATTAACTCGCGAAAAATTGCAAGGCTACCCGCAAGCGCTGCTCGACATCCTGCTCGGTCTCGGTAGGGATGGTCTGCAGGGCAGCCTGCGCCTCCACCACGCTGTAGCCCAGCGCGGTCAGCGCCTCCAGCACCTGCTCGTCCACATCGCTGATGCGTCCCAGCGGCTCAAGCCCGGCCTCTGCCGGCACGCGGTCCTGCAGGTGCAGCAAGATCTTCTGGGCGGTCTTCTTGCCCACACCCGGCACCCGGGCGAAGACCTCATCCTGCTCGTGGAATACCGCCCGACGGATGGCATCCGTGCTCAGTGTGGAGAGGATCGCCAGCGCCAGCCGCGGCCCTACGCCGTTCACGCCCAACAGAAGGACGAAAAAATCGCGCCCCTCTTTGCTCTCGAAGCCGTACAGGCTGAGCAGGTCCTCCCGCACCACCAGATAGGTGTGCAGGGAGACGCTCTCTCCAGAGCGTAAGCCGGCGCTCAGCACGGCAGGCACATTCACCAGCAGCCCCACGCCGCCCACCTCCACTACCAGGCTGTCGGGGTTGGCCTCCTGCACCCTGCCGCTGATCGATGCAATCACATCATTCTCCTGGTTTTCACCACAGAGTCACAGAGACCACAGAGTTTATATGGGACACGGATTTGATGTATGTTCAAGGATAGATCAATCTAATATCTAAAATATCCGTGTTTTCCGTGTATATCCGTTTCCCATTTCTTATTATTCTCCGTGTACTCCGTGTACTCTGTGTTAAATTATTTCTCAACCTCGGTCTGCCTGAAGTATTCCACCGTGCGGCGTAGGCCTTCATCCAGCTCCACGGTTGGCTCCCAGCCCAGGTCCTGCTTTGCCCGGCTGGCGTCCAGGTAGATGCGGAACGTCTCCCCGGCTTTCGGCGCTCCATGGCGGGCGTCTTCCGGATAGCCGGTGATCGTTTTCAACCCATCGAAGATCTGGTTGATCGTCGTGCCGACGTTAAATCCCAGGTTGTACACCCCGCCGGAGCCGCCTTCCAGGATCATCAGATTCGCCCTGGCGCAGTCGCCCACGTAGACGAAATCGCGCACCTGATCACCGGAACCGTTGACCGTTACCGGCTCGCCCGCCAGCATGCGCCCGATGAAGATCGCCACCACCCCGGCCTCGCCGTGCGGATCCTGGCGTGGTCCGTACACGTTGGGGTAGCGCAGCACTGAATAATCCAGGTTGTACAGCTCTTTGAACATATACAGGTACAGCTCGAAGGAGTATTTGCTGGCGCCGTACGGGCACAGCGGGCGCACCGGGTGGTCCTCGTCGCACGGCAAATAGACCGGCTCGCCATACACCGCCCCGCCGCTGGAGATGTGGATGAACTTACGTACCCCGTACTCCATCGCCAACTGCGCCACGTTGATCGAACCCTGGATATTCACGTCCGCATCGAAGATCGGGTCCTCCACGCTCTTGCGCACGTCCATCTGCGCCGCGTGGTGGTCCACCACCTCCGGACGCTCTTTCTCGAATACTTCCCGCATATCAGCGCTGCGGATATCGACCTGGTAGAAGCGAGCCTTTGGGTTCAGGTTGGACAGCCTGCCGGTGGACAGGTCATCCACCACCGCCACGCTGTGCCCGGCATCGATCAGCATATCCACCACGTGCGAGCCGATGAACCCTGCCCCGCCGGTGACTAAGATTTTCATGTAGGTTTTCCTCCGTCCCTGTTAAGTATCAGGGAATTATACCGGATTACGAGCAGAGAGAACATTTCTCCTGTCCGACCGGTAGGTTTATTCTGCTCATCCGAAATAAATAAACCCCAGATAAACCTTAAGTCAGATGACAACTCGAATTTGAATTGCTAAACTGGAGTCACAATATCAATCCGGCTTAGTCACTGAGAAAGTATCATGGGCAACAAATCAAAGAAATCTATAGTTGAGTATGCAGCAGCAGCATCCTTGAAGGGAGAATGAAGTGGATTTTTCTATCATTGACCTGCCGCAGTGGCTGATGGGTATCTATGCCATCATAGCCGGAGTGATATTCCCTCTCCTCAACGCACCTGTAGAAGAGCTGCAGTACAGAGGGTATGCACAATCTCGATCGATTATTGCCTCCAGAAGAGTGTGGGCGGGCATCTGTGTTCCGGCGCTCGGGTTTGGGCTTCAGCATATAGCCTT
This sequence comes from Chloroflexota bacterium, assembly GCA_032124675.1. Classification (GTDB taxonomy): domain Bacteria; phylum Chloroflexota; class Anaerolineae; order Anaerolineales; family UBA4823; genus JAQBDA01. The sequence goes on from JAQBDA010000010.1 coordinate 19,885, forward strand.
CGGCTTTACACTTTACGCCGCGATAATGTACAGTATAGGATTTTTTCTATGGGGGCTTGGTGCTGGGACCATTGCCTTTCGGCAGCGGCGTCTGTTCCCACTCATCATCGCTCATTTCATCAGCAATTTATCATTTGGGATAATGCCACTTTTCTTCATCCTGCGTGGAGGTTGATGCCGTGTCTGCCGGATAGCAGCCCCACTATGCTTCGGTTGAATGTATAATTCCCAATTAAGGATATGATATACCTTTAATTCGCCAGACAAAAGGTACGAAAAACCGTCGAAGATCAATTACTCTGGAATTCGTTATCCAGCAATGACGAACATCATCGAACTTTTCTCTACCGAACGCCTTCAGTTCACCATCTACCTCGGCATCGCGGTGGCTGTGACCGTCTTCGTGGCGATACTGAGTTTCCGCCGCCCGGAGTACTTCTACAAGTTCTTCGGCAGCCTCAATCCCATCCTCGCCGTCATAATTGTCAGCCTGCTTGGGTTAATCCTGTTCCTGTTTCTGCTCTCACGCGGTTGGTTCGCGATCTATTCACCCGGGAATACCACCGGTCTGCTGGTCGCCGCCGCTCTGGCGATCCCCTTCGCTATCGCCATCATCCTGGTTGACCTGAAAGTCGTCTTCCCGGAGGACACCAACGTCCTGGTACCGGATGCGCTGCTGTTCTACCCTGCCATGGGCTTCGTCGTCGATATCGTATTCCATGTCCTTCCGCTGACGATCTTGCTATTCATTCTCACCTCGCCACCCTTGAATATAAGCTTCGAAAAGGCTATCCTGCCCTGCATCCTCGTCATCGCCTTGCTGGAGCCGATCTACCAGTCTGTGCTGGGGTTTTCGAGCCCCCAACCGCTGTGGGCGAATATATTCATTGCAGCAAACATCTTCCTGATCAACCTGACTCAGCTGCTGCTCTTCCGGCGCTATGATTTTGTCAGCATGTATTCTTTTCGGCTGGTGTACTACCTTCTCTGGCATATCATCTGGGGTTATGCCCGACTGAAACTGCTTTTTTAGTCTGCAATGAGCGTCGATCTTCGCCCGCCCGGGCATGGAGGACAGCATGCGAGATTATGAAATAGAACTGGAGATCTTTGAAGGGATAGGCGGGCAGCCTGGCACGGATGGAACCCATCCGGATCTTGTCCGGGAAGGTATCTGCCCCTGGATGTACGGCAGCTACCAGGTCGGAGATAAGTTTCTCTACCCAGAAGACCTGGGTGAGCTGTGTCCCTGGCTGGTGGACAGCCTTACAGGCGTAATCCGCGCCTTGGAACACGGGGGGACGCTGCCCTGGAAATATCAGGGAACCCCATACGAAAAAGTCATCGATCCAGACGGTGTGACCACAGAGTACGTGCGCTGTCTCGACCCCACCGCCTCTGGGATCGTTGTCAAGGTCACCCGCACCGCCCTGCTGGATTAAACAAATGAATGCGATACTCCGCTACGAAGACCGGCTGCCGCTGGTCTTGCTCGGTATATGGCTTATATGGAAAGTGATACCACTGCCGGCGATCTCTTCTCCGTAGATATCCGATCCAGGGGCTGACACCCCATAATCATATGGACAATTTCAACCGGCTGGACCATAAATCCTCCCAAAAGCACCACAACTTCCTCCGCCAGGCGATAGAATTGGCGCTAGAGGCCGAACACCTAGGCAACCTGCCCATCGGAGCAGTCATCGTCCTGGATGGAGAGATCGTCGCGCAGGGCATGAACGCCATCTGGAAGCCCGCTCTGGCGCTCACCCGCCACGCCGAGATGGAAGCCCTGCGCAGCGTGCCGCCTGACCTCTGGGCGCGAGCCGCCGAGATGACCCTGTACTCCACGCTCGAGCCGTGCGTGATGTGCGCCGGTGCAATCTTGCTGCACGGCATCGGGCGGGTGATCTACGCTTCGGCGGACCCGTACGGCGGCGTGGGGGTTTCACTAGACTCCCTGCCGCCATTCTTCAACGAGCAATTCTCACGCACCCGATGGGAGGGTCCGGCCCTCCCCGCCGAGTGCGACCCGCTCTACCGGCGCGTGCAGGAGCTGGAGGGATTTTAAGACCCTGTTTGAACCACTGAATGGAGAATTGGATGGCGAAATCCCAACATGTGAACACACCCGATGGGACACGCATCGCCTACGACGTGACCGGCGATGGTCCGGCGCTGATGCTGCTGCATGGCGCAGGCAAGACCAGGCAGGACTGGCACAAGCTGGGATATGTGGAGCGCTTGAAAGACGACTTCAAGGACGAATTCGTAAAGCAGTACGTGCTGGGGGTAGACCTGCACGTAGCCGTCTGGCCGGGCGGCGTGCACAACACCCAGGCTACAACCCGCTCCCTCGCCAAAGAAGGCCGCTCGTATGTGCTGGCTGCCTC
>JAQBDA010000011.1:0-2927 GCA_032124675.1 Chloroflexota bacterium
TTGTCCTGTTCAGGTGGAACTAGTTTTAGCCCGGCTCGTCAAAATCTAGCCTTTTCGCCAGGGCTGCATTCATGATATACAGCCAAAAAATCCTTCAAGGGTCCCTCGCAGCAGACGAGCCGGTTGCTGGTTTTGAGACCACCGGATATATGGGGGACGCTCCAGTAGACAACAACAGCGCTCAGGGCAATTACCGGGACAAGCCAAAGGGAACCGATTTGCAGCGACTTATCGGCACCGGCCAGCAGGATAAACAGCCAAAACAAGAAGAAGCCAACAGCAATGATCCCGGTAATTTTTTGCATGCTCATAAGTGAATCTTTCCATCTCAATACATCAGGTATCAGGTGCCTAAAAGATTAAATGGTCGCAAAGCCTACAAATTGCCCAAACAGCAAGCCCCGGCAATGTACCGGGGCTTACTCCTTGACCATTCCCTAAGTGCCTATCCTTTATTGACACGACTACGACTCCCCGTCGCCCGGCAATGCCCATTGCGGTTGCCGCGTTTCCAGGCAGCTCAGATCGAGCGCTGCCTCCGGATTCTGGACGAAGGCGGTGGCGATCTGTCCCACGCAGTTGCCCGCGTTGTTCCAGGTCGCATGCCCCTGCTGCGGTATGAGAACGTAGGTGCTGTTTTCCAGCTCGCTGTTAGCAGTCTGGCCCATGTAGACGGGGGTTGGCATATCGTATGCACCCTGCAAGATCAACGCCGGCACATCACTGGTCACCGGGTCTTTGACCTCGATGGGCGCCGCGGAAATTGGCCAATTCTCGCAGCGTCCTGCCTGTACACGCGATTTGTCCAGGTTCGTAAGCTGCGGGAATTGCAGATTATTGTAGCTGTTTTGCGCATCCTCAAAACTTTCGTGCAAGATGTCGTCGGCGCAGTGAATCAAGGTAAACAAGAGAGGAGCGTTTTGGCCAGCAAGCCCTGTGCGAAGGCGGACCAGTGCTTCCTCCGGGCTCTCTTCCATAGAAGCCATGGCTAGCGCTAGCTGCTGCGCAACATAAGGAGAAGCGGCGATGTCCTCGGCGGTCAGTCTCCCCAGCAACTCCAGCATTTGGTCGCCGGTTTCGCCGGGGTAGCTTTCCTCGATTATGGCCTGCAGAGCCGCCAGTGGATCATCCTCGAGCAGCCCAAAGCTCGCATAAGAGATGAATTCTGCTGCTGCCCCTTCATCACTGATAAGGGCAGAGGCGTCTGCCAGAAAAGCTTGCACCGGGTCACTCGGGTCTAGATCTAGTCCTGGTGAGCTTTCCGCTGATTCGGTACCGACCTCTCCGTCGCGCAGGGCCAGATAAGTGTCCAAAACACCCGCCTCCAATTCGGCGATCATTTTGGGCAGGTAAGCGGCGCGAGTGCCTCCTACATTCGTCAGTTGATCTACGACATCGTCAAGCGTGACAGTCTCCCCGTTCACAGTAAGCGGCGCTTCTTCAACCCCTTTCAGCAACTCGGCGAGCCGCGCACTTAGATCGGGATACGCTTCATTACAGGCGGCATCCTCCTGGCACTCTTTCATTAACTGCAGCATGAAGTCGTGGTCAGAGCGCACGATCGTTCTGACCAGATAGACAGATGGTGGGAAGGTCGAATCCAGCACAACTGAGCGCAGTTCCGGTGCATCGTTGTATCCGGGGATGTTGTCCATAATCGTCATCGCCAGACGCGTGCCGTAGGAGACGCCGTGCAAGTCGAAGCTTTCATACCCCAACGCTTTGACGAGCTCCACTGCGTCGCGGGCGTTGGACGCTGTCGTAAATTGGTTCAGGTCAAGACCCTGCGCGGAGAACTGCTCCCAGCAAGCCTGGTTGAGCGGGGGGAGATCAAGATCCCAAATAGCCGGCGACGGTGGGATTTCCTGCTCACCACTAGCAGCTGCCAGTAACCCGGGGGCCGCTTCCTGTAAGGCCTCGAGCTGTTCTGCAGGGGCGCCGTTCTGCAGGGCCAACACCAGGCACTCTTCAAAACCCAAGCGCTGGCTCGCCCCGATGCCGCGTATGTCGAAAAGGATGATATCGCGGTCAGGCCGCAGCTCCCGGTACCTATCGACAGATGGGACAAAGACCGCAGATTGGCCGGGACCACCTGCCAGGAAGAGCACGGGATCTGGCTCTGGGTTCTCACCAGTCGCTTTGGCTACGACAAAGGCCAGGTCGAGGTTGCGCCCGTCCGGCTCGTCCCAATTTTGGGAGACGGTGAAGACACCGCAGTAGTAATCCTCACCTTCCACTTCGCCAAAGCCCAGAGATGTTCCTGGTAAACAAGGCACGATTTGGATACCCGGTTCTCTATCCGATAGTTGCGGTGGTGGAGCAAGCGCGGCCAAAAGCTCGAGCTGCTCATCCATGCTACCAGAGGTTGTGTCACCGACTTCTGCGGCCTCTTCCGTTGGCGCTTCCTCTATGGCTGATTCCGTATCGGCGCCCGCTTCAGTTGGCTCTGGGGCGGTTTCTTCTGTGGGCATGTCCGTTGGCGCCACGGTTGGTACTGGAGTCACTGTGGTCTGGGGTGTCCCTCCCTGACAGGCGGTGACCAAAATTACCAATAAAATCAATATTAAAAGTACATTATTTTTCATGAGATGAGTATGACTCCTTCTTTTTGAATCGTTCTAAATAACTCTTGCTCAAGGGTGTTATTCTGTGTTTTGAAGATCAATTTCTAACCCTTATTGTTCGGCGGGCAGCATGAACTGCAGCGGCAGCGCCTCAGCGATACAACTGCCATCCGGCTCTGTTGTCGGGTCGGCAATGAACGAAGCCACAATACTTTCCGCGCAAGCATCCCCAGAGAGGAACTGCACATGCCCTCCATAGGGAAACTCGAAGGAGAAGCTGTTCGGCAAAGTGCCCGCGATCGCCTCGGCATTGAATGGTGGTGTGGTCGAATCAAAAGCGCCGCTGAGAAGCAGCACGGGGAT
>JAQBDA010000012.1:0-4134 GCA_032124675.1 Chloroflexota bacterium
GATTGGGATAGATTTCTATCATTTCATTCGTGACGAGCTCGACGGTCTGGCCTTCGGGATGGGGACCGATTCCAGGTTGATAAGGCAGTTTTGATCTGGCATTCAATGCAATTGGCGACCTAGAATCCACAGATATAATGCATGATGCAAAATCTAAGACAATTTGATCGAGATTTATATTCATAGGATTCTCAGTCAGTATCTTGGTATTTGTATGATTATATACGGAAGATTTTCTCGTCGCTTTGATCTGCAAAATATATCGATTTTGCCTCTTTAGCCGGGCACGATACTTCCATCCTTCTGAACGGCTTTGACAGACCTGATGCCTGCGAATGGGATCGCCAATACTTCCACTTCCAGGGACACGTGTCCGGGCATGATTCCGCAGGTGCCTTGTTTTACGGCTATATCGAGATCGTAAGGGTAGCCGGTGGAGGCTTCCAGGATCAGCGTGTGCAGCCCCCTCCACCCGCCGAAAGTGCGGAAGAGCCAGACGTGTGGGAACCCCTGCTGCGGGAAGCGCAGGGCAAAACCGACCTGGGCAGCCTGATCTCGCCGGATTGGGGTGTGCTGCGGGCTACCTGCCATTCCGCTGCCTGTGCCCAGAACTCGCCATGGTCCGGCAGCAGATCTCCACCAGGGGCATTTCTCGGCAGGTCGTTGGGCAGCAGCTCGTCCCAGCCTCCGCACCAGTGGTCGTCGAACGAGGAGCCATAAGGCACCTTCTCCGGAGAAAGACGCGGATTTTGCCACAGCAGGTTTCGCCCGGAGGCTTTGTGGATCAGGCTGTAGATCTTGCCCCCCAGCTCCGGAAGGATGTCCACGCTCACCCAATCATTTTCTAACCGTAAGACCTGCAGGTTGCGATACTGCCATTCGGTGTTGATGAGCACCATCTTACTCATTCCCTTTCACTAATTTATACCGGCTCTGGATCAAGCCGCTGGGAAAAGAGCGGGTTTCTAGATGCTCCAGGTGGATGTCTCTCTCAAGTCTCCCAAAAAGCGGCAAGCCTTGACCGATCAGGACCGGTAGCGTGGTGATGATCATCTCGTCGATCAGCCCTGCACGCAAGAAACCCTGTATCGTCTTTCCTCCATCTATATACAGGTGGCGGGCGCCACCATCGGCTAACTGTCGTACTATCTCGTCCGGCGAGCCGGAAATAAATTCCACCTTGCCAGCCAGGTGCCCAGGGGGCTGCTGCGAGCGGCGGCTCAACACCACCACTTTCTTATCCCTGTACGGCCAATCGCCGAAAGTCAGTACTTGCTCGAAAGTATTGCGCCCCATCACCAGTGTATCTATGGAGTCGAAAAACGTTTTATAGCCGTAATCCTCGCTGTTCTCCGGCGATCCGCTGCCGGTCAGCCAGTCGATGCTGCCATCCAGCCGGGCGATGAAGCCATCCAGGCTGGTAGCGATGAAAACAGAGCATTTAATTGCCGCATCCATACCCGTTATCGTCCAAAGCGCTCCGTTATGAGCAAGATGATGGTAAACGAATTCCCCTCGCCGCGCACTCCCCACACGTTGATGACCCCATCGACGTCATCCTCGCGGTAACGTATGGAAAATGAGCTCCCTTCACCCAACCCACCACCACCCCTGCCGATGATCTCAGCCTCGCTGCTGGCAATGGATCCTTCGATCTCGGACCTGACACCATTCATGAATGTGGTGATATCAGCCGGGTCAAGCTGGAGCCTGGCTCCCTCTTCTTTTTGAAAGAAATCAATGCCGGGTTCGAATACTGTCGTGCTTGATAAATCAGCCTGCGAAGTAAGATACTCCTGGTTGGCGCTGATAAGAGATTCGAGGGATATGCTCTGCATGACATTGCTGGGTGAGGCGGTGGTGCTGACAGCAATCCCACAGCCAGACAGACCGGCAATGAGGAATAGCAGTATGATCGACAATCCTGTACGTTTCATGAACATCTACCTGGTCCTTTGTGAGTTGGGGATTGTACAGCCAGATCTGTACGCTCGGGATATCACAACTGGCTATCCCATACTTCCATCAATGCGATTGTCCGCTTCCCAGCGCTGGATGGCATTCTCCAGCCAGGCCATACGCGTAGCATTGGGCATCTGCTGGCGCTCGTAATCCACCAGCCGTTCGACCGCCTCGTGGTCGCCGCCCACTTTGAGCAGCAGGTCGTTATACAGGCTCGCCTGGTCCAGCGCGTCTCCGAATACTTCCTCTGCCCGGTAGGGTTTGCCCGAAATCTGGCGGAAAAACGCTCCGACCTTATCGGCTAACCCCGGTTGGTATGGTTTTGAGGATGCTGTCCCCTGTGCTTCATAGTCGTCAGGGTCATCGTCAGGCTCGTAGAGGTTCACTCCGCAGTTTGGGCAGCGGGTGAGCTCGTAATATACCAGCGCGCCGCAGCGGGCGCACTCGAATTCGTTCTCCGCGGGTTGGGGGTCGATGCTGGTCGGCATGGGTAAGGTAAGCCTTAGCGAGCATATTATACCGGATCAGACCGGTCAAATAATATGAGTGGTTGCTTCAACAATTTTATAATGATGGCTGAGCGGTGGATTACTTACCAGGGATATAATGCACTTTGTCTATATAGCCGTAGTTTAACTTTTCGGCATAATTGTAGAATCCAAAAGTGACAGAAAAACGTTCTTGACCGACCCCTTGAACTTCACTCTCTATCACTTCACCTAAGAGTTCGTCGTCAACAAAGAATATTGCCGTAAACGGCTCCAGGTTTGGGATTTCAATGCGCACTTTGTGCCATTCGCCCGGTGTGATCTGTATTTTTGGCGCGGACTGAGCGATTCCGGTGAGATCAACCCAGCAATGGATAATATCTTCAGTCCTGGCTTGAATTTGGCATACTGCGCCATGTCCTCCATAAGCTTCAGACCCGATGCCGAAACCTACGTGGGCGAAATTGGTGATCCCATCCACCCTCATCAAGGCTTCAATTGATGTATCCGGTTTCAGGGGCTTCTCAAATGCTTGAACCAGATTTAATGTAACCTGGTTATTCATCCCTTCTGTGCTGAATACCAACCTGTCCGACTTTTGAGCAACGGAGCAAAGCTCCGCGTCAGATCGGTATTCGTATCCCCAAATGGAAGAGTCATAGGTACCACCGAACCGCGGGTTATCGAAATCATCATATACCGGTTGAGCTGCACCGAACCAGCGGATACCAAAGAAAACCACAGCCAGCAGGAGAGCAGCACCAATGGCAACCAGAGCGAGTTGCCTGGGAGAGAACCGTCGAGCGGGTGATTCGATTCTTGACAAATCCTTGAGCTTCTTGCGGGCAGTTTTGACCACTCGCTGGCGGTCAGGATAACCTGGGTCGAGCGCCTGCACTTCCGCCCACTTCTCCAGTGCCTGCTGGTACTGCCCGGCTTCCATGGAGCGTACCGCCGCGGCATAGACTTCCGCCAGCTCTTTCTGTAGCTGCGCTTCCTGATCTTCGCGCTCTATTTCAGCTCGTGCATTGTGGCTCACACCGTCCGTATCTTCGAATTCCGGGTCAAGCGCCTGGATCTCCTCCATCTTCTCCAGGGTCTTGCGCCAGTGTTTCGCTCGTGCCAGCCCCAATGCCTGCTGGTATAACGTGGCTACCTGCTGCTCGAGCTGGCGGTCATGCTGCCGGCGGGATATTTCCTCCCGGGTTCGCTCCAGCAGGCGGTCTGCCCCCTGGTAGCCTGGTTCCATTTCCTGCACCTTGGTCAGCAGTTCCTCAGCCTGGGGCCAGTTTCCGGCATCCATCTCTCTCAGCGCCAGGTTGTACTTGCGCTCCAATTCTGCCAGCCTTTCGAGCTCAGCCACATTCGCACGGGCAGAGGCCAGCAAACCCTCTGGATCCGGGTACTCTGGCTGTAAGCTGGCGATCTGGGTAAAGACGTTCACAACAGCCTGCCATTTTTCAGCCTGGGATAGCTGGCGCGCCTCAGCGTACAGGTCTGCCAGCATTCGGCTGCGTTTGGCATACTCCAGCCGGGTGGAGGCATCCAGGTATTCTGGCTCGAGCGCAATCAATTCTTTCAAATTGGTAACGGCACCAGGCCAATCCCCCGCATTCTCGGATGCTAACGCCTTCTCATATAGGGAGCGCACCTGCTGTTTACGCCGAGATAATTCCAGTTTATT
>JAQBDA010000013.1:0-8661 GCA_032124675.1 Chloroflexota bacterium
CATATGTCGCTGCTTTTACCTGTTCATCCTTGATACTGCAGATGATCACTGGGATGCTCCAGGTGGTGGAGTCGTTCTTCAATTTCTGCAGGACAGCCCAACCATCTGCATTAGAAAGGGCTATGTCCAGCGTAATTGCCAGGGGTCTCATCTGTCCGACAGCCTGTATGGCTTTTTCTGGATCGGTATATGGCAGAATCTCATATCCATAAGGCATAAGATAGCGCTTATATAGCTGGGTCACTTCCAGATCGCTGTCGATGCAGACCAGTGTTTTCGATGGCGGTCTCTCTGCATCGATAGGAGCTCTAATACTTTCATGTGAGGCAGGGAGCACAAAATAGAATGTGCTACCAACGCCCATTTCACTGACGACACCGATCTCTCCGTTGTGCATCTCGATCAGGTGGCGGCATATCGATAATCCCAGACCGCTGCCACCGGTCTTGCGTGTTGGTAAAGCATCCACCTGTGAAAATGGCAGGAATAGCTTCTTCTGGTCTTCAGATGAGATACCAAATCCAGTATCGATAACGCTGATCTTCAGGCTGGGATTGTTCTGATGATCCTGTTGCCTTTCTGCTTCGATGGTGATCGATCCTTGATCGGTAAATTTTGCTGCATTCGAGACCAGGTTCAGCAATACCTGGCGTATCTTCAGCGGATCAGCTCTTATCAGTGGCAGGTCAGAGGGTGGTTCGCAGAAGATCTCAATTGGCTTATCTTTGACCAGTCCTTTGGCGGTTGATAAAACGCTGTGGATCAGTTCCTTGATATTGACCCCGCTCTCAAATGACAGCTCCATTTTTCCAGCCTCGATTTTCGAGAGGTCGAGGATGTCATTGATCAGGCTCAGCAGGTGCTGTCCGGAGTTATAGATTGCCTGGAGGTCCAGCTGCTGGGTGTCATTGATTGGACCATCGATCCCTTTTAATATCACCCTTGAGAAACCGATGATTGAATTCAACGGCGTCCGGAGCTCATGGCTCATATTCGCCAGGAATTGGCTCTTCAGCTGATCGGCCTTGCGCATTTCTTCCATCGCATGCAGGGATATTTCATACGAGCGAGCGTTCTCGACTGCCACTGCTATCTGGTCTGCCAGCACCTGCAGGACAGAGGTATCGTTCAGGGTAAATGCATTCACCCGCATTGATTGGACGTCCAATGCGCCGATGACCCGGTCGCCAATTTTTAGAGGTATACCCAGCTCTGCCCGGGTATCGGGTAATAAGGGGTTAGGCATTCGCAGTGGGTCCTGACTGATATCGTTGATCAACAGGTGCTCACCCACTTGTGTCACGTAGCCGATGACCGAGTTCGATCCCACGGCAACCCTAGACTGGCGACCGATTTGTCCATCGCCATACTTGCTGGTCGAAGCTCTTGGATAGGCAAATGTGCCTCTCTCGTCCAGCAGGAAGATTGTCGTATGGTAGTAGTGAAATTTCTCGCGGATGAGTTGTGCGGCCCGGTTTAGCAACGTGTCCAGCGAGAGGGTGCCGGTGGTATCCCGGGCGATCTCGGCGGCGGTCTGGAGCTCATCCGCTCTTCGGCGAGTCTCATCTAGCAGGCGCAGGTTTTGCACACCAATCGCTGCCTGTCCGGTGAGAGCAGTAAGTCGGCGAACAGCAGACTCTGAGAAATGAGAAGGCTGCTCGTAGATTGCTGTTATATGCCCTATCCATTGCCCGGCGCTTACTAATGGTGCAAATAAAACGCTGCTGGCATTGTACTGATCAAAATATCTCTCTCGCGCCTGCGCCCCCAACCGGATATCGCTGGATATATCTTCAATGATCGTTGGTGAGGAGGCTTTCAGAATTCTGGTCGCATATGGGATCGAGGAGAACGCATACCTGCGAACATTCTCATCATCACCCTCTTCAGCAGACCATCTGGCAACCTGTTCGTACCATTCCGGTACTGTAGTCTTATCCCAGTGGCGATCATAGATGTTAATGGTCACCTCGCAAGACTTTGTACCCAGAATTGTGTAGCTGCGCAGGATGTCAAGGATTTCTTGATACTTAGCACTGGCATTTAATTCACCGCTGGCTTTATATAAAAGGTCGGTCTCTTCGAGAGCGGATTGTGTCTGGTCAAATAAAAGCGCATTCTGAATGACCGCACCTGCCTGACCGGCGAAAAGTTCTGCAAGATGTCGTTCATTCGAGTTGAATATATTCTCACCGTGTTTACGGCAGATGAGCAAAACCCCTGCAGCTTGAGCCTGCCACTCTAAAGGCACCGCAATAGCTGGAGCGGTGTGATCTAATTCCTGGATCAAGGTTGGTTTGATGTACGGGGAATAATCGTTGACGATCAATGTCTTCCGGTTGCTAAAGGCAAGCTCTGGCAGTTCATCTCGTGGTGTGATATCGGAGATATCTGATAAGTCTTCGGTTGAGAGGAAGATGCTTTTTATTACCAATCTATTCAGATTGTCATCCCAGATCCAGATCGCTGCGCTCTCAGCATTCATAAGTTCTGCAGCCCGTCGGTTTATGATATCGAGTACGGATTGCAGATCATGCTGTTCGCGCGCCAGTTCAAGGGATACCTGGCGCAGTATGCTCAGTTCCTCTGCCCTTAGCTGGATCTGTTCGAATAGCTGGGCATTTTCCAGGGCAAGAGTGAGCTGGTCTGCAACTTGTTCAACAAGCAGGATCTCATCTTCACTCCACTGGCGGAAAGCCTGGTTGTCTATGATCTCAAGCAGTAGATTCTCTGCGCCATCCCGGGATGAAGCTGGGAGTGCTAACGCGGCTGGCTCGTTTGCGGCCGCGTTCTTATACAGCAGGTGCTGTAATTTGAGGCTCTCCTCACCCAGCTTGGTCAGCGACGTATTGACAGGAATTACTTGAGCCTCATCCGCAAGGTATCCTTTCGTCCTTCTCCTGTCCAAATCAGGCACGCGGGGTGTTGGTGCCGATGGGAGCGTGTCAGGTTCTTGAAAAATTGGATAGACCAGTCTGTTTATTTGTTGAGAGGAATGAACGATATCGACGCATACTTCACCCTGCCATCCATGGTGTGAATTATTTGATTTTGCCTCAGAAGATGGGGTTATGGTGGTAGCGGTCTGGACAACTGCCCCGTCGTTCGATATGTAGCTGAGCGTAATTTCTTTACTTTCGCGAATATCTGGTAAAACGGACGAGAGGATGGTTGCTGAATCGTCTGTCAGTCGAAAACTATCTACTCTTTTCCCCAGAAAGTCATCTGCCGGGAGCCCTAAGATATATTTGACTCCCGGACTGCAGGCGGTGATGAAGCCATAGGAATCGCATTCCCATCGCCAGCCCGAGGATTTATCGATATCTTCTTCGATGATACAATCCGTATCTCTCGTAAGCTCGGTGAATAAACCATCGAGCCGATTGAGCATCCGCTTCTCAGACATTATGATCTGCTGCCTCTGCATCAAAATCAGCCTGACCACCGTTTTTCCTCAGGTCGGGTATTTTTCCTTTCTCAGAGGTGTCTGTCAGGATCACTTGAGCCTGATTGGCGTTAAGGGCATTGCGCAGCTCTCTGACCGCGACCTGAAGGATCTCCTGAGGGTCGTTGGTTGCTCTCATCCTAGCTGTAATCTCACCAGCCAGGCGCTCTCGTTCGGCACGGCGTTGAGAGTCATCAAATAGTCTGGAGGCTTCCAATGCGATGCTGACCTGATCGGCAATGGACTGCATTAAATCGATCTCGTCGTCCTTCCATTCTCCAGCAGCGTCTTTTTTCCGCAGCCGGAAAGCACCAATAACGTGATCCCGCAGTCTAATTGGAACTGCAACCGTTAATTCCTCATCCTGTTCTATGAGATTAGATTTATCATGGGCATGGTACTCGGAATGACCTCGAGTTTTAGCAGCCCTGATCGTGGGATTTTCGCTTGAAACGATGAATCCGATCTCAGGTCTGGTCTGCAAATATTTCCCCCACACCTCACGGGATAACTCGCCATAAGCCCGTCTTGAGACATCCAGCGCTTTCCGGTTTTCAGCCAATAACCGCGCGTTGTCAATAGCAGTGGCTACCTGGTCTGCCATGATCTGCAAAATCGAGGCGTCTTCCTCAGTGAATGCAGCCGGACGGGTGCTCTGCACATCCAAAACCCCTAAAATCACCCCTCCTACGCCCAGCGGCAACGCGATTTCAGATTGTGTTTCGGGGAGGTGAGGGTTTTTATAGTGGATGGTTTCTGCCCCAACGTCTTGCGATATCTTTGGTTCTCCACGGCTGGCTACATAGCCCACCAATCCCTGGATCCCGACTTTCAAACTGTACTGCTCCTGTAGCATCCGCTTCCCACCCTCACTGTTGGATGCTTTCAATACCGCGTATTCTCCACCCTCATCGATCAAAAAGATTCCGGCGTGATAGACATCGAAGCGTATACTGATTAAGCGGGTTACTTCCGGGAGAAGGATATCCAGGTCTCGTATCGTGACCGCAATGCGTCCAACATCAGCTGCTGCCTGGAGCTGCCGGGCACGACGCTGAAGGATCAGAGTTCGTTCAGCAACCGTCTTCTCAAGCCCTTTGAGAGTATGGTTTAGCTCGTTTGACAGCTGGTTGAACGTATCACCCAGCTGTTGAAACTCATCAGCAGTTTTAAGCTCTATCTGGGCGGTAAGGTCACCTGATTTCCAGCGCTCAGCAACCTGGAGTAGTTTGGATAGAGAACGAGCGACCACACGGTGAGTGAACAACCACAATACCCCGAATGCCAACAAGGTGAGAACGATTGACAATATAAATGCAATCTGTTGGTTGGTATTATTACGCAGCCATGTCTGGACGCCGGTTATGACAATCAGACTCAATAAGAACATGAAATTCAGTTTGGTTGAAACCTTCGTGCTGCGCCTTGACTTCGCCATTACAAGGTCTCCTGACCGTTGTTAGGTGACATGTGCACCTCGACCTCATGCAAGTCCATCGCCGATTGCATCTCGACCACTGCTGTCTTGAGAACTGTTTCTATGTCCAATGTTTCCCTGACTCGGTTTGCAATCTGGCCGATCAACCGCTCCCGTTCTGCGCGGGTTAAAGTATCTTCAAACAACCGGGCGCTTTCCAGGGCGATACCAAGCTGTTCGGTGAGCGTTAGCAGCATTTCTCTTTCTTCATCATTCCAGTGTGAGTAGTCCTGAGGCTTTTGAGCGTGTAGATAACCAATTACAGAGCCCCGGACTGTAATTGGAACGTGAATAGCACCATTTCCGGTGTGAGTTTGAGACTCTGGGTACTCATCCGGAGAGACACGTGCCGTGTGACCCTGCAGTCCTACCACGCTGACACCCTGATCGTTCCGTACGACCTGAAGGGGTCTGGCACTGATGCGTTCGAGCCATGCCTTGCGGCTTAACTCTCCATAGGCAAGCTTGGAGGTTTCAAGAGTGCGCTGTACTTCCTCGAACAGTCTTGCATTATCGATTGCGACGGCAATCTGGTCTGCCATCGTCTGGAAGGTGGCAGTGGTAGCTTCGTCGAAGGCAAAGGGTGCTTCGCTCTGGATCGTGAGAGCCCCAATTACCTGACCTCTTGACCGTAATGGTATGGCAGCTTCGGATTGAGTTTGTGGAAGAAAGGCAATTGATAATCTGACCGGGTCTTCAGCAACCTGCTGAGATATCCGGGCTTTAGAATTCAGAATGCTCCAGCCGATCATGCCCTCACCCAGTTTGATACGATGATTTCTGGCAATCATCTCCAGGCCAGCTTCTCCTGTTCCAGCTTTCAGTACGGCATATTGATTGATGTTGTCAACGAGGAAAAGACCTACGTAATACAGCTTAAACCTGTCTTGAATGAGATCCACGATCTGCTGTACCAGTTCATCTACATCTAATATGGTCGTGATTGTATTGCTCAATTGAGAGGCGATGATCAATTGTGTATTACGTGCTTCCACCTCTTTAGTACGCTCCGCAACGCGCTGCTCGAGGTTCTCGATCACCATTCGTAACTGTGCAGTCATCAGATTGATGGAGCTTGCCAGAATCGAGATCTCGTCATTCCTGTGGCTGACAGGTGCTTCCAATTCCAGGTTGCCTGTTGTGACATCCTGTGTGATCTTCGTCAGTACTCCCAGAGGTTTACCGATGCTGTTTGAAACGACCAACCCGAAAACGACAGTGGTGGCAATAAGTGCCAGAGATATCGCTGAATTAACAACAATGGTTGCGATCGTTGGTGAGAAGACCTCTGCCCGGGATTGTTCTGCGAAGATCGCCGCCCCAAGCTCAGGCAGCCAGCGATAGGCACCAATCACTTCGAGCTCCTGGGTATTCTCATATGCGCCGGCCCCATCCTGCTTTCCCAGGATCGCATCGATCGCCCCGCGGGTCAATGTCATCGATTCCTGAGGGATATAACCTGTTGAACGGGTCCCGGTCATGTAGGTAAAATCAGATGCTACCAGATACACCTCTCCGCTCTGACCGATATCCCCCCCCTGGCGCATGATATCTGACAGCTTACTTAATGGGGCATTGCCGGCTAAGACCCCAACCAACTGGTCGTCGGAATAGACTGGTACTGATACGAGCAGAACCTTACCTCCAAGTGAATCGATGATGGTAATTGGGCTGATGGTCTTCCCTTTGAGCGCCTTTTGGAAGAATGGCTCGTTCCCAAAAACCATTCTCTCGAGAGTGCGATCTGTTGAAAGTACAACGGTTCCTGTGCGATCCAGTACAAGTAGATCTTCAAAATCTCTACCGGTTCTCAAGGAATTGATGAGCTGGCTGCGCTGAGCGTCGAGAATCGTCTCGTAACGTTCTGTATCGGGTGACTCAATCAATAAGGAAGCAATATCTCTGCCTCCGGGATCAGCAGTCACTTCATTTGCCAGGCTCATGCTCATTTCGTCTAACCATGAAGTTAATGCTGCCTCCTTCAGGTTGACAACTGCTTCCATGAGGTCGATTGCGCTATCAATAGTAGCCTTGGAACCGATCGTGCTGGCGGCTCCGGCAGCAATGGCTAATGGTAAGACAGCAACGATGATGAACGAAGCGATCAGGCGGACACGAATTCTGCTCCGCTGAATCTGTCTTATCAGTAGATAAACAGCGGTCAACCCCAGGATAAGAGTCACCGCAGGCAAGAATATACTCACTACTGGGGAGCTGTTGATATCAAATCTAAAGAATACGCTGGCACTGGCCGCGACCAGGGAGAGCAGTAGGAATACGGCAGCGGCTCCCAATCGCTGCATCCGGTATTCCCCCAGGTAGCTCGATGTAATTATCACCGCCAGCACGCCGCCCGTAATTAGGTATCCCTCCGCATTCTCAAGTATCAGGATGGGTGCTGCAAATAGGATGACAAGAGCCGTTGTCGTTAACAGCATCGACTGTTTGCGTTTCTCCTGACGGAACTGCAGGTAACCAATCTGAGCCAGAACTAATCCGACCAGCAGAAAGAATATAACAACCAGCACCTGAAGGGAGAATGAGCGCAGGAGCTGCATGCCAAAGATTATTATCCCTATACCCGCACCAGCCTGGATCAACCTGAATAATGCTGTGTAAGGAGAGTAATCGATGTGAGTTCGTCTACGAACCGGCGGGGAGGTGTTCGTGGATATGTCGCTCATGATGATCCGTCAGCATCTCCATGTAAATCCGGTACCAGGCTGTCAGTTGCGGAGAGATCAACAGATATCTGCGATAGCTTGAATGTGTCATAGATGTCTTCCACAGCCGTGCGAAGGACGCTCTCGATATCCAGGGTTTCGCGCATATGTGTTGAAGCCCGCCTGACCCGCCTTTCATTTTCCGCGCGCCGTTGTATTTCATTGAACAGGCGGGCACTCTCCATCGATTGGCTAATCCGGATGCTGATCTCGTTAAGGAAATTGATATCATCTGGCATGAACCCTTCAATCCTGGGCCAGACTGTCATGGTACCGATCTTCTGATCTCGAATAAAAAGGGGAATTATGATGGATTCTCCAGGCTGGTGACCGTTGTCCATTTCCTCAAAGGATCTGCTCGTTAACGGATTTGTACCGGACAAGTCGTACTGGTAACCCTTGATCCCTTCAGACTGTTCGATCGTCCGCCAGGCATCCTTGCTGAGGACACTATATAGGTTTTCCAACTCGTTCAGGTTACCTTCCGCTTCCTGGATCAAATCCGCATTCTGGATTGCTACTGCAAGGAGATCGCCAAGGATCTCGAGAACGTGCAGCTCGCTTTCATTGAAAGTTCCCGAAATATTGCTCTGGACATCCAATACACCAATTACATCGTGGCTGATTTTTATCGGGATAGCGATCTCCGTGCGTGTCTCTGGAAGAAGGGGGTTCTTATAATAGGTTTTATCCAGCTCAACATCCAGGGCTATACGTGAAACGCCTGTCTGAGCTACATTACCGACGATACCCACTTCGCCGACCTTTAGTTTATGCACTCCTGTTAGCATATCCGCACTGGTTGGTCCAGATGCTGCCCTAAGAATGGCATACTGCTTCAAATCATCCAGCAAGAATATACCGGCATGGTAATAGCCAAAGCGCCGTACAATAAGATCGACGGCACTATCGAGCAGCTCTTGTGGGTCCCTGAATGTGGAAATGTCACGGGCAATTTCGGCTGCAACCTGGATTTCAAGATTCTGTCTCTCTAATTCACTGGTGCGATCGAGGAC
>JAQBDA010000014.1:0-4124 GCA_032124675.1 Chloroflexota bacterium
GGGACTGGCGGCTAACACCGCCTACGGCGTGCACGTGCACAACAAGGCCTGCGGTGACGCCAACGGCGGCGGGCACTACCAGAACGTGGTCGGCGGCGCGGTGGACTCGTACAACGAGATCTGGCCGCTCTTCACCACCAACGCCGCAGGAGTCGGGAATGGGAAGGCAGTACATGCTTATACCGCCCGTCCGGAAGCCCAGGCGGTGGTGATCCACGATACGGATGGAGCACGCATCGCCTGTGCGGATTTGGATTAAATAGGATAAGGGCTTAGGCAACAAGGGATAAGGGTTGCCTTGTTGCCTAATTACCGGATCACCGAATTATCTGTAAACCATGATGAAAACCAACCTCCCCTATATATTCACCTATATGATACTGGTTATACTCCTATCTGCCTGCGCCCGAGTGCCTGAGGCGGTTGAAATCGAAACAGCCCAGCCAATGCCGATCATCTTCGACACGGATATGGCGCATGAGGATATGATTGCCGCTCTGTTCCTGCTTCAGCACCCCAACGTCGATCTGAAAGCGATCACGGTCGCTGGCACAGGTGAGGCACACTGCGAGCCTGGTGTAGAGAACGCCGTGGGTCTCGCAGTCCTGGCGGGGGTGCCAGACCTGCCGGTTGCCTGCGGCAGAGAGACGCCACTGGAGGGGAGTCACGAGTTTCCGGCGGAATGGCGGGAAGCAGCAGACCGTGCTTATGGTATCCCGCTGCCGGATAATCCCAACCCCCCTGCCGGACAGCTTGCTCCACAATTGATGGCTGAGATCATCGGTAAATCCCCGGAGAAAGTGACCCTGGTGGCAGTCGGACCTCTGACCAATCTGGGCGAGGCCCTGCGCGATTATCCGGAAATTGGGGAGAAAATTGCTGCAATCTACATTATGGGTGGGGCGGTCAATGTCCCTGGCAATGTTGGCGCTTCGGGGGTGGGGATCGACAACCAGGTTGCAGAGTGGAATATCTATGTCGATCCCCTGGCAGCTAACCTGGTGCTGGCATCCGGGGCGCCGGTCGTTCTGGTTCCGCTAGACGCCACAGTGGACGTGCCCATCACGCGCAGGTTCTACAATATCCTCGGCAAAGCGCGCACCTCAGCGGCGGCAGACTTTGTTTACGACGTGCTATCCACACAGCTGGATTTCATCAACTCGGGCGGATTCCAATTCTGGGATACATTCAGTGCTGCCGTCGTACTACAGAATGACCTCGCACGATACGAAACAGTGCAGATCAGGGTGATAGAAGAGGAGGGAGCCGGCAGCGGATGGACCCAGACCACGCCGGATGGCTACCCGGTGCAGGCAGCGGTAGCTGCCGAATCGGAGCCGTTCGAAGCGCTGCTGCTAACGGTGTTGAATTTGGGGGAAGGGGATTAGGAATTAGGCAATTGGTGTATGAAGGATAAAAGGGTGCTGCACGAGCTGGTGAATTTAGGACTGGCATTCCTGCAAAACAACGATATCGGAGCGAGCCTGGTCTTCCTGATCGTCGCTAACACAGCCCGGCGGCCAACTCAAGTGTTCGTTTTGATATGCACCATTGTGCTGGTCATGTCTCTATTCCTGCCGCTGCGCATCCCCACGCCGCCGGTCCCCATGTCGACAAAATACAGCCTGCTGGGCATGCACATCCTGGGCGCGGCGGTGCTGGTTCCCTTACTGATTGCTATCGGAGTTCCCATTAATTCCAGTAATAAAATGAGGTAAACGATTATGGGTGATAAACAGTGTCCCACTTGTGCAGGTCTTGGGCGTAAGTATTGCGTGAACTGTAATGGTACAGGTCGAATCATCAAAGGGCATTATGGCTATGACGCAGATGGAAATTCGGTATACCGCGAGAAGCAGGAGCCTCATGTGGAGTGCGTAGGCACTGGTCAGGCGCTCTGTTATCGATGTAGAGGGACTGGCAGGATATCTGGAGGAGGTATTGGTCCACCACCTTCACGTCAGGTAACCACCGTACCATACAGGAAGGCATGGGACGATTTTAACAAAAGGGTTGCCGCGTGCGATCTCCTCAGCACTGATGAAAAGAGCAGCTATCACTATGATATCCTTGACGTCATCAGCCCTCACAGGAATGTGATCGAGCAATTATCCATCTTGCGCGGCAGGTGGCAGAGTCAATGGGATGCGATGGGACTTGAGGGCACATTGATCGATGCGTCATTCTACACGTTGGAACATTCTGCAAGGGCCTTGTATCCAGATGATGATTAATTATTCGGATACAAGCCGCCTATTGCGCATCATGGTAGGTGAAAATAACAAATAAAGCCATATAGTTGTCTTGACCAGGTGTCATTCTGAGGGAGAGAAGCGACTGAAGAATCCCTGATACACCCGGATAATGCAATGATCTAAGGGACCTATCGCCACTACCTGTGGCTCAGAGTGATAGAAGGGTATGGATACTTATGAGATCAGCACCAAATAATCGCTCGCTGCGCTGGGCAGGCCTGACGTTCATAGCCGCTGGAGCGCTCATGATCCTGCTGTGGATCATCTATACCACCGTCCACGGACCGACATCTTTCGACCACACCGGTGTCGTGTTGGGCCGCTCGACGCTGTTCTGGGGCGGCCTGTTAGGCAGTTTTCCAAACCTGCTGCTTGCCTTGGGGTTGATCCTTTCCTATCCGTGGTTGGTGAAGCCTGCAGGGCTTCTGGCTCGCATTGGCTATATCCTCACTTTGACCGGGCTCATCATCCCTGCTGTTATCGATCTATTCGCTGGTGGCCTGGGTCCACCCATCTTTGTACCGCTCGTTGGGATCGGATTGATCCTGACTGCGTTTGGAAATCGCGGTAACTCAACCATACAAAGGCGGAGCCGTTCCCTGCTGATGGTTCTGGGCCTTCTCCAGATCACTGCCATTGCTTCGGCATTCGTTCCACGAGAAGTGTCCGATGGTATCGGCGGCTACAGGCTGTACGGCATCCTGGCGCACATTGCTTTCGGGGTCGGGTGGATCATGCTGGGGATATGGTTGCTGCCAACAGGGGAGAAGAGGGCTAGCATGGAGGTTGAAACTTTATGGTGAAAATACTCAGCGCAATTGGTATCGCCGGCGGGGTGGCAGCCTTTGCGGCATTGTTCATCACCGGGGATGTATTCGGTCTCCCGGGCAGCGAAAAGTACCGCATATACGCGACCTTCAACCGGGCGATGGGCTTCTTCCTGCTTCTGCAGGTCTGTTCGCTAATATCCTTCTCGATGCAGTACCGCAGCCGCATCGGGCGAATCGCCAATCTATCTCTGTATGTGGCTGTAGTCGGCTGGCTCGGGATGGCTGCAGGGACGGCGGCAGAGTTCTGGCTGTATTCGGACCTATCTTACGGCGAGCAGAACATGCGTCAGGTGGCTTTTGGTGTTTTTTCTCTCAGTGGGCTTCTGGTTGGGGTGGGGCTGCTCGTTTTGGGCGTTGACTTGTTCCGCAGCCGGTTCCTGCCGCGCGGCATCTCGATAGCTATCATGGCTTACCTGGCGTTCGATATTCTGTTCTTTTTAACGGTTGGTATTTTTCTGGCACCGGCGCTCTGGGCGATATTGATTGGTGCAACCACGCTGCCGGTTTACGCGGGCAGGTTCAAGGCTGCGGACACGGTAGTTGATCGTGAGGTGTGATGTCGTGAATTCAATCGCCAGATATGCCTGGATGCTGCTGTTCATCGTGGGTCTGGGATTCCTGTACTATGCCTACGTTAATATTGTCCTCATCCCGGCTCTTGATCCGGCTGACCCCGACCGAGGATGGGCGTGGCTGACGTCCGACCCGCAGGTGATCGAGTACATCAAGTTCTGGTTCCGCAACTTTGGGATCTGGGTGCTGGCGGTTGCCGTGTTCGTGCTGGTCATCTCCGCCACCGGTTACCGGCGTGGGGAGCGCTGGGCCTGGTACAGCTTGCTCTATCTCCCGGTGCATATCATCATTCACATGTTCATCTGGCCGTGGACGATCCCTTTCCTGGGAATCTTGATGATCGTGACACTGCTCGGTCTGCTTCTGCCTGTACGGGTGTTCTTTCCAACAGATGAGGTGTAAAGACGAGCGCACCCTGGTCCTGTTAAATCAGTTAATTGAATAACCACCAAGTGTTTACCCGGTT
>JAQBDA010000015.1:0-11841 GCA_032124675.1 Chloroflexota bacterium
GCAGCAATTTCCCCTTCTTCTCCACCGGGAAGTAGCGCTGGTGCTTCTTCATCACCGAGACCAGCACATCGCCGGGCAGCTCCAGGTGCGAGGGGTCAAAAGAGCCGCGCAACGGCCGCGGGGCCTCTACCAGATTAGTGATTTCCTCCAGCAGGGCAGGGTCTGGGGCGACCAGCCCGCCGACCTCGGCAGCCAGCTCCGAAATCTGCTTGGCGATGGCCTCACGGCGCTGCTCGACATCCAGGATGATCCCCTGAGCAGAAAGGGCGGCGAAATAAGCGGCTGAGTCCTGCACCAGGATTTGTTGCGGCTGGTGGGTGCGCAGGCCGCAGGTGGTGTTTCCGGATGCCACACCCGCATACTCAAAGGTCAGCGCCCGGTCACTGTACAGGGCAAGCAGCCAGCGGACGGGGCGCGAGAAGAACACATTGCTGCTGTTCCAGCGCATGGGCTTATCGAAGCGCAGCCCGGCGATCAAACCCGGCAGCGCATCCGCCAGCACCTGCGGGGCAGGCAACCCCTCCTGGCGTACGACCGCGGCCGCATACTGCCCGCCATCGATCTCGCGCACCTGCAGCTCGCTCACGTCCACACCCTTGCTGCGGGCAAAGCCCAACGCAGCCGGGGTAGGCAGGCCGTCTGCATCAAAGGCGCGGTTGGCGGGCGGTCCCTTGACGACCTGCTCGAGGTCCGGCTGGCGCGGGGCCAGGTCTTCCACGTGCACCACCAGGCGGCGCGGTGTACCCATGACCCGCAGCGCGCCGTGTTCCAGGCGCAGCTCGTCCAGCAAAGCGGGCACCCGCAGGCGGAGCTGGCTCAGGGCCGCGCTGAGATCGCCCACCGGCAGTTCCTCAGTGCCGATTTCTAATAGGAAGGGATTGGGCGATAAGGGATAAGGGACTGGTGGGGGGAGGGGCGCGGGGTGGGATGCGAGATCCTTTTCCCCTAACCCTTTATCCCCTTTCCCCTCCACACCTTGCTCTTCTTCGAGCCAGGGGAATTCCAGCCGCTGGCGCTGCTCCAGGTATGCCTCAGCCACCCGTCGCGAGAGGTCGCGCATGCGGGCGAAGAAGGCCTGCCGCTCAGTCACGCCGACCGCGCCGCGCGTGTCCAGCACATTGAAGGTATGCGAGCATTTGAGGACATAATCGTGCGCCGGCAGCACCAGATCCTGTGCCAGACAGGCTTCGGCCTCCGACTCGTAGAGATCGAACATCTGCCTCAGGCGCTGCACATCGGCGACCTCGAAGTAATATTTGCTGTGCTCCTGCTCGGCCTGCAGGTTGACATCTCCATCGGTCAGGGTCGGGCTCCACTGGATATCGCGGAAGCTGTCGACCCGCTGCAGGGCGATGGCGATGCGCTCCAGCCCGTAGGTAAGCTCCACCGATACCGGGTCGAGCATCTGCCCGCCTGCCTGCTGGAAATAGGTGAACTGGGTAATCTCTTGCCCATCCAGCCAGACCTCCCAGCCCAGACCCCAGGCGCCCAAGGCGGGCGATTCCCAGTTGTCCTCCACGAAGCGGATGTCGTGCTGGCGCGGGTCGATTCCCAGGGCGTGCAGCGACTTCAAATAGATATCCTGCGGGTCCCCGGGATCGGGCTTGAGGATGACCTGAAACTGGTAGTGCATCTGCATCCGGTTGGGGTTTTCCCCGTAGCGACCATCATCCGGGCGGATGGATGGCTCGACATAGGCCACGTTCCATGGCTCGGGTCCGAGCACGCGTAAGGCAGTAGCCGGGTTCAAGGTCCCGGCACCCACCTGGGAGTAATACGGCTGCCAGACCAGGCAGCCATAGTCCGCCCAAAATTGCTGCAGTGCCATGATGATGGTTTGAAAATTTCGCGGTTGGTCCATTCATTCTCCGGGATAATTGGATTAAGTATAAGTGCCTGGTTGGCTCAGGGGATGATCCCCGGCCGGGCAACCCAACCCTGGGATAAAGCCAGGTAGAGCAGCAGGAAGGCGACCAGGATTAGGGTGAAGAACAGGCTGAGGCTGAAACCGAAGATAGCAAGGGGATCGTGCGGCCTGGCTCCGCCTACTTTACCGGTCTGCCCGTTAACCAGCACCCAGTATCTTCGCCCGCGGTACATGTAAGATCCCACATACAAGGGGAGCAGGACTTGCTTGAAGGTCACACCGCTCCATTTGGTAGACCCGCTGCGCAGGTTCTGCTTCTGGTAGCCGATCAAAACACGGTTGTGGAGCTGCTGGCGCAGGCGGCGGGCGACCTTCTCACGCGCATTGAGCGAGGCCTCCGCCAGGGGCACGTCGTAGGTCAGCGCCGTCCAACCCGCCAGGTGTTCCGGCTTGAACTCCACCACCTTCTTCAGCTCGAACGGGACCACCTGCTTCAGGTCGATCTTGTGCATGGCACGCACGCCGGGCACCAGCTCGTCGTCAAACATTTCATATTCCAACCCGCTGCGCGAGGCCCAGCGCGAGCTGCTGCCGCCTTCGTTTACCTCGCAGGTCCAGCCTAGCTCGAGAGTGCCATCGAAGGTCCAGAAAGGGTAATAAGCCGGGCGCAGGGCAGATGTCAGGGCAAGCCTGCGCAGGTCGCCGGGCACGAACCAGCCACTGCCCAGCCACTGTCTCAGGCTGCGCACCGCACCCTCTTCATCGAGCTGCACCAGTCCGATCACATTAGGATCGATCAGCTCGATTGTCTCTGCCGATTCGATCAGCCGGCGCGAGCCGCAGTACGGGCATTCACCGGCTTTATGCCCTGCCGGCAGGATGCTGGTCGAACCGCAGCGCTCGCATACCAGGTGGTGCTGGGCCTCTGCCCAGCGGTGGCCGCGCGTGGTGGGCAGGATGAAATCCAGCACCTGCTCGGCAGTGTCAGCAGCCAGCGCGGCTTCGGTCGGCTGGAAAGAGCCGCAGAAATCACACAGCAGCCCGGCACGCTCCGCATCGTAGCGCATATGCCCGCCGCATTGTGCACACAGGAAGACCTGCGCCGCCTCGGCAGGCTCCGGCTCGGATGGATTGCGGGGCGGGAGATGCTGGCCTTCAGCTAACAGGCGCGATTCATCTACCTTACCGGAAAGCAGCACCAGCCCGCGGCGGACGGCAGCGTTCCCGGGATCGGCAGCCACGGCGTGCTCCAGGTAATCGCGCTGCTCGTCAGGGTCGTCCGTAGTGGCAGACAGCCACAGCCATGGGACCGGGTCGGTGGGCTTCATCTCGACGGCTTTGAACAGCATCCGCCGGGCAGCCTGCCGGTCTTTCCCCTTTACCGCAGCAATGCCGGCATTGACCAGCTGCGAGTACTGCAGCTCGTCGAAATCCAGACGGCGGGAATATTCCGGTCGATCCACGGCGCATATAGTTTAATCGCCATGCTTCACGCTGTCAAACCAGGCAGTCAGCTATCCGTCGCTCGCGACGCAGCGGTCAGCGGTTATTACCGATATCGCAAAACATGCGCTGCCCGCCCCGCTGGGGGGGTCAAGCTCCCGGGATGGGTTCCGGTTCCCGGGTCTCCACCTCCGC
The DNA here is from genome assembly GCA_032124675.1 of Chloroflexota bacterium. Lineage (GTDB taxonomy): Bacteria > Chloroflexota > Anaerolineae > Anaerolineales > UBA4823 > JAQBDA01. The sequence goes on from JAQBDA010000015.1 coordinate 3,506, forward strand.
TTCATCTGCCGGAGAGGCTTCCGGTGCCGGAGAGGCTTCCGGCATGGCATCCGGCAGCTCATCCTCCACCAGGCGCACCCGCGGGGAGAGATAGCCCGCCGCGGCAACCACAGCGCTCAACAAACCGCTGACGATGAAAAGCAGACCGGCGCCGCGCCCGGGTCCCACTCCGATCACCTGCCCTACACTGGAGGCCAGGGCACCGCCTTCAACCATCAGCGGGTTGAACACCCGGTCGACGAGCGGACCCGCAACCAGGTATGCCAGGGGGATGGCCGACCAGGCAATCATGCGGCGCACCGAGAAGACCCGCCCCTGCACATCCGGGGCAACCTTGGTCTGCCAGATGGCCTGGCTGGAACCGTTGATGATCGGCATAGTGAACATCGCCCCAAATCCGGCGATGGCAATCAGTACCAAGGATGGTCGCAGCCCGAGACCCATCATGAAGATCCCGGAGAGCATCAGGAAACCCAGCACACCATGAATGCGGCGCTTGGGACCGCCCCAGGCGCTCATCAGCAGCGTGCCGAGCAGCATGCCCACCCCGACCACTGAGGCCAGATAGCCGAGCATCTCCGGGGAGCTCATTTCCAGGATCATCGGCGGCAGCAGCGGGTTCCACAGGCTGGTGAGGAAATTGGTGGCTGCGAAAATAAGCAGCAGCCCCAGCAATCCCTTTCGAGCGGAAATATACTTCCAGCCATACAAAGCCTCCTGCAGCAGCGAGCCCTTCCCTTCGACCCCGGCTTCGGTAACCGGCGGGCGAGGTACGTGCACCACCAGCAGGGTCAGCACGGCAATGAGATAGCTGGCGAAATCCACCAGCACCACCCCTTGAATGCCGACCGTCACGAACAAGACTCCCGCGATGGCAGGAGAGGCCAATGCAGAGATCGCCTCGCCGATCTGCACCATACCGCCGGCGCGGCCCAACTGCGCCTTAGGCACCAGCAGCGTAGTCACAGCCGAGTACGCCGGCCACTGGAATGTGCTGAAGGCTGAGTTGATGGCTGTGAGCACGAACACGTGCCAGACTTCCAGCTGCCCGCTGAAGTACAGCAGCGCCACCATTACCGTACTCAGCCCGGCACCGGTGTCGCTCAGGATCATGATCCAGCGCCGATCCCAGCGGTCGACCAGCGCCCCAGCCAAGGGCGAGACGACCAGGTTCGGTAAGGCGTACGCCAGCAGGTTAATGGCGAACAGGGTGGTGGAGCCGGTCTCCTGGTAGATCCACACGCCCAGGGCGAAGCCGGTCAGACCGGAGCCAAGGGTGGAAACCAGCTGGCCAAACCAGATCACCGCGAAGGTGCGGATGCTGCGTGGGTCAGTGCTTTGTGCCATGCAAATCTCTCGTCTCAATCATCGTCGATGGTGGTGTCAGCAGACGGGTGACCAGGGTGGATGGCCGGGGCGGCGATTTCTTCACCCCGGCCATCCTCCAGGTGTACCACAGCCGGGATGAAGCAGCCCGCAACACCCATCATTATCGTGACGACCCCACCGATCACGAACCAGGTCTGAACCCCAAACGCATCCGCCACCGGTCCGGCGATGATCAACCCCAGGGGTGACATCGCCGCGGCAGCGCTCCCAATCAGCGTGAATACACGCCCCTGCATATCCGGGGCAACCACTGCCTGGACGGCTGCAAGTAATGGGCCATTCGTAATAGGCATGGAAAAACCGATTACAAACGTGGCCGCCAGTGCTAATGGATAGGCCGTCGCCGGGGTGAATCCCACTAAAAGGCTCCCCAGACCAACGCCCATCAATCCGAGCATCGATGTGAGAATTCGGCGCTTGAAACCACCCCAGATGCTGAGGGTTATCCCGCCGGCTATCACGCCGACCCCAAGGATCGACTCCAGCCAGGCAAGCTGGATAGCACCCCCTTCGAAGTGCTGGGTCACCAGGATGGGGGCTAATGTAAAACCCGGGTTGAGCAGCAGATTGACCAGAGCAGCCATGATGGCGATGATCACCAATCCAGGCCAGCCAAGCATATAGCGCAAGCCCAGGCGAAAATCCTGCCAGAATGAATTCTTTCCTACTGCGCCTTCGGCCCTGCCATCAGGCTTTGGTTGGGGGACTGGGATGAAGAAGAGCGGCAGGATCGCCACCAGGGCAGTGGCGATATCGATGACGAGTATGCCCTGTACCGACATAAACTCCAACAAGACTGCGCCTAATGGCGCGGAGACGATATTCAGCCCTCCTTGCAGCATCTGATTGAGACCCTGGACGCGCGCCAGGTGTACCTTGGGCACCATCAGCGAGGTGGAGGCTTGCATGGCAGGCCAGTGGAAGCCTCCGGCGGTCGAACGGATGAACATCAGCAGGTAGATTTGCCAGATCTCGACCTGGTCACTCCAGAACAGGAGCGCCAGCCCAAGAGTAGACAGCGCAATCACGCTGTCGGCAACGATCATTATTATGCGCCGGTTCCAGCGATCGACCAGCGTCCCGATGATGGGCCCCAAAATCACCTGAGGGAGAAGACCGACCAGAGCGGCAGCAGCCAGCACAGTTGCGGAGCCGGTTGCTTTTGTCAGCCACCAGATCAGGGCAAACTGGACAAGCTGGCTGCCGAACAGGGAAATGGCCTGACCGGTCCAGATAGCGAAGAAGGGCGGTGCCCACCGGGAAGATTCAGGCGGAGGTGCGGTTGTTTCCATTGATTCCAACTTCCATGTATGAAATACCCGACCAAAAGCGAGAAGGTTCACCTACGCAGTTCGTGCCGCCGTTAACGAGGAACATCGCCTCCGTGCAGTACGGTATAATCTATGCAGCCATCCGGCCGATCACTTGGAGGGTAACAGCATGGTTATGCCCGTGATTCAGTATGCGCCAGAAACCTGCGCCTGGTGTGCTGGCACCGGTAAGTTTGGTGAATATAACGATATCTGTCTGGTTTGCGAAGGTCAGGGGAGTTTGCTGGTCGCCCAACCGCCACGCATCTGTCCCTGGTGTGAGGGGTCGGGTGTGGTCGAGGCAGGTGAATTCATTGATCGCTGTAAAATGTGCAGCGGCACGGGCTGGTCGCACGTCTTCAAGCAAACGCTGACGCGCTAGCCTGGAACCACATTCCGGCCTGGCGTCCGATTCACCCTCTCAAGAGCAGCAAGTGGGATCACCCGCCGACGAACTTGGTCTTGTAGCCCAGTGAACGAAGTCTGGCTGCAATTTTTTCCCGGTGGTCGCCTTGTATCTCAATTACGCCATCTTTCACCGTACCACCGCTGCCGCAGGCCTGTTTCAGGGTGCGTGCCAGGGACTGTATATCCTGTGCGGTGAGCTTCAGATCACGGATCACGGTCACTGTTTTTCCTTTGCGGCCTTTGCGGTCGCGCGAGATGGCGGCTGTCTGCACTTCCGGCGGCAAGGAGACCGGCTTGCGGCAGCGGCAGGGATAGCTGCCACAGCGCGGGCAGCGCTTCTCGAAATCCGGATCGGTTGAGTACACGGTAGGTCGTTCATCAACAGGCATGATAATCATTTATACTATATTTACAGGTAATACGTGCAATTCGCCGATGAAACCTTATAAATGCAGGCATTATTTCCGGCGCATTGACCAGCGCAGGTGCAGACAGCCCTGCCAGTTATCGTCTTTGGAGGTTTGCGATGAGCCAGCACGAGCAGGTACGGAGCGTAAAAGACAGCCATAAAGCCATGCTGCTGGCCAAGGCTAATGTGGTCGGCGTTGGTGTTGGCGAGAAGGTCTCGCATGGCAAGAGCACCGGCGAGCTGAGCGTGGTGATCCTGGTGCGCCAGAAGGTGCCGTTGGTCGGGCTAGAGCCGCAAGCCGTGGTTCCCCGCGAGGTCGACGGCATCCGCACGGACGTACTCGAGGTGGGCGATGTGCGCGCCCAGCAGGCCCGCACCGACCGCTGGCGACCGGCACCGGGTGGAGTGAGCATCGGTCATTACAAGATCACGGCCGGGACGTTCGGTTGCGTGGTGCGCGACCGGTCCTCCGGGGACCGGTTGATCCTCTCCAACAACCATGTGCTGGCCAACAGCAACGATGCCAGCCCAGGCGACCCGATCCTGCAGCCCGGCGCGGCGGACGGCGGGCAGGACGGCCCCGATACGATCGCCCGCCTGGAGCGCTTCTGCCCGATCCAGTTCAACACCGAGCCACCATCCTGCGGCACCGCCCAGGCAGTGGCCGATTTTCTCAACGCTCTGGCCGGGGTGATCGGCTCTGGACACCGCCTGGAAGCCATCCGGGCAAACCCCCAGGCGTCCAACAATGTGGACGCGGCCGTGGCGAGACCGCTGGACCAGCGCGATATCCTGGACGAGATCCTGGAAATCGGCGTGGTGAGCGGCATGCTTCCGGCTTCACTGGGCATGCAAGTGCGCAAATCCGGGCGCACTACCGGTCTGACCAGCGGCGATATCACCGTCCTGGATGCGACTATCTCGGTCAGCTATGGGACCGGGCGCACGGCGACCTTCGAGAACCAGATCGTCACCGCGCCGATTTCCGAGGGCGGCGACTCGGGCTCACTGGTGGTGGCTGCCGGCGAGCTAAAAGCCGTAGGGCTGCTGTTCGCCGGGTCGCAGCAGAGCACGATCGTCAACCCGATCCAGGAAGTGCTGGATTGCCTGGATGTGAACCTATGAACGAGATCAACAACGAGCCGGACCGCGAGCAGGCCACCCTACGCGCCCAGGCGGTCAAGCAGGCCTATGCCAGCCAGCTGATGGCCAAAGCCAATGTGGTGGGCGTGGGGGTAGGCTTCCACACGCGTCACGGCCAGCGCACCGGTCAGGTGGGGCTGGTGGTGATGGTCAGCCAGAAGCTGCCCACCGCCCAATTGGAGCCGGGGGATATCATCCCCCACGAGATCGAAGGCGTGCCGGTGGATATCCAGGAAGTGGGAGAGATCCGGGCGCACTGATAGGAGAGCAGCATGAGCGAGAGCACATATAAAGTCATCGAGCTGGTCGGCACCAGCACTGAATCCTGGGAGAAAGCGGCTGCCAACGCCGTGGCAGCCGCGGCTAAAAGCCTGAAAGATCTACGCATCGCCGAGGTGGTGGACCTGGACCTGCAGCTCGAGGACGGCCAGGTGCGCGCCTACCGGACGAAGATCAAGGTGTCCTTCAAGTACCATCAAGAGGAAGATTAGAGTTCCAGTCTGCCAGCAGATTGAAGATTGAATACCGGGCGCACCTGGCTTGCACGCCTGGAGTGGCGTAAAGGCACAGGCGCCCGGGTTTCTCGCGTGGAGGAAAAGCAATGGATATCGGCCTCTACCGCCGTTTCCTCGAAGAATATATCCAGGAAGCCTACGACGGCAGCGATGGCACGCCAGCCGGAATCACCGAACACCTGCGCTCGATCAAACCGCCCGGAAGGTTTACACGCAGCCGGGGAGAGCGGCAGGCCGCGCTGCGCGAGTCGATCAACGCCTTCGAAGAGCACCGTCACTGGCCGCTGGAGATCATCTTATCCCATTTAGGTGTAGAAATTCATCGATAATCCACCTGCAACCCCAGCCCAGAATCTACGTATATCTTGGTAGATAGTTTTAGCAGGGAACGGAGGTTGCTGATATGGTGCTGGTCAAATTCATCTTGGGGATTATCGGAGGCGCGATTGGTCTGGTGGTTGGGCTGGTCGGCGCGGTGGTCGGGCTAGCCCTCGGGCTGGGGGGCACGATCCTGGCACTGGTGGTGACCGGCGTGGTGCTGCTGGTGCTGTTAGCTCCATTGGGACTGCTGCTGGCGCTGGCCTTGTAATTTGTGATAGCCCGCCGGGACAGGGTCGAGTGGGCAGCTCCTCTCCCATTCGACCCTGTTTTTCGTAGATAGCCAGCAGGTTCAGGTCCAGCTCTGCGCCGGCGTCCTGCGAGCCGATGACGCCGGCCCGCAAATTAACCCGAAATACGGGCAGACCGCTATTCGAACTGATGCATTTGGAATGAAAATTTTGGTGGTTTGCCTGGGACAAACGCCTAATTACGTGTATAATACGCCTATAGGGTCGGAAAGGAACAAAGCACCCACATCATACCTGCCGGAGGAGGCTATACCATGGATTTCGAAGGTTATTGCGTAAAGTGTCGTCAGAAGCGACAGATCAAGAACGGCAAGGTCGAAGTGTCCGCGAAAGGCACCAAGATGGTCAAGGGCGCATGCCCGGTGTGCGGCACAACTGTCACCCGCTTCCTGCCCAAGGACGCGTAGTAATAGCTCAAGCAAAGTAACAAAAGCATAAGCCCAGCCGGCCGACCTCGCATTGCTGCGAGGCGGCTGGTTTGGCGCGCCAGAATAACCCCAAACCCAGTCAATTGAACCCAACTTAGTCATTGACAAAATCCCTCTTTGCCATTAAATTAGACTTATTAGACCGAGTTCATCATCTATCGGGGCGTCGACGCTCGGTCGCTTCCATCAACCCTATATCCCTCAACCAAAGGAGAGATCATGAAACTACCAACCAAATTCCGCCTGCCAGGCATTGCACTTCTGGTGGCCCTGGTGCTGCCGTTCGTCGTTTCGGCAGCCGGACCTCCCGGCTTCCAAACGCCGGAAGCCCCCTACATTACCCTGGACCCTGGCGTACCGGCCGGTTCCTCGGTGACCGCTATCATCAGCACCGGCGAATCAGTCGATAGCGTGCTCTTCGAGGGCCTCCCCGACGGCATCGGCATTGCCCCCGGCCCCGATGAGGGCACCGTCGATGTGTATGTCAACCACGAGCAGAGCACCGTACCCTTCCGCAACACTGCCGAGTTCCAGGATTCTTCGGTTACCAAGTGGACCCTGGATGTGGCCACAGCCAGCGTGCTGGCAGGCGCGGAGCCGATCTCGGCGGATAATGGCTACCTGCGCTTCTGCTCGGCCTTCATGGCCGGCCCTGCAGAGGGCTTCTCTGGATACACCTTCTTCACCGGCGAGGAGACCAACGACATCGTCGATGTACCCGCCGGCGCTCCCTTCGGAGCCGATCCTGCCCTCAGCCCCCAGCGCCAGGGTGGCTATGCAGTCGTGCTGGACACCGAAACGGGAGCCTTCACCCAGGTAGCCGGCATGGGTCGTCACAACCACGAGAACACGGTCGTGGTCCCGGGCGGCTGGAACCAGATCGCCATGCTCTCAGGTGATGATACTTTCAACGCACCTTCTTCGCAGCTCTATCTCTACCTGGCAAACCATGAATCCCATATCTGGGAAGATAAGGGCAGCCTGTGGGCGTTCCAGGTGACCCGCACGGATGAAGGCAAAGTCGATCCCGGTGATCCATTCAACAACGCCAACGACTACCTCGATATCCAGCCCGGGGACGACTGGCAGGGCAGGTTCATCCGCGTGCCGAAGGATATCGCTCGCGGCCTGACCGGCCTCGCGCCGCAAGACGCCCTCGAGCAGTGGTCCAATGAGAACAATGTCTTCCAGTTCATCCGTCTGGAGGACCTGGCCTACGATCGCAACAGCCCGCGGGTAGTATATGTCGCCGATACCGGCGCAACCCGGGTGGTGCATGATCCTGCAACCGGTCGTCTGGTGCGCGGCCCTGGCGGTACGGTGGGCTTCGCCGACAACGGGCGCATTTTCAAGTTCGTTATGAATGAGAAGAATCCCCGCAAGGTGGATAGCTTCTCCGTCTTCGCCGATGGGGATGCCCCCGGCGCTCCGGAGTTTGTGGCCTTCACCAGCCCGGACAACGTGGAGACCAGTGCCAACAGCCTGATGGTGCAGGAAGACACCGACGAGGCCGCAATCTGGCGCTACGACTTCGCCAGCAGCACCTGGAGCGTGGTCGCCACCATCAATGACCCCGACGGGGAATCCAGCGGGATTGTGGATGCCTCTGCCTGGTTCGGCGAGGGCGCCTGGCTGCTAGATGTCCAGGGACACGGAACTTTTGTGGATACCGAAACGCGCCCTGACGGCGTGCTGCTCAAGCGCGAATCCGGCCAGCTTATGCTGATGGTGATACCCGGCTCTTAGGTTTATTTCACGTGAGATATGATATGCTGGATTGCGGGATTTCACAATCCCGCAACCCAGCATTCTTTTTTATCCGGCCATTCCAATCGGCACACAGCAGGTTAAATCCTGCATCGTTCCCGGCGGCGCGAGACACCGGCGGCTGGATGACTACCCTTGGTATTCGACCCGCTTTTCAGAATTGACGCTATAATTCAACAGCAGTCCCAATCCTGCGCACGTCCGTCCACCGACCGGTCTTTCACCATTACAACGGATTCGAAAAGGAGATAAATAATGAGCTTACAGGTGGTTGTCTTAGGTGCGGGTTTCGGTGGTCTTGAGCTCAGCACGCTGCTGTCCGAGGCGCTCGGCGAGGA
>JAQBDA010000016.1:0-41328 GCA_032124675.1 Chloroflexota bacterium
GAATATCTATTACGAGCGCAACTCAGACCCAGCAATATCTGCTGACATCTGGAGTCAGGCTGGCGAACTGGGATATGGAGAACAGTTCATTCCAATGGAAAAATACAGCATGTTGGATGATCATACCCCATTCCTGGAGGCCGGTATTCCGGCTGTAGATATCATAGATTTCGATTATCCATACTGGCATACAACCGGAGATACGTCCGATAAAGTGTCGGCAGCCAGCTTGAAGGCTGTGGGTGATACCATTCGAGCCTGGTTGATCAGTAACCAATAAACACTGACTAAATCTCCCTCTTAGTCACAATGCCAGACCCGCTGCCCCCGTCCAGGTGTTATATATTGGCAATAATTGCTATTTATCGTAAACTATACTAACATGCCTGTTCTGGATGACCTGATAAGCATACGCCAGCAGTGGATTGATAAGACTCTCCACCGCATGGCTCGTGGAGAGAGCCTGAAGGAGAGTTTACGCTTAGAGCTGGGAGGTTTCTACGATCGCCTGATCCAATCCGCTGAAAGCGGCGATCCTGCGTGGATAGCGCCGATTCTGGAAGGTTGGGTTAATAACCGCACGATCACCGAACTTGAGGCGCGAGAGTTCAGCCTGTTTTCTGTATTGGACACGATGCAGTCAACTGCATATGAGGTGATCTATGAGAACCTCGATAGTAATGCAGGCATGGCATTGATCGGTACGCTGCTGACTGTTTTTACTTATATGTTCGATTATGCCTTCCATAAAGAAATGGATTTGCGCATAGACCACATCATTCACAAATTGGACCAGTCTCGGGGCGTCTTGGAACGCCTGGACAAGAGCAAATCGGATTTTATTGCTATCGCGGCCCATGAGTTGAAGACTCCGCTCACCCTCATTGAGGGGTATGCGTCAATGGTCTCAGAGCAGATGCATCAAAATCCTGAACAGGCAATTATCATGCTGAAAGGGATTAACAACGGCACTGTTCGCCTGCGTGAAATCATCGATGATATGATCGATGTCTCCCTCATAGACAATAATCTGCTGGCTCTGAATTTCCAGCCGGTCTGGATCAACCGACTTCTAAACATAATCGTCCAGGAGGTCGTTGAGACGATTGCAGACAGGCGTCTGAGCATGAGGGTTGCCAGTTTTCCCGGCAGCGAGGAAATGTTCTTTGGTGATCCTGAAAGACTGTACCAGGCCTTCAGGAATCTTATCCTGAATGCAATTAAGTTCACCCCAGATGGAGGTAGTATCACGATAGATGGCCGTTTGCTGCCCGGATTTATCGAGGTGACGGTATCAGACACAGGGATCGGCATCTCTCCAGAGAACCATACCAGCATCTTCGAGAAGTTTGGACGCCTTGGAAATGTCTCGCTCCATTCGAGCGGGAAAACAAAATTCAAAGGCGGGGGACCGGGCCTTGGGCTGCCCATCACGAAGGGTATTGTTGAGGCGCACGGTGGGGCAATTTGGGTAGAGTCGGATGGATATGACGAAATAAAGTGTCCTGGAACCACCTTCCACGTGCTCCTACCGCTGCGCAAAGAATCGCCAGACGAAAAGATTGCCCGGTTGTTTAAAAGTCATCCGGATGCGAGCATGGAGCAAGGTTTTTTACTCGAAGATCAACAGACTAATTCTTGAGACCGGCAGCTACCTATGACAAAAAAAACCCCCGAACCTACGATACGACCGCTAGAAAGGACTTTTCTGGTTGGTATTGAAATCCGTCATCAGGATGAACTGCTTTCCCTGGACGACTCTCTCTCCGAACTTACCCTTCTGGCAGATACTGCGGGGCTGAATGTAGTTGGTCAGGCAACACAGCGTCTTGAACGCCCGAATTCGAAAACCTATATCGGCCCGGGTAAAGTAGACGAGGTGCATGCACTCGTCGAAGAAATGCGAGTAGAGGTTGTTCTGTTCGATGAAGAACTCTCGCCTCGTCATTTGCGGGAGTTAGAAAAAGCGTTCGGCGAAGATGTTCGCATATTAGATAGAACAGCAGTTATTCTGGATATTTTTGCTCAACATGCCGCAACCCGAGAGGGAGCGCTGCAAGTTGAATTGGCTCAGTATGAATATCGCCTGCCTCGCCTGACGCGTGCCTGGACTCACCTCGCCAGACAGGCGGGAGGGGGAGGCGGGCGCTCAGGCAGCGTCGGAGGGGTAGGGCTGCGCGGTCCGGGTGAAACCCAGCTTGAGGTCGATCGGCGGGATATCCGCCGCCGCATCGGCCATCTCAAGGATGAACTTGAAAAAGTTCGCACGCACCGCCAGCAGTACCGGTCCCGCCGCAAGCGATCGCGGATACCGGTGGTAGCTCTGGTCGGATATACCAATGCCGGAAAATCAACGCTCCTGAATCGTATGGCTGAAGCCGAAGTATACGTGGCCGACCAGCTATTTGCTACATTGGACCCCACAACACGCCGTGTCGAGTTGCCCACGGGGCATTTGGCTCTTTTCACGGACACAGTGGGATTCATCCAGAAATTACCGACCGCGTTGATTGCTGCCTTTCGAGCGACTTTGGAGGAGATAGCTGAGGCAGACCTGCTGCTTCACCTGATTGATGTAACTCATCCGAATGCTCATGCTCAATCCGAAGCCGTCATGCAGACCTTGAAAGAGATCGAGGCCGATCATATCCCGGTTGTGACCGCACTGAACAAGATCGACCGCTTGCCTGATCCAGAGGTCGCACAGACGGCACTGGATTTATACCCTTCATCGGTGGCGATCTCCGCCCTGACCGGTGAAGGGACTGCGAGTCTGCTGGATTTAGTTGACAGGCAGCTGTATGAGGATTTTGCACCTGTAACAGTTAGGCTGCCGTATCAGGAAGGTAGCCTGATCGCGTTATTTCATGAGCATGGGCAAATAGAGTTGGTGGAACAGTACCACGGTGGCACGATGATCCGGGGCCGGCTGCCTGGGCGACTATTAGCCAGATATCAACCATTTGTGATCCAAGGTTGATTATCCCCCATGTTCCGCGCAAGGGTCTGGAAAACGAGACACTGATGCAAAAAATCAATCAACTTTTGGACTGGATGTCTGAGTATCTGGCAGCTCGTAAAGGCTTGCTGCCTATCATCGGAATCATGCTGATTGCAGCAAACTTCATACTGCAGTTTTTTTCTCTGGGAGCGATTGCCGAGAGCAACCTGCTTCTACATCTGGGGATAATTCTGGCGATCTTCGGCTTTTTACTTGCCTGGGCGCTATAACTTTGGACCAGCAGCCAATACATCCGTAGGGGCACCTTCCTCGTATCGCTTGAAGTTATCGATAAAACGAGAGGCCAGCGACCGATAGCGTTTCATATAGCTATCTCTGCTGGGCCATGATAGCGCCGGATCGAGGACATCTTTCGGAACGCCTGGGCACTGTTTTGGGACCTGAAACCCGAACACAGGGTCGGTGTTGTAATCAACCCGAAATAATTCTCCACTTAAGGCTGCGCTGAGCATTGCCCGGGTATACCGGATGCTGATGCGCTTGCCGACTCCATAGGGACCCCCAACCCAGCCGGTGTTGAGCAGCCAGCAATGGGCACCATATCGTAATATTTTTCGTTTCAACAAGTCTGCATAGAACGCAGGATGGTGGACCATGAATGGCCCGCCGAAACAGGCGCTGAAGGTGATCTCAGGTTCTTCTCCCAGACCGATCTCAGTGCCTCCAACTTTGGCCGTATAACCCGAGATGAAGTGGTATAAAGCCTGGTCTGGGGTCAGCCTGGCAATCGGCGGCATTACTCCGGATGCGTCACATGTAAGCAGGATAATATTCTTTGGATGTCCACCCATTTTTTCTGGTGTGGCGTTGTCGATATACTCCAGGGGGTAGGAGGCGCGAGTATTCTCGGTCAGGGTATCATCATCGAGATCGATCAATCGCGTCGCTGGGTCGTAGACGACATTTTCCAAGATGGTTCCAAACTTGCGTGTACAGGCATAGATCTGCGGTTCTGCAGTCGGTGAAAGTGCGATCACTTTGGCGTAGCACCCAGCTTCAAAGTTGAAAACACCATCATCGCTCCATCCATGTTCGTCATCGCCGATCAAACGCCGGTCCGGATCTGCAGATAGGGTTGTTTTTCCTGTTCCAGAGAGCCCGAAAAACAGAGCCACATCGCCATCAGTCCCCATATTCGCCGAACAGTGCATTGTCATGATCCCATCCAAGGGCAGGATGTAGTTCATAATGGTGAAGATTGATTTTTTAATTTCACCCGCATAGCCGGAATTTCCGATGATGCACAAATTCTGTGCGAAGTTGAGGGCAATGACGGTCTGGCTGGGTGTGCTATCAACCTGAGGAAATGCTTTGAAACCTGGAACGGCTATCACGGTGAAGTCGGGGATGTGACGGTGATATTCATCGCTCGACTTCGGCAGGATGAACATATTACGGGTGAAGAGGCTGTGCCAGGCGTATTCGGTAATAATGCGAACAGAGAGTCGGTAGTTTGGGTCAGCTCCTGCGTAGCAGTCTTGAACAAAGGCATCCCGGCCCTGTACATACCCCTGCACCCTGCTGAACAGCTCACTGAACTTCTCCGGGCTGTATGGGCGGTTATACTGTCCCCACCATATCTTACTTTCTGTGGATGTTTCGAATACGATGAATTTGTCACTGGCGGCGCGGGCGGTATGGGCACCGGTATTTACGACAAGTGGACCCAGCTGGGAGATTTTCCCCTCGTTACGGAATATGGCCTCTTCGTAGAGGGCTTCGCCGGGAAGATTCCAGTACACCTTGCGGAGGTTGGTCAACCCGTGGTGCACTAATCCATAATCGCTGCGCAGAGCCGCAGCTTGTTGTTCGGCGGGGGTTCTAATATCCAGAATATTGTTCATAGCCAATCTCGGATCAATTTCCTGTCGCCAATAAATATCTCATTAGGTGAATTCGGATCCAATACCCATTTAATCCGTTCGATGCCGGTCATAATATCCTTTATCGTCCCGGCAAAACTCAATCTCAGATATCCCTCCATTCCGAATTCTTTCCCAGGGACAGTTACAACAAGAGCTTTCTTCAGTATGAACCTCGATAGCTCGATAGAATCTTTCGCAAGCCCCGAGGGGCAGTATGCACGGAAATCCGGCAGACAGTAAAAGGTTCCTCCAGGGTTAATTACTTTGATACCTGTGAAAGAGCGCAGCTCCTGGACCATGACATTGCGGTTGTTCTCAAATGTAAGTCTGAGGTTTTCAACTACGCTCTGCATGCCGGTCAATGCACCTTCCGCCGCGGATTGCAGAACCACCGAAGTGCACGAAGTAGTCTGTGCCTGCACGTTATACATAACCTGCACAAGCTTACGTGGGGCAATCACCCATCCGATGCGGAAACCGGTCATGCCGTATAATTTAGAGACGCCATTCACGGCAATGATCATCGATGATTCTAGGTCCACCTCGGTATAGTTGTAAGCAGATGGTGCCCGGCGACCATCGAATACCAGCTTATGATAGATATCATCCATGATTAGATAGATCTTCCGCGTTTCACAAAAGTCAACGATCTCTGCAATGAACTGCTCTGTAAACAGCTCTCCGGATGGATTGTTCGGACTGTTCACGATGATGGCTTTTGTATACGAGCTGACAGCTCTCTCGATATCTTCCATTCGTGGTTGGAATGTGCCATCCTCCGGCGTAACGATAACCGGAATCCCGTATACCATCTTTACCATTTCTGGGTAGCTCACCCAGTACGGAGCCAGTATAATGACCTCGTCCTGCGGGTTTACTAGACTGAACAGGATGTTGTAGAGGGATTGTTTCGCCCCCGCAGAAACGATTACATTCTCTGGAGCTACTAGTTTGTCGTAGTTCTCTTCTGTGTAGCGGATAACTGCTTTTTTGAGTGAAGGGGTACCGTCGGGGGGTGTGTATTTGATGTCCCCGGCGCTTAATTTGGCTGCCGAGCTAAGTATCGCTGTGATTGGGGCTTTATTCCTGGGTTCTCCGATGCCCATATTGATTACCGGTTCGCCTTTTTCACGCAGCAAGCGTGCTTCTTCATTCAGCGCAAAGGTGGGTGAGACCGCGATTGTCCTGGCAAGCTGGCTGATGCTCATGTATATCTGCAGCTCCTCCGTACGTTGGATACGAGTGATAGCTCTTGGTTTACCTAGAGATTATTACTGGGCTTAGCTGTTTTGTGATTGGAGAATTCGCAGCAGTGCTTCGAACTCCTCCCGGCAGTCATCACACATGTCCAGGTGGTGCTGTACGAGGGGCATCAATTGGGCTGCATCATTCTGGTGGTGTACAAGCTCTGTGAACTGGTCAAGTAGTTCATAAACTTGGTCGCAGGTGTATTCTTCGATCTCAGTGTGTTCAAGCGAGGTCATTACTTTTGGAATCAAATCGACCGGTATCTGATTTCCATTCTTGCCAGGCTCGTCGTGCGAACTAAATATTTTTCTCAGATAGTCAATTAAGTTCATCTCGTCCTTTTCATATTGCAAGTGGGTCCAGATACTCCGTTCTCGTACTGATATTTTACAACATTCCGCTGGATGTAGATAAAGTCAATGTATAATCTAACAGTATCCAGTTGGCAGGCAGTGATTCCAATCGGAGCTCAAACGGAGCACAGGATGGCAAAAAAAGCATTTCAAGATTACTATCCCGATGACATGAGCTATTGTTACGGCTGTGGTCGGTTGAATGAATTCGGTCACCAGATCAAAAGCTACTGGGATGATGAGGAATCGGTATGCGTATATCTTCCGGAAGAGTTTCACATAGCAGTCCCTGGATATGTCTATGGGGGATTGATCGCTTCTCTCATTGATTGTCATGGAACGGGTACTGCGGCTGCAGCAGGTTATCGGGCGGAGGGTGGTGCGACAGGAAGCGATCAGTTCCCACGCTACGTCACTGCATCCTTGCATGTTGACTATCTAAAACCTACCCCTCTGGGAGTTCCCCTGGAACTGCGAGGGACCATAAGGGAGATCAAGGGCAGGAAGGTGATCGTATCGGTCAACCTGCTGGCCAATGGAGAGCAGTGTGTGAAGGGTGAGGTCATTGCCGTGCAGATCCCAGAGAATATGTTGGCGAAAAAATAAAACCGTGGAGATAAACCATATACGCAGTGCAAGGAATAGGACAAAGGTGAGGTGGATATGTTTATGATGAGATCGAGGAGCGAGCCGCTCTCACCGGTCGATGCTGCCTGGCTGCAGATGGATACGCCTACCAATATGCCGATGATATCCGGGATATTAATGTTCGACGAAGAACTGGATATAGAGCGTCTCGAGGTAATAATTGAGCGTCGTCTGCTACGATATCATCGATTCCGACAGCGGGTCAGGCAGTATCCTGGTTCGTTGAGACGCTCCCGCTGGGAATTCGATCCATACTTCAACATCAAGTCCCATCTTCAGAGGATAGGTTTACCTTCTCCGGGGGATGATGCTGCATTGAAAGATTTCGTTGGGAGCGTCATGAGCATGCCGCTCGATATCACCAAGCCACTCTGGCACATCTATTACGTAGAAAACTATAACGGTGGTTGTGCGCTGGTCGTACGCCTGCACCATTGTATCGCCGACGGGATCGCCCTGGTGCAGGTGTTGTTATCACTAACCGATGAAGATCCGCATGCCCCATTGCCAGAACCGATCGAGCAGCGGGATGGAGAAAGCACCTGGTTGGGGAAGTTGCTCGTTCAGCCGTTGTTACTCGCCAGCAAAGGTTTGAACATATCTGGGAGGGTGCTTCAGGAGGGATTGGTTACCCTCGACCAGCCATCGCGAATTGCTGATGCCGCCAGGTTAGGCCTGGATGGAGGTCTGGCATTCGCTAAGCTGCTTTCGATTGGTGCAGATCAGGATACTATCCTGCGAGGCCGGTGTGGGGTAGAAAAACGCGCCACCTGGTCAATGCCCGTCCCATTAGAAGACGTGAGGGCGATCGGGCGAGCTTACGATGCGACAGTAAATGATGTTCTGATCGCAGCCACCGCGGGGGGATTGCGCCGCTATCTGGAAAAGCACGAGCAATCTGTGGATGCCTTGAATATTCGAGCTGTGATCCCGTATAATATTCGTTCCCCTCAGGAAATCACCAAGCTTGGAAACAAATTCGGTCTGGTCTTTTTGGACCTCCCGATTGGTGTGCGAGATATCGCCCGGCGGCTGCAAATCATCAAGCATCGCATGGATCGCATAAAAAACACGCCAGAGGCAGCTGTGGCATTTGGAATATTGCAGGCGGCAGGGATGACGACTGCCCAGATCGAAGGGTTAATCGTAAACATCTTTGCCAAGAAAGCAACCGCAGTTATGACCAATGTGCCTGGGCCCAGGATGCCACTCTACCTCGCTGGGAGCAGACTGGCAGGAATGATGTTCTGGGTTCCTCAGCCCGGTGGTCTGGCGCTGGGAGTGAGCATTCTCAGTTATAACGGACAGGCGTTGGTCGGGATTGCAACGGATGCCGGCGTGATCGCTGACCCAGATGAAGTAATCGCCGGATTCCACCAGGAAATACAAAACATGATGGAATGGGGAATCTTATGACTGCGCTGGAGATCGCCGAGCAGAACAGGCCAAATAATCGCCTGCGGATGATAATCCAACGGCGATTTTAGTCTTTGTAGGGGGATATTATGGTGAAAAGCGCGCGATAATTGGGATATATATCCTGTTAAAAGGACTATCGATCATATGAATGGCTACGTTCATGACATGGGGTGAACATTCGATGCCCATTAATGAGTTAGCACTGACAGTGATGACGCCAGTGGATGTGATCAGGGATGGTGTCATGATTGTGCCCGGGATAATCTGGAAGACTTCAGGAGTCGTACCCAAAGTCGGTGTAACTGTGAACCAGGTGCCCTCGGTGCTGATCTCCCAGTTTAGAGCGTCATAATTTCCAACATTAAGTGGAGACTGGATGGCAAGTTCGGGTAGATATTGCCCTGTCGGAATGCTGTATGTGAAGGTAATGTTATCGGGTAGATTACCCAATTCAGGATCGGTTGGTTGCGCGGATAAATAAATCAAATCGCTGCTGGCAGTGGAAGCGCTTGAATCTCTCATTTCGACGCTAACGATATGCTCACCATTGGTCGGGGGCAGCAGCCAAGCCAGTGTGTTTTGAAACGTCTGCCAGCTCGTCCACGCTCCTTCATTATTGCGCAGCCTCATCTCATCCCAATCGCCATATATATACAACGATACCATCCGGTCTTCGGTTTGTGCTGCTTCTCCATTGATGACAACCGGATACACGCCGCTCCGATCACCAAAATCCTGTGTCCAGTAAGTGTTATACTGACCTGACCCTTCGTAATAACCAACCCCAATTTCGTCACTGTACGCGGATAGCATGTTTTTCCGGTGCCCCGGGCTATCCATCCAGGCTGCTACAACTGAAGCAGGTGTCGGATAACCCCCCGCGATGTTCTCAGCTCTCACGTTAGTATAATAGGTTTGAATTCTCGCCCACCATAAACATACAAAAGTCAATTCACCAGCCACACGATCATAGGAGTCGTGGTCAAAATAATTATCCTGCCCAAGGTCAGCAGAATGATATCTTGCTGCCTGATCCAGCAGGTCAACACGCTTGAGAGGTGGTAAATCACGTAGCTTTCTTTCCTGATTTACCAATTCGACAACCTTTTGTTCATAGTCCCAATTACCGACCGGAGCTACTTGATCGCCGCAGGAGAAATAATCCGGGGTTTGAGCAGTGGTTTCATATGTGATAGAACTAATCTGAGGGGCCGGCTCATCCAATGACTTTGCCATTGAAGTGCCAGGAAGCCAGGAGGAGATGAGGAGGAGCAATATCGAGGGGAGGTGCAATAATAAACGTCTCAGTATCATCGGCAGAAGAATCCAGACCATTAATTTGTGGCTTTTTTTGAGTATACTAGAGGTGTTGTGGAGTTAAATTAACACAGTTGACAGTTTGCCTTAAGATATTGTTAGGAATTGAAAACAATAAATTTTTAATGTACTATGAATAACACAACGAGCGTTACGGATTTTCTTGACCAATTTGATATCCCATATCAATATTTTCAACACCCCGGACCTATCCATTCTTTGGAGCAGGCAGCCAAAGAGCGACAGCAATCGCCATCCCAGGTGGTGCGAAGTATTTTGTTTCGGATTAGTCAGGGTGATTATGTGATGGTGTTGATCGCTGGACCATCCCAGGTATCCTGGCCGGTGCTGCGCAGCTACCTGGGTTTGTCAAGGCTGACCATGGCGAGCAGGGAGGAGGTACTGGATGTTACGGGATACGAGACTGGAGCAGTTTCCCCCTTTGGGCTTCCCACTCCTATGCGAATCCTGGTGGATGATAGTGTAACCGCCCAATCGGAGATTTCGATCGGCTCGGGTATACGCGGCAGTACGGTAATTATGAAGACAGCTGATTTATTGCGGGCGCTGGACGGTGCGGAGCTTGGAATTTTCGCTCGATAATCCGCGGCAGGTCATAGCTCGATATTTTTTTAATCTACCTAACCGACAATCCCCAATTTTTCTGCAAGGGTTTTAGTACTGGGTTCTACGAGTATCGAACCGTCATTGAATATGATTGTAGGAACACTCCGCATTCCATTGTTAGTTTCCAGTACAAACATCTCTCCGGTTTTATCTCTGTCAATATCGATGTATTTGTATACGATATCATGCTTCTCCATGAACTGCCGCGCTCGTTTGCAGTCCCAGCACCATGTTGTCCCGTAAACAATGATCTCTGTATTGGTCATTGATAATCCTCCGGTTGTAGCGGCGTAGAAATCTCTTTGATGGAGTCTTCCTGCTTGCTTGAACAATTATAATAGTGCGGCAGTGATAATACCGTCTTTGTGCCGAAATTCAATCAAGTCCGTAACAGTTGATGCAAAAAATGGAGTATTAATGCAGCTATCACACTACGCAAAATTTGCCTGGGGAGTATTGGGATACAACATCCTCGTGATCCTATGGGGAGCATATGTCCGTGCGACAGGCTCTGGGGCAGGTTGTGGCAGCCACTGGCCGCTTTGTGACGGTGAGGTTATTCCAGGCAACCCTGAAATAGCCACCCTCATCGAATTTACTCACCGCTTGATGAGCGGTGCAGCCTTAATTCTGGTACTGGCGTTATTTATTTGGGGATTTCGATCTTTCGGCAAAGCTCATCCCGTGCGTCTGGGAGCTTCTCTATCTCTGGGGTTAATTTTCACCGAAGCGCTCGTGGGCGCCGGTCTGGTGTTGTTTGAATATGTGGCAAATGACGCATCTTCAGGGCGGGCTGTATCGATCGTCATTCACCTGCTGAACACTTTTATGCTGTTGGCTGCCCTCACCCTTACCGCCTGGTGGGCGTCGGGTGGGCAGGCACTGCAACTGCGCGGCTCAGAGCTATCGTTCATCTTGCTCGGGTTGGGTATCATCGGTACGCTCCTAATTGGTGCAAGTGGGGCACTGACTGCGCTAGGAGATACATTGTTCCCGGCTCAATCACTGATTCATGGCATCCAACAAGAATTATCCCCCACCTCACACTTCCTGCTGCGATTAAGGATTCTCCATCCTCTGATATCGATCATTGTCGGAATATACCTCATGATCTCCATCGGATTTATCAATCTGAGAACCAATAATCAGACTTCTCGTCGTCTGGCGCGTTTCGTGACGGTTATCGTAGCCATACAGCTAGCAGCTGGATTCATCAATGTTCTCCTGCTGGCACCGGTCTGGATGCAGATCGTTCACTTGCTGCTTGCAGATCTGGTGTGGGTCGGATTGATATTGCTGAGTGCATCGGTGTTGGCGTTGAAAACGGCAACCACCGCTGGAGAGGTATCCAGCGAGTCCCCAGCCTACCTTGCAGGTCGCGAACCGGCCTGATATCCTTCAATGAACCCCCCGCCCTAATATGGGCTATAATAAGCGACCATGGAGATAGAACAAGAACGCGCCCGGCTCGAAGGACGGCTTGGCGAGCTGCGCCAGGTGATTAATTACCATATTTATCGCTATCACGTCCTGGATGATCCGGAGATCAGCGATTACGAATACGACCAGCTTGTAATCGAACTAAACCAGATCGAAGCCGCCCATCCGGAATGGGTAACACCAGATTCTCCATCCCAACGCACGGGTGCAGCACCGCTGGAAAAATTCACAAAAGTACGTCATCCTGCGCCGATTTTGAGCCTGAGTAATGCGTTCAACGAGCAGGATGTACGTGCCTGGTACGCACGCATCCTCAAGCTGGATGGGCGAGTGGATGGGGCTGGCTTCGTCGTCGAACCCAAGATCGATGGACTAACAGTTGTCCTGCACTACGAAAAAGGTGCCTTCGTGCTGGGTGCCACCCGGGGAGATGGCGAAGTAGGTGAAGATATCACCCATAACTTAAGGACTATCCCCACACTGCCGCTAAAAATCCCGGTCGCACCGGGTGGTCCATCTGCGCCAGATTATCTGGTCGTGCGAGGCGAAGCTTACATAGCTCCTAAAGATTTCGCAGAAATGAACCGCAGGATGGAAGCTGCAGGTGAGAAGACCTATCTGAATCCCCGCAATACAGCCGCCGGCTCTCTGCGGCAGCTGGACCCGGGTTTGACCGCATCTCGACCGCTCGCGCTGCTTACCTATTCGATCATAGCTGTCGACGGAAAGGAAGGAGCGCCAGTTGCGACCGAACGAGAAGTACTTGCCTATCTGCGTGACTTGGGGTTCCCGGTCCTCAAAGAAGTGTATTGCCCAACTCTGGACAACGTCCTTGCGGCTTATGACAGTCTGGTTGAAAATCGTGACCGGCTGCCATATGAAACAGACGGAGCTGTAATAAAGATCGATGAGCTGGCGCTGGTTTCCGAACTGGGATTTGTCGGCAAGGACCCTCGCGGAGCAACCGCATATAAGTTCCCAGCGGTAGAGGTGACGACGCAGCTACTTGACATACCGGTGAATGTTGGCAGGACGGGTGTCCTGACCCCTTATGCGGTTTTAGAACCGGTAAATATTGGAGGAGTAATCGTGAAGCAGGCTACTCTGCATAATTTCGATTACATCGCTGATAAAGACATCCGCATTGGTGACCGGGTTGCTGTCAAGCGGGCGGGAGATGTAATTCCTTATGTGATCGGTCCAATCAAATCTATAAGAACGGGTGAGGAGAGGCAATATAGCCCACCGGAGGTTTGCCCGGTATGCGAGCAGCCAGTGGAGCGTTTTGAAGGTGAGGTTGCCTGGTATTGCGTTAACGCGGCATGTCCGGCGCAGTTGATCCGCAACCTGGAGCATTTCGTCTCACGCGGAGCAATGGATATCGTTGGATTAGGGGAAAAAATTGTCGAGCAGTTTGTCGAGAGCGGACTGGTTCACGATGTTGCAGACCTATATACTATTCAACGGGATGACCTCCTCGCTTTGGAAGGCTTTGCCGAAAAGAAGGCTGACAATTTATTAGCAGCCATAATTCAATCCAAAAACCAGCCTCTCTCACGTTTGATCAATGCCTTGGGGATGCGTGGTGTTGGCGAAGTAATGGCAGCCGACCTGGCCCGCAGCTACACAGACCTGGACACCCTCTCTACAGCAACACTGGATGGATTGCAGCTGCTCGATGGAGTCGGGCCGAATATAGCCCAGGCAATTATTGACTGGTTCGCACGACCGGCTAATCGGGAAATACTTGATAAACTCAAGAGTGCTGGAGTGTGGCCTGTATCTCAGTCTGCTCCCACCGAGAATGCAGGAGCTGGGCCGTTGGACGGGATGACCTTTGTTATCACCGGTACCCTGGAAGGGTTTTCACGGGATGAGGCAAGGGAATACATCGAAGCGCGCGGCGGCAAAGTGATTGGCTCTGTAAGCAGCAAGACCAGCTATGTAGTCCTGGGTGAAAATCCCGGATCAAAGCTGAACAAAGCTCAAACGCTTGGAGTAAGAGTTATCGACCAAGCAGCACTGCGCGAGCTGGCTGGTGAAAATAATTAGGAAAAAATCAGGAGAAACTAATGGCCGATTTCGACGATGCAATCATGGAACGCATCCAGGCGATGAACAACCGGGTCGACGGTTTACAAAAATTGGATTTATATTTTTATAACCAGCCGATCACCGAACTACGCGGTGGAGCGAGGGTGTTGGTCAACAACCGAGAAATGGGTATGTACGCCTCTTACAGCTACCTGGGTCTTGTCGGGCACCCCAAGATAAATAAGGCCGCGCTGGAGGCTGTAAATAAATATGGCACGGGAACGCATGGCGTTCGCTCTCTGGCCGGCAGCCTGACCATTCACGAAGAGCTGGAAGAAACCATTGCTGAGTTCAAAGGGGCTGAGTCCGCTATCACTTATTCTTCCGGCTATGCAACCAACCTGACAGTTATCTCAACATTGGTGGGGCGTGGTGATTATGTCATCTCCGATAAGTTAAACCATGCCAGCATCGTCGATGGATGTATGATGTCCGGGGCTAAATTCCTGCGTTTCCGCCATAATGATATGGAAGCCCTGGAGCAGAGATTGCAGCAGGTCCCATCCGGGTCGGCCAAGCTGGTAGTGGGGGACTCAGTCTTCAGCATGGATGGAGATGTGATTGATTTCCCGAAAATGGTCGAACTCTGCCAGAAATACGGCGCCTGGTTGATGATCGATGAGGCTCATTCGGTGGGGGTTCTTGGGAAAACAGGGCGAGGTATCGAAGAACATTTCAATATGCCTGGCACGATCGATATCAAGATGGGGACACTGAGCAAAACGATCCCCTCCGTGGGTGGATATGTAGCAGGAAAAAAAGAGCTGATCAAATACCTGCGACACGCCAGCCGGGCATATATCTTCTCTGCCGCACTGCCTCCTGCTCAGGCAGCGGCAGCAAAGGCAGCATTTGAGGTTATTCTAGAAGAACCCTGGCGGGTGGAAAAATTAAATCGCAACTCACACCAGTTTATCAACGGTCTCAAGGAATATGGTTTCGATACCCTGCAAACTGAGACTGCCATCGTCCCAGTTGTTTGCGGAGACGATAATACCGCCTTCGCAGTTACCCAGGCAGCACAGCATAAGGATGTATTTGTCCTGCCGGTTGTCTCTCCTGCCGTCCCACCGGGCTTGGCCAGGCTGCGAGCAACTGTTACCGCGGCCCACGAGCCGGACGAGATCGATTATGCGATGAGCGTCATCTATGAAGCCGGGAAGAAGATCGGTCTTGTAAATTAGGTTTGCGTCGGTGTGGATGTAAAAGCGATCTTACGCCTGAAACCTGGAAGAGAAAAGTCCATTCTCCGCCACCACCCCTGGATATTTTCGGGAGCGGTGGCGGATGTGTCTGGCAGCCCATCAATAGGGGATACGGTTGATATCCAGGATTCGAACCGAAATTTCCTTTGCCGTGGCGCTTACAGTCCCCATTCCCAGATTCGCGCCAGGATCTGGTCCTGGGATGAGAAAGAAATTATCGATGGGCAGTACTTCCAGCGCAAAATAGAGCAGGCTGTAGGATTACGCAATACAGTATCCGATCTTCGTGACTGCTCTGCCTGCCGCCTGATCCATGGCGAATCGGATGGGATCCCGGGCTTGATCGTTGATCGTTACGCGGATTGGCTGGTGGTGCAGTTCCTGGCAAGTGGGGTGGAGAGATGGCGCGCTGAGATCACAGATGCTTTGATGGCTGTGCTGCCTGTGCTTGGCATCTACGAGCGTTCGGATGTAGATGTGCGCAGCCTGGAAGGCCTGCCGGTAAGGAGAGGTCTCATGATGGGGCAGGAACCTCCACAGCAGATCAAGATTCAAGAGCATGGGCTTTCATATATAGTCGATATCCGTGTGGGACATAAAACAGGCTTCTATCTGGATCAGCGAGCCAACCGCTTGCTGGTCCGGCAGAAATCGGCGGGTAAGGAAGTTTTGGATTGCTTTTGCTATACGGGTGGGTTCAGCATCGCGGCATTGGCAGGAGGTGCAGAGAACGTTGTCGCGGTTGATGTATCCCCAGATGCACTTCAGATGGCAGATGAAAACATTAGATTGAATAAACTTCCACAGGATCGGGTGGAGCTTATCGACGGCGACGTGTTCCAGGTGCTTCGTAGATTCCGGGACGCAAGCAAGAGCTACGATCTTGTCATACTTGATCCGCCAAAATTCGCCTCTTCATCCGGTCAGGTAGAGCGCGCAGCCCGAGGCTACAAAGATATCAACCTGTTTGCGTTGAAGCTGCTGAGACCGGGAGGCACATTGGTCACATTTTCGTGTTCCGGCGGAATCAGCGCGGAACTGTTCCAAAAAATTGTCGCCGGTGCAGCGCTGGATGCACAGGCAGAAGTCCAGATCATCGATCGTTTATTCCAACCACCTGACCATCCGGTTGATTTGAATTTTCCTGAGGGGGCATATCTAAAAGGGCTGGTGCTTTATAAAAAACCCGGATAGTGAAAGCACCATCCGGGTCACAGGTGGAGATGTCGGGATTCGAACCCGAGTCCGAAAGATTCGTCCCGCGAACATCTACGAGCGTAGTCAATCGTTCAGTCTCACCAGTCGCTCCACGAGTGACAGGGGAGCGTCCCGGCTATCCGCTGGAGCCCGAAAGCCCCTCTTTCACCTGGTTAGCGGCGTACATCAGGTGGCACTCCAGCATTCTGTCGCCCGGTTCCTCCACCGGCTGGAGAGCGGGGAGGGCGGACGTGGTCCGGTTTAGGGGACCAGCTACTCAGTCATCGCTTATGCAGCGAGAGGGAGAGTAGCATAGTTAGTGCGGTTGGCACTTATCTTTTTGCGCTGATTTTTCGAGTTCGGCGCCTCTCGGCTCGCAGTTCGGGGCTAGCCTCTCCCGTCGAAGCCTGTCATCCCCGCAGCTTGATTATATCAGAACCTTACAAATTTGTTGTTCATGTTATACTCGTAGCAACCAAATACTTCTGGCGGGGTTTCTACTCACAAGAAGACCTCGCCCAATATGGTGAGGTTTATGCTCGACCTGGATGATGAGGTTGCTCTGACCCTGGCAGCTCGAGGAGATGTCGAAGCGTTTGGCGTCCTCTACGAACGGTATGTTGGTCGGATTTATAACTATATATATTACCGTACCGGCAATTACGAAGACGCCGAGGACTTAACGGCCCGTGTTTTCTTTCGGGCAATGCGGCATATCAGTAACTATCGCCATCGTGGGCTGCCGTTTTCTGCCTGGCTGTATCGCATCGCGCACAACCTGGTCGCAAACTGGCACCGGGATAACAGCCGCAAAAAGGAAATACCGCTGGATGAAGCCCTAATTGTGAGACATATCAGCGACCATCCAGAGCTGGAACTGGTGCACAGCGAAGAGAGAAAACATCTGGTTGAGCTTATACGAGGATTACCGGCAGATCGCCAGCAATTATTGATCCTTAAATTTGTCGAGCATCTCTCCAATGCAGAGATCGGGAGAATAATGGGGAGATCGGAAGGAGCGGTAAAGAGTCTTTACCATCGTACGCTGCTCAATCTTCGCCAGGAATATGATTTGACTATATTCCGGGATAACGGTTCGAATACAGGATAAGAAATAGTCGGTTAGAGGTGATGAGATGAAGTTGATCAAGTGGGGTAAGAAGAATAGAGACGTGGATTTTTCAAACCTTGAGACTGTGCTAAAGGGTACCCTCCAGCCAGTGAACCCGCGGGCGGAGTTCGTGAACCGGCTGCGCTACCAGATTCGCAGCCAGTATCAGCCTATCCGTGAAGAGGTTGTTGCGAACAAACAACGTACTGTGCTGCTTGTTGGAGCGAGTGTAATGGGCGGTCTATTGACCCTGGTAATGGGAATCCGTATCGTGATGACCCTGGTAGCAGCGATTGCATTGATGCTGCAGTGGAAGAGACACCTCCCACCTGAACAGGTGATGTCGACCCGTCGAATTAAGTAACTAAACTATCAGTATTAATATAAACAGACGTGCTTCATGCGCGTTTGTTTTATTAAACTGATGTTATGCAGTTTGATTTAAATTTGGGGGTGTTTGAGCGTGCTTCGCCCGCCTATGTCCCCATCCACCAATTCAATCTGAGCGCAATAACAGGAGCAGCATGACCGTGTCTGTCTCGGCTTTGATGCTGTGGGACAGATGGGGTTCCATATGTACATACGTACCCGGTTGGGCTGCTAATAGATCTGTGCCTAATTTCATCTCAGCCCTTCCAGAGACGAAATACAATACCGCCGCGGTTGAGGCCGTGTGTTCTGAGAGCTCTTGCCCTGGTGCAAATCCGAATAAGACCGCTTTTACCTGATCATCGGAGAAGATCGTCCTGCTGATTATGCTATCTGAAGGGACATCAGGTATCTCATCCCCAAGATCGCTTAAGATTGTGTATTTCGGTCCCATAGCACCTCTTGTCCTTGTATATCCGTCGTTCCAAATAGATGTTTAGTCAATCAGCTGTTCGATCAGCCAGCGGGCGTCCTTGAGAAGGTCGGCATCCATCGGCAGGGTGTGGTCCGGGGTTACCCGTACCAGAAAATGTCCGGCCACCTGCCGGATCTCAATTGGCACGGCAGTGTTTTGAGCGAGGAAATTCAACCGGTCGTAAGCGCTCGAACCTGAGAATGGGAGACCACACCTGGTAATATACTCTCCCGCAGCCAGCCCGGCGGCACGTCTGGCACATACCCTGGCCATCCCTTCGTTAGCCTCTGAACGGGCTTTTTCCGCTCGCTCCATCTCTGCTTGAATCAGAGGGTATTTCTGGATATTTTCCATCACCGACCAATTCTATCATGCCACATTCACCGTTTAGGATGCATTCCAGGTGCCGCACCACAGGCGCACATGATAAAATCTTGGCGTGACACGCGATCTACGCCGCTATGCGCGCCAGACCGACATCCGGTTGCTGTTTGGCTTTATTTTGATACTTTTCCTGATCGGTATTGGATTGATCTATGTATTCTATGGGCAGCAGGCAGCCGTCCTAGGTGTTATCTGCCTTATCTTCGGGTTATCCCCGTTGGTAATTATCTGGATGTCTCTGGCGGTCAT
Source organism: Chloroflexota bacterium (assembly GCA_032124675.1). GTDB lineage: Bacteria > Chloroflexota > Anaerolineae > Anaerolineales > UBA4823 > JAQBDA01. Next base: position 19,024 of record JAQBDA010000016.1, read on the forward strand.
TGAATGGATTGTGAAGCGGGCTAAAGAGGATTAAGGGTTTTAGGGATGAGAGGATGAAACACGAAGATACGAACAGGATGATCGGTGGCTGGATCATACGACAGCGCAGACCACCAGGAGATGGTCCATTTCCTTTGATTCTGCTCCTGCATGGCTGGACCGGGGATGAGAATGCTATGTGGGTGTTTGCCTCTCGACTTCCCAAGGATGCCATCCTGGTGGCACCGCGCGGCCTGTACAAGACTCCATTGGGGGGTTATGGCTGGCATGAGCATAAGGCGAAAATCTGGCCCTGGGTGGATGATTTCCAGCCGGCGATCGATGCACTCCGTGAGCTGTTGACCACTGAAAACTTTCCGGAGGCAACGCTTGAGAAGTACGACCTGGTCGGGTTCAGCCAGGGGGCTGCCTGTGGATTTGCGTTGTCGCTGATTAATCCAAAGCATGTCGATAGACTTGCCGGGCTGTCTGGATTCCTGCCGGATGGGTCCTCAGCTCTGGCACGAAACAAACCCCTGGTTGGCAAGCGTGTATTCATAGCCCACGGAATTAAAGACGAGCTTGTACCGGTAGAAAAAGCCCGGAATGCAGTCAAGGTGTTAGAAAATGCAGGCGCATCCGTCGTCTATTGTGAAGACGACGTCGGTCATAAACTTAGCTCTAACTGTTTCGGGGGTCTGAAATCCTTCTTCTCCCGGACAAATATAAGCTAGAAGTAGCTCTCCAGCATCTCGCCGACCTCATTCATGGTGAATACCGGACCGTTCACGCAGACCAGCTTCTCCCCGAGATTGCAGCGCCCGCATTTGCCCAGACCACAATGCATGCGCGCTTCCAAAGTCACGTAGTTCTGTCCCGGGAGAAAGCCCAGCTTCTCTACCAGCATTTTGTTGACATAATAGATCATTATCGGTGGGCCGCAGGTTATCGTTACTGCATTCTCCGGCTCAGGCGATACCCTATCCAGCAGTTCTGTGATCAGTCCGACGTTATGGTCCCACCTGGCGTCCGGTTGGTCTACTGTGAGATGCAGTTTTGTATCCGGCGCATTTCTCCATTCTTCGTATTCTTCAGTGAACACCAGCAAGGAAGGGTGTCTGGCAGCCCATAGGATTGTAAGCTGCCCATAATCGCTGCGCTGCCGGAGCACGGTCTGGATAACTGGGCGAAGTGGTGCGCCGCCAATCCCCCCACCGAGCACAATCAAATTCTTTCCCTTGAACTGCTGCATCGGGAAGCAGTTTCCAAGAGGGCCGCGGATTCCGATGATATCGCCTTCGCCCAACTCGTGCAGCCTGGTGGTGACCGAACCCAGTCGCTGGATGGCAAAGTCCAGTGTGCCGCCGTTATCCCGGGCGGATGCGATCCCGAATGGGGCTTCTCCAACTCCAAATGCGGAAAGAAATGCGAACTGTCCGGGGAGATAATCTCTTCTACCGCCGTTCAACGGCTTTACACTGAAGAGTTTGATCTCGGCGCCCATGTCTTTTATCGTTGCCAGGACACCAAGTTCCGGCAGCATATCGTTTTGTGTATCGGCTGTCATAGTACACCTACCTCTGCAGGATTATTCTGCTCGGCGACTCTGGTGCCCGTAATGTGCTGCAGCACTTCTGTGATATCCACGCCAACCGGGCAGACATCGATGCACCGCCCGCAGCCCGTGCAGGCATCTGGACCATACTGCTGCGAAAAGTAATAGAATTTACAGTAAAAGCGGTTGCGCAATCTCTGGGCTTCTTCCGGTCGAGGGTTATGCCCGCCGGCAATGCGCCGGTATGCAGATCCAGTACAGCTATCCCAGCATCGTATTCTTGCATACATCTGGCTGCCGTCATCTCCGGTTTGTGTTTCGTCCCGGACGTCGAAGCATCGGCAGGTTGGGCAAACATAGGCGCAAGCACGGCAGCTCAAGCAGCGTTCTGACATATCTTCCCAATACTTATCGGAAAAGTGATCCAGCCAGCTCTCTATGGATGGATATGGATATCTTGGTAAGGCTGGTGCAGATTCAGCCGGTTTCTTTGGATAGTAATCCTCCAGCGGAAACGAGATACGATTCAACAGTATGCAGCCTCTTTCAGTGATAGCCTCTAGGGAATAGCCACCATCAACCTCGGTCAGCATCAAATCCATGTATTGCGTATCATCCGGAGAGCTTCCCATCTCCGTGCAGAAGCAGCTCGGACCCATCTCACGGCAAGCTGCGCCGATAAGTATTGAGTTTTCTCTTCGCTGAGTGTAATATGGGTCGACGGGTTCAGCACTGATGAACACAGCATCAAGCGCCTGTAGTCCATGAGCATCACATGGGCGTACCCCGAACAGCACCTGTTCCTTTAAGCGAGGGTGAGGCAGAAGCTTAAGTTCTTCGGCCGATTTTTCAATTAAGAAAAGCTTATCGCTGGGAGGAAAGAACACATCCTTTATAGAGAGGACGGGTTTTGTATAATCCAGCAGGATTTCATCTGCATCGTCGATCTTGCGGTAAAAGACATAGCCATCGATATCTTTCGGAGCAATCAGGCCCATCTCACCTGTCAGCTGGGCAAGCCATTGGAGGACCTGCTCCCGTGAGATATATTTTCGTGTACGTTCCGCTACCTGTATGCGGCTCATGTTAAACCCTCCTCACCTGAGAGGATGGTGACGAATGGCGGTGGTGCCAATGATGCACCTGCTCGGTGATGATAAAGAGTCTCCATCTCGCTGGCCAGCATCTGATTTAGGTAGCTGATCGGAATGCCCACAGGACAGGATCTTTCACATTCATCACAGCCTATACAGCGACCGGCTAGATGGTAGGCACGTCCCAGGTGGAAAGTGCGCTTCTCATTCAGACCAACGCCATCCCAACCATTCACAGCACTGACCCATAACGAATCGTCCCGCTCATATAGGCAGGTTGGGCATTCACACATCGGGCAGGCTTGCCGGCAGGCATAACAGCGAATACACCGGTCGAACTCACTCAACCAGACATCCATTCTCTCGGTGGGGGACATTGCATTCAACTGGGTGATCTTAAGCGCTTTGGATGAGATGCCTTTGCGATCCGGGAGATCGTCTGGCGGTTCTCCGACCAATATGTCATAGACCGAAGGGGTCCTCTCGGAACAATCCAGACAGCGCTGCTGTAACTGTGTTCCTTGAAGAGTTTCCAAGTAACCATTGCTGCGCGGCTGTACCTTTACCCCAGTACAGGTCATACCAATGATATGCAGCTGCTCACGTGTGTATACATTCTCCGCCAGCTGTACATTGATGGTACGGCTGTCACAGGGTTTGACGACAACTGCAACAGATGGTCCCCCGCGTAGAGAATTATATGCACCATTTGGATTGAGTTTTTTGCTGAGATAAACTGCAAGGTTATGAGTACAGCTCTGGTTCCAAACCAAGCGACTGCAATCGTCAGGCTGATAGACGAATGTAGGTCGAGTCCTGCCTCGCTGGTCTTCTTCGTACCCGATTACGCAATCCACCTGCTGGCTGCTGAGCAGTTCCTGGGCTGCCTTTCGCATGCCATCTGTCTGCTTGTCGAATAATGTCTGATCGAATACCGGCGGGGTATAATCTGATATTGGTGGTCTATCTACCTTCACTGTCCGGTACTGGTCTTCGCTCACCCTCCAACGTGCCGGGCCCAGAGCCAGGATTTCATTGCAAAATTCAGTCGCGATACGGCTGAATCGTTCTCCTTCGGAGGCTGAGACCCAGTCCAGTCGTAGGCGTTGCGGTTCTAAGCCGGCGAATTCTAGCAGAGACCTCAGCACAGGCATGCGCTTGGCTGTGCGGTGATTTCCGCTGTCATAATGACATTCACCAATATGGCAGCCAAGCACCAATACCCCATCTGCTCCCTGGTCGAATGTGCGCATGATCAGTTCCGGGGACACTCGCCCGGAACAGGGCACCCGAACTGCACGGAAATAAGCAGGGCTTTTCAGGCGGGCAATCCCGGCTGTATCTGCGCCGGTGTAGCTGCACCAAGTACATAAAAAAGCGATAATTTTTGGTCTATACATTACGCAGTCTCCGTTGAGTAGCACTGGATACGCTCATGTAATTACATCAAAGCTCCGATCATCTCACTGACAAGCTGCTGATCGTTATAATGGATAAGCGACATGGCCTTGTTCGGGCAGGCGCCTGCACACGTACCGCAGCCCTTGCAGAGATAGCCATTCACCCTGGCGACGCTACGGCCTTTCAAATGGTCTGAAGCCACAAGTTCAATAGCGGTGTATGGACAGGCTTCGACACAGAGGCCGCAGCCTTTGCAGTTAAGGGTGATAACCTCAGCAATCGACGGGTCCAGGCTGATCGTACCCTGGTCGATCAGGGAGAGAGCAGCTGCGGCTGCAGCGCCTGCCTGGACAACGCTATCCGGGATGTCTTTGGGACTCTGGCAGGCTCCGGCCAGGTAAATCCCATCGCTGGCTGTTTCGACTGGAGCAAGCTTGGGATGCCGCTCCAAGAAATACCCATCCCCACTACGGCTGATCCCGAACAGGTGGGCAACCTTCCCTGCATCTTCCTGCGGCTCGAATCCGGTTGCCAGGATCACCATGTCCACCTCGATGTGGTCGGGTTGGTTATAGAAGGATTCATCCCAGCGCACCAGCAGCTTGCCGTTCAGCCGTTCAACGCGCTTTATCTTTCCGTGGTAGAAATTGACACCTTTGCGGCGTGTACGGTTGAAAAACTCTTCATAATCTTTCCCAAAGGTGCGCATATCGCGGTAGATCTCATATACCTCGGCATCGACGTAATCATGCACCAGCTGCGCCAGCTTGAGAGAGTACATACAGCAGGCTCGAGAGCAGTATTCGTGGTATTTCTCATCCCGGCTGCCGACGCAGTGCAGGATGGCGACACTCCGGGGAGATTTGCCATTTTTCAACAACACTTTGCCCCCAGTCGGGCCGCTGGTATTGATCAGGCGTTCAAATTCCATCGCCTTGATCACATCCTCCAGCTCTCCGTATCCAAATTCGGAAGCCTGCCGGGGATCGAAATCTTTGAAACCGGTTGCCAGGATGATCGTGCCTACTTCAAGGTCGACAATACTATCTTCCATGTTGTGATCGATTGCCCCACGTTCGCATGCGGCCAGGCACTCCAGGCATTCCGAGCAAATTCCGCAGCGCAGGCAGCGTGAGGATTCTGCCAGAGCCTCTTCTTCCGTTAAGGTTAAATCGACTTCGCGAAAATTGTGCACACGCTGATTTACAGGTATGCTGGAAATTGGGATACGATTGTTTCTGGTTGCTACCCCTCTTTTCAAAACACTATCAATATCTTGCCGATCCAGTTTGACGACCGGTATTTGGTGGGGTTCTTGGATGCCATTCTCTCCTCGCAGATAGCGGTCTATACTGCGAGCTGATTTATGCCCTTCTCCAATTGCATCTACAACGAAGAAAGTTTGTCCCCGGTTTACGTCGCCTGCAACAAATACACCTGGTATCGTGGTCATCATCTCGTCATCGCTGTGAATGCCAACCGGGTAGCGTATGCTGATGCTGCCGTTAAGCGGTAGGAAGGAGAAATCTGGCGACTGGCCGATTGCCCAAATCACTAGGTCTCCTGGGAGGATATGTTCCGTTCCTGGGATTTCATCTATGATCGGTCGGCTGCGCTTGAATCCGTGGAACTCAACTTCGACACAGCGTACACCAATGATCTTTTCGTCTTTTACGATAATCTCCTTAAAAGTACGTCCTGGGCAGACAGCTACACCCTCCTCTTCGGCTACACCAATTTCCCACTCGAAGCCTGGCATCTCACCACGCGGCTCAAGGCAAGCCATGCGCACCTCACTGGCACCCAGGCGCAGCACCGTTCGCGAACAGTCGAGGGCGACATTTCCTCCCCCAAGCACAATCACCTTCTTGCCGCTAAGATCAATCTTCTCCCCCATGTTCACTCGTCGTAGAAGTTCCAGGCTCATCCAGTTATCCTGGTGGTTCGAGTTTCGAATGGGCAGCTTATTCGCCTGGTGTGCACCGCTGGCGATCAATACGGCGTTAAAATTTGGTTTCCCATTACCATCTTCAAGCAGGGATCTGATATCGTCGACCCAGGTATTTAGGCGGATTTCAACACCTTCGTCGATAATCTGCTGTATCTCCCAATCTATTAGCTCTGTAGGCAAGCGGTGAGGTGGGATGCCCACGCGCATCATGCCACCCGGTACTGGTAAAGCGTCAAAAACTGTCACCCTATGTCCGAGCCTTACCAGGTCGAGTGCAGATGTCAATCCGGCCGGACCGGCGCCAATAACCGCCACCCGTTTACCAGTAGAAGGAGGATTTTCGGCGAACGGAGTGCCAACGATGGACTTGTCGCGCATATTGGGCAGTTCGTCCCGGTGCTGGTAAGCCCAGTCGGATACGAATCGCTTAAGCCCCATGATATTTACTGGTTCGTCATATTTGCCACGGCTGCAGGCATCTTCACAGCGGTGGTTGCATACCCTCCCACACACACTGGGGAAGGGGTGTTCACGGCGTATAGCCCAATAAGCATCCGCATACCTTTTATTTTTGATCAGTGCGATATAACCCTGGGCACGCTGGTCGGTTGGGCAGGCATCCCGGCATGGGGCAATCCCTTTCTTCTGGATTGTATAACTACCGGGCACAGATTGGGCAGAGAAGCGATAAGCAGCTTTCCGCTCGCTCAGGTCCAGGTCGAACGGATTGTTGACGCCAACTGGGCACACATCGGCGCAGTTGCCACATCCGGTACACTTGGTCTCATCAATATAGCGTGCCTTGCGCCGCACCCGTACCTTATAATTGCCAACGAAACCCGAGACGGACTCGACTTCACTATAGCTCAGCAGATCGATGTTCTTGTGGCGTCCGACGGACACCATTTTGGGGGTGAGTATTCAAGCCGCACAGTCCAGGGTTGGGAAGGTTTTGTAAAGCTGGGCCATATGCCCACCGATGCTTGGCTCACGCTCGACCAGATAGACCTTTTTCCCAGCACTGGCCAGTTTTAGCGCTGCCTCGATGCCGGCAATCCCTCCGCCAACTACCAGCGCAGATGGGTTCATCTCCACCTGCCGCAGTTCCAGCGGACGGTGGTGATGTACCCGACTCACTGCTGCGGATACCAGCCCTTTGGCTTTGATTGTCGCCTGGTCTCTGTCGTCGATCACCCAGGCGCAATGCTCGCGGATATTTGCCATCTGAAAGAAAAATGGATTCAGCCCGCCTTCCTGGCATGCCCGTCGGAAGGTCGGTTCATGCATCAGTGGAGAACAAGATGCCACCACGATCCGATTCAACCCGTGTTTTTTGATATCCGCCTTGATCAAGTCCTGGCCTGGATCGGAACACATATAGGTATAATCTCTCGCCAGGGTTACGCCTTCTATACTTCTGGCATATTCTGCGACTGCACTCACGTCGACTGTTGCGGCTATATTTGTTCCACAGTGACATACATAGACCCCGGTACTGGGTTTTGAGAGGTTCATCCAATCACCTCCATCAATGCGCCTTCTATCTCAGCCATCACTTGCGCTTCAGTGAAGCCATGCTGTATGGCTGCTCCTGCAGGACACGCAGCAGCGCAGGCTCCGCAGCCTTTACACAGCACCTCGTTGATGTGTGCTACAGTTCTGCCGCCGAACTCGACCATCTCAATTGCCCCATATGGGCATAAACTCTCGCAGGTGCAGCAGCAGCCACACTTTTCAGGAATAACATAAGTCGTAAAGGGTTCGAGCTCAACATGCCCGGCGTCCATAAGAGATAATGCTGCTGCTGCAGCTGCACCCCCCTGAGCGACGCTGTCGGGGATGTCTTTTGGTCCCTGGCATGTACCTGCCAGGAATACACCATCGGTCGCTGTCTCAACTGGCGCCAGTTTTGGGTGACGTTCTAAGAAGAAACCATCCGGACTTAAGCTGACGCCAAATGTCTTTGCCACCCCCAACTGATCAGTCTGAGGCTCCATTCCCGTGCTGAGTACTACCATATCTACGGGATACTCTACCTGCTGACCGGTGTATACATCCAAGGTAGAGACCATCAGTCTGTCGTTGTGCTGAGATACGCTTATATTCTCGTCATAGCGGATGAATTCGACCCCATCACGACGCACCCTCTCGTAGAAAGATTCGTAACCCTTACCGAATGTTCGCATATCCCGGTAGAACTCTACCACCTCAGCACCGACGTAATGCCGGATGAGCTGGGCGAGCTTGAGTGAATACATGCAGCAAACCCGAGAGCAGTATTCATGGTGCTGCATATCGCGGCTGCCAACACAGTGGATGATGGCGACCCTGTCAGGGATGCTTCCATCTTTGAGCCGTACCTCACCGTTGGTAGGACCGCCGGTGTTGATCAGGCGCTCGATCTCCATCCCGGTGACGACATTATCCACAGCGCCATAGCCGTAGCGCGGTTCGATGATTGGATCGAAGTCCTTGAATCCGGTTGCCAGAATGATCGTGCCTGCTTCTAGCTCAACAACCTGCTCTTGTTGGTCGAAGTTGATCGCGCCGGTAGGGCAAAATTTCTCACATGCCCGGCATTTCCCTCGCAGAAAATAAGCACAGCTTTCAGTATCGATAACCGGTACTCGCGGCACTGCCTGTGGGAATGAGAAATAAATTGCTGGTCGGTTGCCTAAACCCAGATCAAATTCAGAGGGGATCTTCTTCCAGGGGCATTTCTCCGCGCACGTGCCGCAGCCTGTGCACAGATCGCTGTCTACGAAACGTGCCTTTTGGCGCACTTTTAGGTGAAAATTGCCGACATAGCCGGATACAGATTCGACTTCGCTGAAGCTCAGCAAGGTGATGTTTTCGTGGCGTCCAACGGACACCATTTTGGGGGTGAGAATTCAAGCCGCACAGTCCAGGGTTGGAAAGGTCTTGTATAGCTGAGCCATATGGCCGCCGATGCTCGGCTGTCGCTCGACCAGGTACACATGCTTTCCTGCATCAGCCATCCGCAAGGCAGCTTCAATTCCAGCTATCCCGCCTCCAACGACCACAGCTGACTGCTGGACATCCACCTGGCGAGATTCGAGCTCTTCATGTAGCCGGACCCGCCCTACAGCCGCGCCGACCAGCGCTCTGGCTTTCTCCGTAGCTGATGATCGATCATCAGACACCCATGAACAATGCTCCCGGATATTGGTCATCTGGAAAAGGTAAGGATTCAACCCGGCTTCACCGCAAGCCTGACGGAAGGTGGTCTCATGCATCAACGGCGAGCATGAAGCGACCACAATGCGATCCAGGCCCTCATTCAGGATATCCTCCTTGATGAGCGCCTGGCCAGGGTCGGAACACATATATGGGTAATTACGTGCGATGGATACACCCGGAAGGGTGGCGGCATAGTCTGATACGGATTCGACATCCACCATGCCGGCGATATTCGTGCCGCAGTGGCATATATACACGCCAATCTTCGAGCTACGATGAGATCCTGGTCCCATTCGAGGCACCTCCTTCTATGAGAGAATTGGCTGTAGATGCATTATAGCACCATCTGTGCAATTTTGCACAATCATTTGTGCAGAATTGCACAAATGGAATCTTAAAGTTTTCATTTCTGGTTCCGTGTATAATACAAGCCGACGTTTGATACCCTAGGATCTAGGAATTGGGATGAAACTTAATTTATATGACACTTATTCACGCAGTATGCGGGAGTTTGAGCCACTCAACCCTGGACAGGTGGGGCTGTATACCTGTGGGCCAACGGTGTACGATTATGCTCACATTGGCAACCTGAGAACATATATTTTCGAAGATGTGTTACGGCGAGTGTTGGAATATAACGGCTACCAGGTCAATCACGTCATGAATATCACAGACGTCGGTCACCTGGTATCCGATGCGGATACCGGCGAGGATCGTATGGAAAAAGGCTCCCGGCGTACAGGTCTCACTGCCTGGGAGATTGCTGAACTATACACCGCAGAGTTCATTAAGGATATGCAGCACCTGAATATTCAGGAACCAACGATCTGGTGCAAGGCAACTGACCACATCCAGGAACAGATCGATTTCATTCAGTGCATAGAAGACAATGGATTTACCTATCGAACCAATGATGGGATATATTTCGATACTTCGAAGCTTCCTGATTACGGGTATATGGCTCGTTTGAATATCGATGGGATCCAGGCAGGTGCCCGAATCGAGATGGGGGAAAAGCGAAACCCGACGGATTTTGCCTTGTGGAAATTCAGCCCTGAAGATCAGAGCCGGCAGATGGAGTGGGAAAGCCCGTGGGGGATCGGGTTCCCTGGTTGGCATATCGAATGCTCGGCCATGTCGGCGAAATACCTGGGTACGTTCTTTGACATTCACTGCGGTGGAGAAGACCATATCGGCGTTCACCATTCAAATGAAATTGCCCAGACACAAGCCTGCTACGGTACACGGCTGGCGAACTTCTGGATGCACGGGTTCTTTCTGCATATTGACGAATCAAGGATGGGAAAATCTGAGGGCAATTTTTTGCGCGTCCAAACGCTGATCGAGCGCGGCTTCGATCCTCTTGCATGGCGCTACTTCTGCTTGAACGCCAATTACCGTACAAAGTTAAACTTCTCCTGGGAAGGAGTTGAAGGTGCAAACATCTCGTTGGATAGGATTCGCAACCAGGTATTCAATTGGGGTGAGCCTGGGCTGGTCGACCAGGACTACCTGGACCAATTTACCCAGGCGATAAATGATGACCTGAATATGCCACGTGCACTGGCCGTGATGTGGGATTTAGCCAAGAGCGAGCTGCCCCCATTTGTCAAGAAGGCTACCGTGCTGGAATTCGATAGCGTTCTGGGACTGGGATTGGGTAGGTGGAAGCCTGTTGAGGAAGAAATCCCGGCTGATATCCAAAAAATGTTAGAAGCGCGCCAGATTGCCAGGAATGAGAAGCGTTGGCAGGATGCCGATGAATTGAGGGATAAGATAACCGGTGCAGGCTATGAGCTCGAGGACACGCCCCAAGGACCGCGGGTAAAGAAGAAAAAAATTCTGGTGAAGGAATAGGTTGACCAAGGATGAAAATTGCAATCACGGGTAAAGGTGGAGTCGAAAAGACCACTCTATCTGCATTGCTCGCCCAGGTGTATGCAGATCTTGGGAGGCAGGTGTTGGCAGTCGATGCTGATCCATCTCCATGTCTGGCAGGTGCATTAGGGTTCCCTTCTGAGCTGCGTCAGAAACTGAGTCCAATCTCAGAGATGGACGAATTGATTTACGAAAGGACAGGTGCAAAACCGGGCACAACAGGCGGCTTCTTTACGCTCAATCCACGGGTGGACGACATCCCAGAGCGCTTCAGTGCTGTGCATAGGGGCGTCCGTTTACTTGAGATGGGGGCAGTAGATATCGGGGGTGCAGGTTGTATCTGCCCCGAAAGCGCGATGTTGAAGACCCTCTTCACGCACCTGCTGTTCAGGAAGGACGATGTATTGATCCTGGATATGTATGCCGGAGTGGAGCATCTTGGGCGCGCGACTGTGGATTTTGTCGATGCTATGCTGGTTGTTGTCGAGCCAACCCGCCGCAGTCTTGGAACGGCCGCTCAGATCAAAAAACTTGCCAACGATATCGGGCTTGACCGGCTGTGGCTTGTTGGGAACAAAGTACGCAATCGTGAAGAGGCCGAGTTCCTTGTGGACGAGAGCCCTGGAATTCCCGTTCTTGGTACCCTACCGGCAGATATGGCAGTTCAGGATGCGGATAGATTGGGATTGGCTGTATATGATTATGTCCCTGCACTAAGAGAGAATGCCGAGCAAATGGCGATTCTCGTCAGCCGCGAGATTGAGTCACATGTACGGAGTTTAGAGGAATGACAACTACTATTGCATTAGCTGGTAAAGGTGGCGTTGGTAAAACGACAATCTCCGGAATGGTCATTAAGTATCTGGTGCAGAATCAGACCGGAGCTGTACTTGCAATCGATGCTGACCCAAGCAGTAATTTGAATATGGTCTTGGGTTTGGACCTGGATTGGACGGTGGGGGAAATCCGCGAAGATATGCTTAACCAGGTAAAAGAATCACTCGTTGTGGGCGGTGCTGCAATGGGAGCGATGCCCGGTGGCGTCTCTAAAAGGGAATATCTCGATATGCAGATCCGCTCCTCGCTGATAGAGAGCGACCGCATCGATCTGATTGCAATGGGTCGTTCAGAAGGCCCGGGCTGCTATTGCGCTGTCAACCATAACTTGCGTGAGGTGATAGATTCGATCAGTCGTAATTATGCCTATGTCGTAATTGATAACGAAGCCGGCATGGAACACCTCAGCCGGAGGACTACGCGTGATGTGGACCATTTGCTGATCGTTAGTGACCCGACTCAACGTGGGATCGTTGCTGCTGAGCGTATCGCAGGTTTTAGAGATGAGCTGGATATCCGGATTGAAAATGCATATATCATCCTGAACCGTTTGACCGGAGAAATCCCCTCGGCGTTGAAGGAACGGACAGATGCGCTGGATATCCCTCTTCTGGGGGTTGTACCCGCGGATGACGATCTGGCAGAATTCGAATTCAGCGGCAGGCCGCTGGTTGAATTAGGCGACAGCTCCCCAGTTTACCTTGCTGTTGCGAAGATGATGGATCAGATCCTGCAGTCCTGATACCAATTTCACCTGAACTGCGTATGTCCTAACCAAATTAATCAATATCTGTCTGCAGCAGGCGCATCAACGATTTGCGAGCCAGCAAGTCCGCCGTGATCATGCCTTCCACCCAGCCTTTTTCAACAACCGGCATCGCTGATATCTCGTGATTTTCCAGATTCTGGATTACTTCCAGCAGGCTGTCTGATGGGTTGGCGGCAATTACCTGGCGGCTCATGATCTCATCCAGCGGCTGGTCGTCCGGTGAGCCAAGCGCAGTCGCACGTGTGATATCCCATTCGGTAACGATCCCAGCCAGCGCGCCATTCTTGTCGAGGACTGCCAATAATGGACTTTCTGCTTCGACCAGCATAATGGCTGCTTGCTGAACTGTGCTGTCTACCGAGATAGTTGAGATCGGGACCATAATCTCGGCAGCTTTGCGATCACGTTCTCTGGATGCAATACGCCGGACGCTGATCCGCTCGGCCGCCTCAAAGGGAAGCATATCCGCATCTGATAGCAGCAGTTCAACCAACTCACTCATATTTCGCCGGATGACTTCTTCACGTGCCGCCTCGGCAGCCTGACGCCTCTTCTCTGCAAGGTCAGCCAGCTCATCGGCGTGTTGCTGCAGCCAGCTATCCACTTCATGCCTGTCCCCAAGCAGGTCGTCTGGTATGCGCAGCGCCCCAGGAGTCTTAATCAGCTGCTCCTGGGCAGCGAAAATTACACCCCCAGAATTCACCAGGTAATCGGTAGCAATCAGCACCCCCTGCTGGCGATAGACTGCCCGCTCCATCCGTGCCCTGGCGGATTTACGAAGAGGATCAGGGGAGTATGTATTGGCTCCCTCTATAATCACAGACCAATCGCCCATATGTTTAACGGTCATTGACGGCCGTGTGGCAGCCTCTGTATCCAGGTAATTGGACATGGGCGCCGCTGGTATCAAGCAGAATGCGGACTCTCGCAGCAGGTCGTCTGGGTTGGTCCCGTATTTGGTTGGTAATATCAGACCCTCTGGGGTAAGCAGATGTTCCTGATAGTAGCTGCGAGTAACGGTGCCACGTTCCTGCCAGATGTGAAAGAGCTGGTCGACCGGAAGCCCTTCGGTGTTGTACAAATAGCCTTGGATATCGCTGGCGCCTATCACACGCGCACCAGGTATCCGTTCCTGGATGATACAGGCTGTATGCGCGCCTACCGCTCCATAGCCCTGGATCAAGATGGAAAGCTCGTTGGAGTGAGGCAGCTTCAGACCGACAAACTGAGGCAGGCTGCGCAGCCGCGGCATTTCTTCCAGCAAGGCTTGCAGCGCGATAACCAACCCACCGGCAGCAGCACCGAGCTGGTCGATTCGGTTGCCGCCCATGTCAACAGGTTTGGAAACGACACAGTCCAGACCATTCTCAATCGCTATAGTTTTCATGTCTGCATCATTCGTCCCTACGTCCGGTCCGGGGAGAAATATGCTGATGTAACGGCGAAGTAAGCGTGCGAAACATCGCACAACCTCGGAATGTGCTTCTGGGGTGAGCTGTCGGTCAGCTACGATACCAGCTTTCCCACCTCCAAATGGCAGGTTGGCCGCCGCATTCTTCAATGTCATCCCGCGCGCCAGGTTGTGGATCACGGAGGGACTGATATCGGGCATCATACGTATTCCACCCATGGATGGGCTGCCCATAGCCAGATTATCCACAACCAGATATCCCCCAACTTCTAATGGTGACTTCTCATCCCATATACAGGCGACCAGATGTGGACCTAGGTTGTCGACTTCTATGCCCATCCTTGATAGCCGGTCGATGTCGAGCGTGTTGAACTCTAAGAAACAGAGGCCATCATCGCATATAAGCCGGTTCTCCCACGTGCGGTCGGGCAGGCGCTCGCGCAGATAGGCATCCATTCGTTTTGGAATCATGTCACTCTCCCTGGAAATTGGAGGAATATGTCAAATAGTCCTATTAGCAGTGCAGTCGTTGGGCAGCGATAAATGATATCCCGTTTTCGGTCAGTGCCCATGCAGTACGGTTAGTGGCATCGAATTTATCTAAAAAGTTACCTTTCAGATGGTCCCAATCTCCTGACTCGAGAATTTCGTTTTTGTCGCGGAAGTAGTCCAGGATATCCGAGGGATGCTCACGTTGTTGGTCAATCTCAGGGTCTCCGCCCTCATGCTTGGCAGAGATATTCTTCACACGGTCAGCGATATCGACCAGCTCCTGGCGGCGGTTGTACGGCTGCCTGACGATGCTCTTCCAGGTCTCAGTGATATGGTGCTCGAAACGCACCACCTCCTCGAAACCGAGCGATTTACGGAACTGCGCAGTGATCTCCATTGATTCGTTGTTCACCGAGTTGCTCCAGTTGAATCCAATCAGCGGGGAAGTGCCATCCTCTCTGGAGAACAGCTTGGCTCCGAGTAAAGTCCATAGCCCGGCATAGGGATTATCATTGCCCATGAATACCGAGATTTTAAATTCGATATCCACACCCAATCGATGCAGCAGATAGCCCAAGAGCACTGTACCGGGGTTAAGGTTCAGCACCTGGCGTACGCCATAGTTCGTATAGTAATACAGGTATTCATCCAACCATTCAAGCGGGTGGTTGTTGGGCTGTCCTACACCACCAAAATACCCGGTGATTGTCTCAGGACCACCCAAATGCACATTCGACCCATCAGTCCCTTTGGTATCCAGTGTCTCTACGTAACTGGCACCGATAATCTGCATGGCAGCCGCGATCGCTGGCAGGTCTCCATCAGCTTCCTGCTCCTTCATCTTGCGCACCTTGATGAATCGTCCGGGAACCAGGGATCCCTGATCCAATGCCCGTCTGGCGGCAGCTATCACCCAGGGGAAGTACTGGCAAGCACTGACCTCAAGGGTGACCGCGTATTCATCATTGAAATGCATGTTACCCACTCGATCACCAAGTACTTTACGACGGTAATCTTCAACGGAGATAAAGGCGCTCCGGTCACGCTGCTCTTCCAACCATTTCAAGTCTTGCAGGTAATCCGGCTGGGTTTGTTTCACGCGCTCAAATAAATTGGGTAGCTGGCGCGCTTCCTGGGCCTGCTGGTTGATCTCTGCTGGCGATCCGTACTTGTCGAGTACATCCAGGAGATCGTTGATTACCTGCATATCCGGATCGAGGAGCACCGCGTTGATTTCATCCAGACGCTGGTAAGGTATTTTCAATCGTTGGCGGATTTTTTCTTGCATTTCATATATCTCCTCAAGGCGGCATGGAATCAATACTGCTTGTGTCCTGGCATAAGCCTATTCAGATCAGTGTTTGAAGTTCCTCGAATTCGTCATCTGTCATCGTAAACCAGTTTTCCGGCTGTGGGAAAGATTTACTGCCTACTTCTTGTACATATTGGACCAACCCATCCAAAATCACCTTGCTTGCATCCCCAAACACCTTTGCCATGCGTGGTTTGAAGCGTGGGTAAAGACCGAACATGTCGTGATAGATGAGCAGCTGCCCGTGAGCGTGTGGCCCTGATCCAAGACTCATGATGATGCAATCCTCTGCGTTTTCAGTAATTAGCTTGCACACACGGTCCGGAACCATTTCAAGTAAGATCATAAACGCGCCGGCCTCTTCGAGTGCTTTGGCATCATCCATGATTTTCTTTGCTTGAAGCGCCCCTTTTCCTTGAACCCTATAGCCGCCCAAAGCGCTCACACTCTGGGGAGTCAGGCCAAGGTGACCGATCGCTGGGATGCCTGCACTGACGATACCATGAATGCGGTCTGCCATTTCCGCACCACCTTCCAATTTGATGGCATCGCAGCTGGCTTCAGACATTAATCGACCGGCATTGCGTATAGCTGTCTCAACGCTGGGCTGGTAGCTCATATACGGCATGTCGCCAACCAGGAAGACATTCGGTGCTCCACGTCGGACGGCCTGTGTATGGCGCACCATATCCTCCATCGTCACCGGCAGGGTAGTCTCATAACCCAGCATAGTCATGCCAAGGCTGTCACCGACGAGGATCATATCGATTCCGGCCTCTTCCTGCAGATACGCCGTCGGATAGTCATAGCATGTCAGCCAGGTGATGGGCTCTTTTTTTGCAGCCTTTCTGAATAGGTTCGGAAGGCTCACCTTCTTTCGTTCGCTCATAGATCAGCTCCTGTTATAAAAGAGTTGAATATTATCGATCCATAATTATTGTACGTGAAAGCTGTCACGATTACAACTGATATATGTCACTCTTCGAGGGGAAAAACCGTGGGCACCATCACACCTACGGGATAAGTACTGCTTTATCCGAATCTTCTCCTGTTCAGCAGCATGCCCAATATGATGATAATAATGATCAGGGTTCCGAAGGTGATCAAAAACTGGTTCATATTTGGATTCGAGGGTGGCGGAACGTGGGGAGGGGTGGCTGTAGGCCGGGGAGGGCGTGGTGTGCGCGTTGGGCGCTTGGTCGGGGTTGGTGTGAGAGTCACAGTTGGAGATGCGGTGATAGTAGCAGTAGGAAGGGGTGTAGCCGTGGCTGTTACTAAGATTGGCGTGGATGCTTGCGCGGGCTTTAATGCAAGATTGTCGAGATCCGCCTGCACGGTCTCGCCTGGAGCAAAGACATCCAACAAGCCATTGGCGATCACGAATGCCTGGTTTTCCCCGCTGTCAAGTACCGCGTTTCTTAAATCCAATGTTATTACGGTTCGATCTCCGACGACTCTGGTACCGTCCTGGTTGATTTCTAGTGCTACACCCTGGTTGAGCCCTACCGCGACATATTCTGGATGGTTGTATGCCAGCGAGAACAATCTCCCCCAGCGATTGCCAATCATCAGGCGAGACTCGACCGTAATCGGGAGCAACCTTAGACCCATATCGGAATCCACTTGCCCGGTCAAGAAACCACGTGAGGCTGCTGGCCCTTTTAGAATCCGGCTTTCACCTGAGATCGGGTTGGATGCGTGGAATAACCCCGCCCACGTCGCTGCGGCATCGTCCAGCAAGAGCGGTGTGCCAGCCTGCCAGGCGGAAATTACGGGTGAGATACCATCCTGTGGAAAACTCTCCGGATCTGGCGCAGTAACCAGTATCCCAGCAAATTCAGAGGTTTCAAAAGGCTCCAGGCTCTGACCACCGGACAGCGTAATGATTTCGGTTCCCCCATTGAATGCTGCTGCCAGGCGCTGTGAAACTGCACGGGCTTGATTATCATCTGAATATCCGACTGTGAGGATCAGGATCTCTGCCTCTCCGGCCTCACTCAACTCCTGAAAACGGCTGATTACGGGACTGGATTCAGGATTGATACCCAATCCTCCACTTAACAATAGAGGCCCTGATCCTGCCGGGATTTGGAGAAATGAGAAATCTCGCTCAGGTAGTGGATCCGGGGCTGCCAGTGAATGTTCGCGGTTGAACAGATCGTAGCTGTATTCTCCTGGAGCAAGAATTTGGACGAGAACGTTGCGCAGGCTGAGCAATGGGGTGCACGGGAGCACGGCCTGCTGAGTGTCCCCACAACCGATATACTGGACGCCTAGTGCGGCATTATAGGTCTCGGCATCCAATATGAGAACCCCGGTTCTACCGAACACTCCCTGGATGAACTTCCCATCTGGAGCATTTGCACCTGTGCCGGAATCTATCCCGATACCCAGGTGTGGGAAATCCGGTTGGCTGATCGCGTTCAGCAGGCGGCCCAGGTTGCCATCTTCATAAAAGGCTGTATCCAATATTTCATGTTGAAAGCCAAATAGGAGACCGTGCTTTTCTGCATCACCCCATACTTCTACAGCGTTATAGTTCAACGCATCATTAGAGTTATAACCTGGCTTGTACCCGACCAACATCGCAACGGATTGCAGTGCGCCCCCTCCACCAGTTCCGGCGATCAACACGTTCTGCTGGTGAGATCGTACCAACGCGCCTTCGATCAGGGTCCCACCGATGACATGGGTAGCAATATCCTGGGCACCATCAGGGATAAATATTGCCGAGAGCTCTGAATTGAAATACTCCAGAAGATCACTGTTTTGTGCATCTTCACGGGTTAGCACCGGTGCAACCACAGCTGAACAGATGTAATTAAAGCCTGCCTCCTGCTGGCAGGATGCCTCGATCTCTGCGCGTATAGTATCTGCAACCTGTAAGATCTGCTGGCGTTCTGTCAGGGTGATGCTTTCTGGATCGGACGCCATTGTGATCGGAAGAACCACTATGTTGACAAAGCCCCTGTGGTGGTTGGCGATGGCTGCCGCGGAAAAGTTCTGTAAGCTCTCTGAATATCCTCCTCCGATCGGCATGAGTAAGGAGACCGGTGAGCCAGCTTGAGCGTTAGCACGGCGATTGTTTACAAACAATTGAACAATCGAAATCGCCAGGATAATAATGACTAACCCCCAACGTCCGAATACCTGGGGAGTCGTTCTGCCTTTCGAGTTCTTGATGGACTTTACAATCGAGTTCTTAAATGTAGATGTGGACATATGAATGTTCGAAGCCAAGAAAAGGTAATTCTTGCCTCGTTCTCTCAAAGGTGATGAATCTGTTGGCTTATTTTACCTTGAGAATATGGGTTAGAACAGTCGCACCACTTCCGCCGATATTTTGTGCCATGCCTATCCTGGCGTCTGCAATTTGTGCTTTACCGGCACTGCCCCGCAGCTGCTGGACGACCTCCACGATCTGGTATATCCCGGTTGCGCCAACAGGATGGCCGCGTGCTTTCAAACCGCCAAGTGTGGCGATAGGGATTTTCCCGCCAGGGTATATCTCACCATCCAACCCCAGGCGCGGACCTTGCCCCTGCTCAACGAAGCCGCATGCTTCTAAGGATAGGACTGCCATGATAGAGAATGCATCATGCAGTTCGAATAAGTCGATCTGCTGAGGCGTAACATCAGCTTGTGAATAAGCACGTTGGGCAGATATCTGAGCAGCAGCCAACCCCGTGACTCTCCGGCGGTCATGGACAGCCAGGGTATCCGTAGCTGATGCAGAGCCTGCTATCGTGATCATCTTCCTCGCTCGACTGCCCTTGTTTAGACTTTCAGCGGGGACAATTAATACCGCAGCTGCTCCATCTCCAATTGGTGAGGCGTCCAAAAGGTTGATTGGGGTAGAGATGATCCGGGCTGACTCGTATGTATTTACGTCAATTCCTTCATGCAGTCGAGCAAAAGGGTTGTTGAGCGCATTAGAATGGGCTGCGATTGGAAATGGTGCAAAATGGGCATGCGACCAGCCGTATTCATACATATAACGCTGCATGATCATGGCATTGATTGCGACGAATGTGACACCATGGGCTGTTTCGTAATCTGCATCGGCTGCCTCTGCCAGGGCGGAGGTTGTATCGGAGCCTTTTGTCTCGGTCATCTTCTCGACACCAAGAGCGATAGCAGATTCCAACTCACCAGAACTGACAGCCTGTATTGCCAGGCGGAATGCAGCTGCACCTGACCCACATGCAGCCTCAACTTTTACAGCTTCAGTAGGACTCAAACCCGTCCAATCAGCGATGAGCGCGCCGATATTCTCCTGCCGGTTTAGTATACCGGAGAGCATATTACCGATGAATAGCCCATCGACTTGATCCCTACCCGCGTCGCGTAGACAATTTGCTACCGCTTCAACTGCCAGATCACGCAGGGATCTTGTCCAGTGTTCATCTACACCTGTCTGACCGATGCCAATTATCGCGATTTCACGCATATGAATTCTGCAAGACTGGCCAAGAGTGCCCCGGCTGGATTTTATTAATTCTGGTATAAGTTTTGCAGTTCATGGGAATTGGGGGTGTTTGAGCAGGTGTTGCACTCAAATACACCGCCTCTTTCCTTACCAACTGACTAAATCCTATCTTGAATATCTTGTGCTGGCGCCCGCAGGTGGAAAATTGTGATCTCCGGTGGGCAGTTCAATCGTACCTGCAGCTCTGCAGTACCCAGCCCCCGGTTCGTATAGAGGTATGTACCATTCACTTTATATAACCCGGACGGATATTTTCGCCCATATTTGGGTAAATACAGAGGACCGACTATCGGCAGCAAGATCTGCCCACCATGACTATGACCAGAGATCTGCAGATCGAAAGCACCTGTTGGGGCACTGAATTCAATGAAATCCGGTTCATGAGCCAAGAGAATTGAGAACTCATTGGCAGGGAGTTGATCCAATACCAGATCAAGCCGGTCCTTGTGGACGAAATAATCGTCTATGCCCGCGATATGGATCCTAGTCTGGCGTCGTTTTAGTGTAGTCACGCGGTTGGAGAGAAATTCAACCCCGGCGTTCTCCAGGTGGGACCGAATCAAATCTGCGTCTGTCCAGTGATCGTGATTGCCGAGCACAGCTATGATACCATCCGGTGCATGCAGGTTGCTTAATTCCTCAGAGATGTCGTCAATATATTCCTTTGGATAATAGGATACAAAATCACCCGTTATAACGATCAGATCGGGCTGGCTCTGGTTGATGATCCCTACAGTTTCTTGTAGAGTGTCAATCGTTAACCAGGTTCCAATATGCAGATCGCTGATTTGAACGATGCGATAGCCATTGTATTCTTCCGGGAGCCGGTCAAGTATCAGCGTCTGATGGTGAATATCTACCCAATCCGGGCTGCCATTCGGGTAAAACATACTGCTGTAACCCAGTAATTTAATCGCTGCAGGTGTGTGGATCAGAGGGGCGATCTTAGTGAATATATTTGTCTCCCGCGGGGATACCCCGGGGCGTCTCCCATTTGAATTTCCATTGTTACTCAATGTGAAAATATCCCCTAAAAAATAATAAGCAAGCAGGTCTCAGGATTGAATATCGAGCTTCATCTTCATCCAACCACTGGTGTTGTGGTAATCTGCAACCGCACTACCAGGTGGGACGATCTCATCCAGGGCTGAGCTCATCTCTGGTGTCAGGCTCAATGCTGCAACTTGCAGAACCTCCTGAAGATGGGACATTGTGCGTGGTCCAATGATCGGTGAAGTCACCGCTGGTTGATCCTTGACCCATAATAACGACAGCTGGGCTGGGGTTAGATCGAATCTTCGGGCAAGTTCTGCAACAACTGCTCCGATGGCTATCGCTTTTGGAGTCACGCGTTCGGAGACAAAGCTGCCGATCCGCGCAGCACGAGAGTCTGTAGGGGGCTCATCGCTCTGTGTATACCGTCCTGCCAGCGTACCCATAGCTAAAGGAGACCATGGTATCAACCCTAAATCGTAGCGCAGCGCCAGGGGAACGAGCTCATTTTCGATCCGCCGGTCAAGCAGGTTGTAGGGTGGTTGTTCGGTTGCGAATCGTACAAGGTGATGCTTTTCGCTGATCGAAAATGCTTCCATGATCATCCAGGCTGGGTAGGTTGAGCACCCGATGTAGCGGACTTTACCTTGTCGGACCAGATCATCCAGGGCGCGCAGAGTCTCATCTTGAGGGATGTCCATCGCCGGGCGGTGGATCTGGTAGAGATCGATCCAATCTGTGCCTAACCGGCTCAGGGAATCCTCGACTGCTTGAAAAATATGTCGGCGCGAGTTCCCCGAATCGTTTGGGTCATCGGATTGGGGGAAGTGAAATTTCGTTGCGAGTATTGTTTTTTGGCGTCTATATCCGGCCAATCCCCTGCCGGTCACACGTTCGCTCTCTCCCCGGTTGTGCATGTTGGCAGTATCTATAAAATTGATTC
>JAQBDA010000017.1:0-17997 GCA_032124675.1 Chloroflexota bacterium
GTGAAGACTGCGGAGATTGCCTTGCTGAGAGTCAACCATGCGGCTTGAGCGAGCGCCCGCGGAGCGGCGCGCAGCCGGCGCGTGTCGTCTTTGTCGATGGCTTCTAGGGTGAGCCCCAGGTAGCCGCCTTTCTTGATGAACGTGCCGGTCTCTTTCATGTCGTCCCAGGTGAGCTCGGTGTAGGCTGCGCCTTCTGCGACGGTGGGCAGCTCACCCACGCCGCCAAGCGTCACCCACTTAACCGACTGTAACGATTGAAAGTCTTCCTGGATGATTACCTTCTCCCACCAGCGCGGGTAAACCTGGAATTCGTTGGCAACGATCTTGTTGAGGGCATCGGCGCACATGTTTGCCATGGTGGAAGATGTGACGTTGGCGAAGCTGATGCGGTCGCCGTGGAAGAGACCGTTCATTTCGTAGTCGCCGGACAGGTGCAAGTAGAGCTCACGGATGCCAGACAGCGGCCTGACACCTGGGGGTGGGTTCTTGCCTTCGAGCAGGGCGGTGAAGGCAAGGCTGATCTCTTCGAAGCCGGTCATGCCGCCGCTGATCTGTGGCGAGCGGGGTGGGGTGCCGCCGATCTGGATGACGCTGTTTTCCTGCAAGGCTGCAAGATAGGCGCGCTCCTGCTCGATGGCAGACTGGACCTCTTCGGGGGTTGAGAAGATGCGCTGGTTAAGGCGCTCTCTGGTGGCAGCTGGCAAACCCGAGTTCGCAATCATCACGCCCGCGCTTGCTGTGGCCATGGTGGTGAGCCATTCGTTAACAAGCGCGTTCGGGTCGCCCGCTGGCGGCTGCTGCGAAGCAGCCGACTGGTTTTCTGTATTCAGTTGTTCGGGCATGATATTTCCTCCTGTGCGATGTTTCACATCGTGGGGGTTGGTAATGGCCTGTGCCGCAGCACTCAAGGCCTCCAGAATTCTTCCGTCTGCGGCGGGTTCGAAAACGATATCAACGGATTCCACGTGCCGGATATCGATGATCTTCTTAAGCTTTTCTCCTTCGGCTTGCTGCCAAACGGGCCAGAAGACGATCGACAAGCCTACATCTGGCGATATGTCCTGGTCTGCAAGGATTTCGTCGAGCAGCTGGGCGATGGGGGCCGCCTGGCTGTAAAGTGAGATTGTTCCGGTGATGGCTTTGTCTACGGGGTCATAGGTAGATTCGCTGGTGACGCCGGCGAGGTTGCGTACTGAGGGGTGCTCGAACCAGCCGGCATGATCGATGAAGACGGCTTTGCCATCGAAGAGGCCTTTGTTGAAAGCTGAGATCAGGGCGTTCTCGGTGACTTCGATGTTACTGGCGCGGTTGCCGGCAGCTCGCACACGTCCGGCCCTGACAAAGCGGGCTGAATACTGGCGCTTTCTGCCGGTGCTGGCCAGCCGCAGGCCTGAGACGGTGAAGCGTTCGGGTGTTACGGCGTTGCTGGCAACGTTGTAGGGTGGGGAGATTTCAGTCATGGTTTCTCCTCAGGTTTATTTCCCTGCCCCCCTGAAGGGGGGGCAGGGTTCTTAGCTGCTTCTTCGAGAATGTCCTGGATAATGTCTTCGGACTGCGGCTCGCCTGCGAACCTTGTGACCAGGTCCAGGGCGAGGCGGTTGTAGGTGACGGAGCGGCCTCCGAGCTGGGTTGATAGGGTGGTCATGGCGCCGGCTATGCTGGCTGCAGCGCCTGCAAGCTCGGCGTTGTCGGACCGGCTGACATCCGGCGCGGCGACCACGAACAGGTTGGCGTAGTCGGTCTCTGAGAATGGGCGCGCCTTGCCGATCTCTGCGGCTCGCTTGTAGGCATGATAGAGGATGTCTTGCAGCATGAAGTTAAAGTATTTCTGCCTGCGGACCAGGTGGCGCTCGGTGGGCGACTGCATGGCGGTGGCGGTGGCAAGGTTTGCGTCGGAGCTCTCGCCGCGCCAGTGGGGCGGGTAGCCAGAGCCGGCGTCTACCATGCCGCGCACTGATCTTAGATCGTGCTGGGCGTCTGAGGCGTGCAAGGCTGGGGCGACGGCTTCCCATTTCTCGGCCTCGTCCTTGACGATGATGGAGCCGCTCTCGGGGCTGGTGCGGTATTGCTCTGCTTTTACCTGTACCAGGTTGGAAGGCACGGTGACGATCCACAGGAAGGCGCGCACTGCCCAATGCAGGCGGACGCGGTCTTCGAGCATCCTGGAATAGCGCTGCAACCAGGGCAGCATGGTAACGAGGTCTGATTCTCCCAGCAGTGCGCCGATGGGACGGTTGACTGAGTAGTGCAGCATTACAGCGTCGTGCTGATTGGCTTCGGGGTGCTGGATGCCGTACCAGGGCTTTGGCTCTCCGAGCTCCTGGACTTCGTAGAAAATGTGTTCGGTCTCCCAATCGTTCTCTGCGCTCTGGATTTTGACGATACGGTCTTTGGTGATGAAGCGGATATAGGACATGCCATTTTGCGGGTTGCGGAACAGGACCGGGAAGATATCGCCGGCGCGGGCGAGCTCGTCTGACATACCGGCCAGGCGCAAGTCCATTTGATTCTTGGGATGGTTCCAGAAGGCTTCAATGAAGCGGTTCAGGTCCCGGCGCTTGCCGCTGACAACCAGCTTATCTCCGAGGATATAGTTTGTGGTGGTCTGGATGATGCGCCAGGCGATGGGGTTCTTGCGGAAAGCGGTCAAGCCGTCTTCATAGAGCGCCTGGATCTCGGAGAAATCGCGGTCGTGTGGTCTGCCTGTGTTGGAGGTCCAGCCTGGGGAGTCGTCGACGCGGGAAGTGACGGCGGAAAGGTCTGTTGATGTGGGGTACGGGTTGATGAATGCGTTGATGCGCTGTCTGAGAGTTGGCATAGCTGCTCCTATCAATAAACCTCATCCAATCCGGATAGCGGGTCGAAAAGCTTTACGGAAGATCGTGCCAGCCCCCACTGCTGCCCATCCAGCACCGAGACCATGGCCGCGGAGATCAGAAGGTCGTCATGCACCAGCTCTCCGGTATCCGGGTCCCTGAATCCGTCTGACACCCCCCAGCGGATGGTTTTACCCGGTCCATCCAGCACGCGGGACTGGCAGAACTCAGCCTGCTTCCAGAATTTGCGCTGCAGCTCGTCAGCAGGCGCGTACTCTTTATATCGACCGGTCTCGATGGCAGCCAGGAACGACCAGCCCAGGTCCGATTTGCTCTTTTGGGTGAAAATAAAGGGGACCACCTTGCCGGGGAACGACTTATCCAGAAAGCTGGACAGGCCGGCGCCGACACCTGTGGAATCGACAACCAGAAAACGCGCTTGCCAGTGTTCGGCCAGTGCTGTAAGTTGTGCGTGTAAGGATGTATGCTTTACTCCAATCCACTCTTTACGAAAAACAACCTTGTAGGTTGGGGCTTGATCTACTTCAAGCTCTGTAATATCGATCTCAATAACGGTTAGAGCTGTGCTGTCTCGACCAGAAGAATCGAGAATGCCGTCAATGGTGCCTTCGTCTTCGCCGGCAATATCGATCAGCATCGCATAGAGCTGCCCATCGCGTGGTGATGTTTGTGCTGCATGCATGCCTTTCATCAAAGCGATGCGGATCGCCGGGAACATGCCGGCATCGCTGTCGATCTCCTCTGAGAAGAACTGGGTCCTGATCAGCGGGTGTGCACGTCCAAGCCTGGCGATCTGACCGTCCACGAAATCACCATAAGCCGGTACTTCCCGGCGGACGTCTTCAGCTGAGAGGACGAAGGAAAGGCGTCGTCCGGCGCCTTGCTTCGCAAGGTCTGCTTCCCGCTGGCGGGCGAGGCGCAGCTCACGGGCAAGCAGGGTTTTAGATGTCCAGGCTGTCCCCCAGAACACGCGTGTAGCGTTGCGGCTGGCTGCCATTGGGGCAAATTCCTTATCCCATTTCTCGATGCCGATATCTTGGGCTTCGTCGCAGGAGAGCAGCAGGTTTGCGGTCGCTCCCACCACGCTGGTGCTGGGTGAGCCAGATAAAAAGTAGATCCGTGCCGAGCCAACCCGGTAGATATACCCGGCTTCTTTGGACCATCTGGCTATGGAGTGGTAATTCCTTCTCAAAACCCGCTCCAGGCGGCGCATGGCGTTTTCTGTCTGCGGTTTCCAGGTCGGGGAGACTTTGACGATCTCCGCATCCAGTCTGAAATACAGGGACAGAAGGTAGGTCTCGATCTGTGCTTGCAGCTCATTCTTCCCGGATTGGCGCGGGAGGATGACCGCCAGGCTGTCACCGTAATTGTTCAAGATCGACTCCAGGATTGCCCGGGCAACCGCCACCTGGTACCCGCGCAGGCGCAAACCCGAAGAAAGCTCGGTGAACATGGTGAAATCCATCATCACCCGGATCAAGTGCTCTGTATCGTCTGTCATTCATAAAGTGTTCGCCAGGTTCCACGTCTCCATGACATATTGCAAAGCTGCATCAAATTGAGCGTTGAAATTCTGGATAAAAGTGCAGTCTGAGAAGCACTCGCAGCGCTGGCAGCCCTGTAAGGTGCGCTGCAGGCGCTGGATGGAAATCGCCAGGCGCTGGGCATCCTCCAGCATCGTCTGGGACTGGGTGACAACCGGGCAGTGTTTGGGATTCACAGCTTCACGTCCAGCCGCCGGGCAGCCTCTCTGATTGCATAGTCGATTGCCTGGGCGATTTCGTCCTCCTGTCCGCCGCCTAGCTGGTGCTGCGCCTTCAGCAGGTTTGCCAACCGGGCTGCGGCAGTGCCGATCACGTTCAGCCCGCGCAGTTTCTCTGCCGGGTCCTCGATCTCCTGCACGATCTGGTACGCCTGGCGGATAACCGAGCGCAGCATATCGATCTCTTCCTGCAGGGTATCTGCTCGTTTGTCCTTATCGAACAGCTTGCTCATCAGGGGTCTGGTCCTTATACGTAATTTGCCTGCTCCACCCGTGGTTGAGGAGGGGCCAGTTCCTCAACCGGTTGGGGTAACGGATGGCGCGGATTAAAATGTGAAACCGGCGCAGCTACGAGAATCGCTCTCGTACCGTCCGCGCCGGTTGTCATCATTAGCCCGTAAACAGTTTAGCAGAAAAACACAATTAGCACAAGTGTTCTAATCTATAAGTTTACTCAGATTTTGGGGCTTTGCCGGTTAGTATAGATGGTTCCTGCCCAGCCTGGGCGGTGTATCCGGCAGTATAATGGCAGCATAGCATGGAATCATTGTCATGACATCGGCGTCAAAACGAATTACGGAGGAACCCACATGAAAGCCATCCGCATGGTCGCCCCCGGCAAGCGCCTCGAACTGCACGACCTCCCCATCCCCACCCTGGATGACCGGCAGGTGCTGGTGCAGATCAAAGCCGCTGGCATCTGCCATTCCGACGCCCATTACCGCGCTGGCGTCTCTCCGGTCGACCCGCTGCCGCTGACCCTTGGTCACGAGGTCGCCGGGGTCGTGGCTGAGACCGGATCGAAGGTCTCGCGCCTGACACCCGGCGACCGTGTTGTGCTGCACTACCTGGTCACCTGCGGCGAATGCGAGTACTGCCTGCGCGGTGCCGAGCAGTACTGTACAAGCGGGAAAATGCTGGGACACTTCACCGATGGCGGCTTTGCAGAGTACATCGCCGTTCCCGAGCGCAACGCCCTGCTCCTGCCACCAGAGATCCCTTTCGAAGCTGGTGCCACGCTGATGTGCGCCTCTGCCACTGCTCTGCACGCCCTGCGCAAATCTCGCCTGCGCGGCGGGGAGCGCGTGGCGGTATTCGGCATCGGCGGTCTGGGACTTTCCGCCGTGCAGCTTGCCTTCGCCTTGGGCGCATTGGAAGTGTATGCCGTTGATATCGAACCCGCCAAACTAGAGCTGGCTGCACGCTACAGCGCGCACCCGGTCAGCGCCGCAGACTACGACCACTCCCCGGCAGAGCGAATCCGGGAGCTAACTGGCGGGAAAGGCGTCGACGTCGCCCTGGAGATGGTCGGTTTACCCGCAACCATGAGCCAGGCGCTGCGCTCGCTGGGGGTCTTCGGGCGGGCGGTGATCGTCGGGCTGAGCGACCAGCCAATGCAGATCGACACCTACCGCGAGCTGCTGGGTCCTGAGGCGAAGCTGATCGGTTCAAACGACCACTTGCTCTCGGAGCTGCCGCTGCTTATCGAGCTGGCCCGCCGCGACGACCTGGACCTCTCCAATACAGTCAGCCGTACCGTCCCGCTGGAAGCGGCGTCAATCAACACAGTGCTGGACGAGCTGGAGAGCTTCGGCAGCCGCGGCATCCGCACCGTGATCGTACCAGGCGCGCAGTAACGGGCTCTAACAGCCGTAGTAACGAATGGAAGTCGTTAACAAATTTGATTGCTGACAGTTCGCCCGTGACAATGTAAAATACTATTGGTCGGATCGTTTTCGTTCTGAACATCGTCAAAATAAAAATACCTGGTACACACACACGACTCATAAGGAGCGCGGCATGCAGAAGCGAACTGCAGTGATCACAACCACCATCCTCGGCTTATTGTTGGCAGCCTGCCTGTTGACAGCCTGCAACCTCCCTTTCGGCGAGGATACGCCTGCTGGTACTTCAGATCCAGAAAACACCTTGCCCGGCACATCACCGGACCCA
Source organism: Chloroflexota bacterium (assembly GCA_032124675.1). GTDB lineage: Bacteria > Chloroflexota > Anaerolineae > Anaerolineales > UBA4823 > JAQBDA01. The sequence continues at coordinate 6,553 of JAQBDA010000017.1, forward strand.
GCCGCTCCTTCCAGCCCATCCGGCGTGACCATCTTCATGCCCCAGCAGATGCAGAGCGGGCTGGAGAACACCGGCATTTCCACGCTGACATACTACTGGCTGGAACCAAGCTTGCAGGGTGTGGCGGTCGATGTAGAGCGATCGTATGCCGATAGCACCGGTTTCAGCCTGGAGCTGCATGGGGAAACCCAGGACGTGACGGTCATGGGCGGGGACCAGGCTTCCGTGGCTTGGGAAGGCGCCGCGGCCTCCGGAACCCCGATGCAGGTGCACGGGCAGCCGGCTTATTCGTTCCAGACTCAAGGGGGAGTCAGCGTGGTCTGGACGGAGAACGGCAGCTACTACCTGGTCGCCGGTACGGGGTTAGGACTCAATGAAGTCCAGGCACTTGTCGATTCACTGATCGCCGCCGACCTGGCAGGCTTCCAGGCACGCCTGACGAAATAAAGCCAATCGAGGGCATATGCCATCCAGCGAAAGACAGCAGGCCATTCAGCACGCCCGCTACTACAGCGAGCTTGACCCACTCTTCCTGGATACAGAGACCACCGGGCTGCATTCGGACGCCGAGATTGTGGAGATCTGCCTGATCGACAGCGCCGGATCGGTGCTTTTCGACTCTCTGGTACGCCCAACTCGCAGCATCCCCTGGGACGCGGTGCTGGTGCATAATATCACCGACACGCTTGTCAGCGATGCCTCCACCTGGCAGCAGATATGGCCTAAGATAGAAGAGCTCGTCCGCGGGCGCTGCGTTGGCATTTACAATGCGGAATTCGACCTGCGCATGTTGCGCCAGACCCATGCGCTGTACGGCATCCCCTGGGAGGAGAACTTCTTCACCCACTTCTGCGTCATGCGCATGTACGCAAAATTCTACGGTCAGAGCGGCGGCAGGTACGGCACGCCTCGCTGGCAGAGCCTGACGAACGCCGCCCGACAATGCGGCATCTATATCCAGGGTGCTCACCGTGCCCTTCAGGATACACAGATGGCAATGGCAGTCTTCAACCACATGCTGCAATTCACCTGAGCCGCAGCCCCAATAATTTGACATTTTCAAGAATAATAATACAATATAGGTACGAATAATCTGCTGGCAGCCTGCACCGAGCATCGCAATCTGCTGCCCTCTCTATTGATCGAATAGAAACAAAACCGGAAATTTCAAGATGTCGCAAAGACTTGCGCTGCTGATCGGGAACAACGAATACCACGACCCCAGCCTGGCCAAGCTGGTTTCACCGCCCCAGGATGTAAGCCAGCTCGGCGAGCTGCTGCGCGACCCCCAGATCGGCGGGTTCGACCGGGTGGATGCCCTCGAAAACCAGCCTTTCGCAGCCGTGCGGCGCTCGATTGCTTCCTTCTTCAACAACAATAAACGGGATGACCTGCTGATGCTGTACTTCTCCGGGCACGGCGTCCTGGACGATAACGGTCAGCTGTATCTGGCTGTCCAGGATACCGAACGCGAGCTGCTCAGCGCAACCTCCATCGAAGCGCCTTTCATCACCAGCCTGATGGATCGCAGCATCTCCCGACGCCAGGTCCTGGTTTTGGATTGCTGCCACAGTGGTGCTTTCGGTCGCAGCAAAGGCGGGCTGGGTGCCAGCGTTGGTACTGCTACGACATTCGAAGGCAAAGGCTATGGACGTATCATCCTGACTGCCAGCGACGCCACCCAGTACGCCTGGGATGGGGATGACTTGGTCGGTGATGCCCAGACCTCGGTGTTCACCCGCCATCTGGTGGAGGGCTTGCGCACCGGTGCAGCCGATACAGACGCCGACGGTCAGATCACCCTGGATGAGCTGTACGATTATGTTTATGAGATGGTGGTCACCGAGACACCCCGCCAGACCCCGGCTAAATGGTCCTACCGGCAGCAGGGCACGATCGTCATCGCCCACAACCCAAGTCCTGTAATCCAACCGGTTGATCTGCCTGCTGAGCTGCGGAGTGCCCTCGAGAGCCCGTTTACCGGCGTCCGCCAGGGAGCAGTCCAGGACCTGGGGCGCCTGCTCTCCGGCAGCGACCGCGGTATGGCACTTTCCGCCCAGCTCGCGCTGGAGAAGCTGTCAAAGGACGACAGCCGCAATGTATCCTCTGCTGCCCAGGCAGCCCTGGCGAGCCTGGAACCCCAGGAAGAGGAAGGCCATGCCATATCGGCTGCGACCGTCTCCTCCGCGCCAGAGATCATGGCGCCAGATATCATGGCGCCAGAGACCATGGCGGCAGAGATCGGTGCACCGGAAATCGATGCGCCGGAAACCGCCGTACCGGCAGCCGCCCCGGAGGCTACCCTTTACACAGAACAGGTCCAGGATGCACCCGTGATAACGCCTCAAGCTGATGGATCTGTGACAGCTGAGCCTGAGCGGGCTGCAGTGAGCCAAACAGTCGGATCGACTTCCAGGACGCCCGACTCTTCCGTGCCAATAACTACAACCCAGCCGAGGACTCGTCACGCACCTGCCGCAGCTGATCCGATGCCTTATATGCTCGTTGCTGCTGGCATTAGCCTGGGCCAGGTAGCCGCCTTGCTGTTCGCCTTGATCCTGAATAACATGATCGGCTACTTTATTGGTCTGGCGTTGGCAGGTTTAATCTCGGGATACCTGCTATTCCGGACAACACCCCGCTATCGATGGGCCGCATCAGCTACCCTGGCAGTGATCTGGGCGATACCCCTTTATCTGTCACTGTTTACACATACCGCAATCATCATATTAGCCGCGGAATACCTTTATTACTGCATCACTGGTCTTGCTGTCCTGCTTCGCCCCCAGCTGCACCTCAACCAGAGGCTGGTACTGCGTAGCCTACTCGACTTGCGCAGGGTTGGGATGGCACTGCTGGCAGGGATTGCCGGCGTAATAGGGACATACCTGGGCGCAGCTCCGTTTGCAAATGAATTGGAGACATTTATTTCAGCCGCAGTTGAGCCTTATCTCCCCGCGGATGTGATCAGTTGGTTAAATCCTGCAGGGTATTTCAGCATCGCCCTGGCAGCCATCCTGGGGGGGGGAGTGTTTTGCCTGGTGCTGTACCTGCTCGAGCGCTACCTGCCATTTCCCGCTGCCGGTCTGCCCGGCTCCTCAGAGCGTTCCGCGCCAGGAGAAGTGCGTCCTAAAATCGGACCTGAAGCCCGGTCTGGCGGTGCGTCAATGCAACTGCGCTTTCTCAGCCGGTCAACCACATACCCGTTCGTCTTCACGGCTGCCGGTTGGAGCCTGGGATGGGTAGGCGCATTGTTGTTCGCCCAACTATTGGATAATTTTATTGGCTTGTTGATCGGCTGGTCCCTGGCGGGACTGGCGACCGGCTTGCTCTTATTCCGCAGATCATCCCGCGCCGGCTGGGCAGCTGGGGTTACGCTTGCAGTGAGCTGGTCGATACCCTTCTACCTGGCGTTTAATACTGAATCGCTAATTCCCATCCTGGTTGTGGCCGCAATGACTGGCTTTGTCACCGGTCTTGTGATTCTGCTGCGCCAGCGTCTAGAGATTGAGGCTTGATCTGACCCATGTTTATGCTCTCAAATTTAATTATTGTTTTCGCAGCCATAGTGCTGCTTTCGGTGGTAGTTCTGGCAGTCCTACGCAAAATATTCGACCTGCGCCAGGTTGGCATGGCGGTTCTGGCCGGGATCGCCGGCGCAGCAGGAGTCCTTCTCGTATGGGTGTTATATGAAGATCGATTGATTACTTTTGTCGGTAAATTCGTTTCCGATCACAATCCAGGTGATGTGATAGATGAGGTGTACTTATCAGGTTACTACACCACTGCACTTGCCGGAATCCTGATGGCTGTACTGTGCTGCCTGGTTTTGTATCTTCTCCAGCGCTATCTTCCCGCTCATTTTTCACAAGACCAGGTTGATTAAAAGCCGGCCGGGTTTTCGAAGCATTTATAGAATTCTAACTTTAGCATTGTCGTACAAGATCGCCAGCACCTTCTTCTGAGTACTTGCTATCGGTTGTCGATAACAAACGCCCCCGTCCCATTGTTCCACCACACCTGATAGTCGTCCTCATTTCTCCCGGTAAAAATGTCCTGATCTCCATCCCCATCAAAATCTGCCACAGCAACACCAGTGTCTTCTTTATATTCCAAGCTCACATCCGACTGGTGAAACTCCCCCCGCCCACCGTTCCACCATATCTCCGCTCCCCAAACCCTGGCGAGCAGCGCATCCACGTCCCCATCTCCATCCAAATCCGCCAGGAACACTGCTTTGGTGCGGATGCTGCCGTATGGCAGGTACAACCCCAGGGCTCTGTCGGCTGCTGCCGAAATCCCGGCTTTCAGCTTATCCCCTACCGTCTGTGCCGCCTCGAAGGACTGCTCAGCCGGAACGAATTTCGGTCCGCCGCTCTCCATCTTATTGCTCTGGTTGATCCATAACCTCGCCCCGGCGTTCGTCCCCACCAACGCATCCAAACGCCCGTCCCCGTTCACATCCCCCAACGCTACCGAGGTGCTGTCCGTATTTCCCAGTAGACGGTCGAACACCGCCAGCGTCCCCGTCCCGTCGTTCAGCAGGATCAGATCATCCAGAGAATCGATGGTTCCCAAGGTTGGCTTTCCCACCGCGGCGAATGCATCCAGGTCGCCGTCCCCCTCCATATCCACTACCTGAGTCCAATTCTTAAACGGCCCCTTGAACTCCGAATACCACAGGCTGGTGCCAGCATATACCGGCAGGCTGCACAGCAGGGCAAAGATGCAGATAACGACCAACCACCCGATCACCATCGGCGATTTAAACCACGACCCCTTAGCCTCCATCTCCCACCTCTTATCCCCTATTCCCTAATTCCTATTTCCCATACCCTGGCTGCCATCTCCAGTTCGTTCTTCAGATGCCCGGCAGCCAGGATAGTATGGTGCGAGGCCAGCTCGAGCATCAGGCGGTGCCCATCGGCTACACGCAGAACCGCCCCGTTCAAACAGTCCGAGCCCGGGAACTGGGCGTAGCCCTCCAGGCTGCCCTCCGCCAGGGAGAGGCCCTCGAAATCCGGCTCCAGCTTGACGAGGGTCACTGGTCCAAGCGGCAAGCGCGCGTCAATCGCCGTGGCGTTATCGTCCACGATCGCCAGCACCTTCTCCCGCAGCACCCACTCTGTGGCAAAGCTGCGCGGCAGCACGCCCAGGTAGCCGCAGTGCGCCGCCAGGATGTGATCCTGCGGCCGTTCCGCCACCGGTGGGAAGTCCGGGATGCGCTCGTGCTTCAGCGCCGCCTGCCCCATCAGGAACGGGTACAGGTTGGTCATCATCAGCGGCACGTCCAGGGTCTTGTGCACCAGGTACTTGCTCAGCATGGAGACTGTGTCCGCCTCACAGCCCCACATCAGCCCCTGTTCCTCGTACAGCAGGTCCCACGCCAGGCAGGGGGTGGTGTCGCAGAAATGCGATTCGTTCAGGCAATTGATCCCTGCTGCCCGGAGGGAAGGGTCTTCCGCCAGGTCCGCCTTGACCGCCAGGTACAGCTTGAACGCGCTGCGCCGGGCTTGCTCTGAAATCGACCCCAGGCGGACATCATCTTTCCAGCGCTCACAGGCGGCATCCGCTTCTGTGTCAGAGATCTGCGCGGCGCGCTCGCCCAACTCTTTGAAGCTCTTTTTGAGGATGGTCACCCCGAATTTATCCTGCATGCGCTGGGCGCACTCGTCTTCCCACCAGTAGAAGCGCTTGAAGATTTCCGCCTGGAAGCCCGCCCCGGGATTATCCTGATACACCAAGAAGCGCGTCTGGCGCAGCTCCTTACGGACGCCCAGCGCCCGGCAAAGCATGCGCGCCTGTTCCAAGCTGTACGGCGCGCTGACCTGCACCCCCTCCAGCCGCAGGTAGCGGTTGATCTCCCAGTCCCACATCGATACCGTGCCGAACTCAGAGGTGATCACCAGGATCGGCACCGGGATGGCCTTGAAATCCGCAACCCGCCGGTACGCTTCGCCCAGCACCTGCGGGAAGAGCACAGCATCCGCCTGCTCGGGGAGCGGTGCGCCGAGCGGCAGCGGATCCAGGAAATCGGCCTCAATATCCAGCAGGTTGTTCAAGGTGCCCAGCTGGGTGAAAAATTCTTGATCGGGTTCAGTGGTGAAGGAGATCGGCTGCAGGGTTGCTTTCATAGTTGTCCTTTCAGGGTGCCGCCCGCCTGTTTGCAGCCTGGGGCATGCGGGTTATGAGACAGCCAATCCCGGCATCAACCAGCGGGTTTCACGGAGATATAGCAGGCTTAATTATAGGACAACTCCACAGGTTATCGCGACCGTTTTCACGAAATGCCTTGCCAGCACCTGTACCCCGTGCCGGTTCTCCTGGATTCAAAACAGCCTCCTGCACCCTCGTTTCGTGATGTGGAGGCGGTTTTACGCTTCGATTCATTCGTGCAGCCTCTCCCGGTTGCCCGTAGTACAACCGTTAGGTTAGAACTGCAAAAGGATGTTATCCAACGAGCCGGCGATAATTCTACTTTACAATCAAAGTACCAGTCATGCCTTGCTCAAGGTGAGCCGGTGTACCACAGACGATAGTGTATGTCCCAACCTCGCTCGGGGCTGTGAAGGTTTCGGTCTTGGTCTCGCCTGGCCCAGCTTCCATCTCCCAGAAGACCTAATCTTCATCATCTGCATCGAATGGGATCGTGACTTCCATTCCTTTTTTGATAATCACCCATTCATGGTCCAGCTTGCCATCATTCTTTAGCGTAAGCTCAACTTGATTTCCAGCAGATACTGTCTAGCTTGTTGGTTCGAACTTAAATTCGGTCGTAGTCACTGAGATTACATCGGGGCCGCTTGGACCGCAAGCTGTAAGGATGAATACGCCAATAGTCAAGATGGAAAGAAAAACAAATTTTCGAAACATGATGTTTCTCCTCTGGGGAAAAAAACGGTTTTGGATGACGCACAAATCAGCCAAATAAGTAAATCGTTCCCGGGTTTCAATATGATTGCAGCGAGGAGCAGTTGGATAAGCAGTAGATTTGTGGTAGACGAAACACGTTCCTATCATGTATTCTGAATTAATGAAACCCGATTTAATTGGAGTTATTTTACCATTAATAAATTATTAATAATAGAGCAAAAAGTTAGACTGCAGCCGCTCTTTACAACCATTACGTTGAGTAAGATAGCAACGTAATTTATATGCAGAGCCTTTCGCCCACAATCGCATCCGCTTGATGACGCTGCCACGCTCCAACCAGAAAGTACAGCTTCCTCACAACCAGCGAGCTTTTCTCAACGGCGTTCGCCAGATGATCGAAACCGTCAACCACCAGCTTTCTGAATTGTTTCACATTGAATTCAATCACGCTCATACCTTCTGGGGCCTGTGCACCAGGCTCTACACCAAATTAACCACACATACTTTGTGCATCTAAATCAATCGTTTACTGGGCAAGCCAGAGTTCTTACAGATCAAAGGCTTGGCTTTCCCGAATTAGCATAAGATCCTAATAGTCCACCGGATTGCGTAACTTTTAGGTTTCCGCGAACAATTACTCAGTCTCAACAGGACCGGCAACTCCGAAGATAATTATCTCATCGTTCTCAACATGGGTACACACGAAATAGACCGGTCCGGGTTGGAACCGGGCGCTTGCCGTCAGGTCCCAGGTCAGCTCTTTCGTCCAGAGACCAGGCTGGGTGGCACCTTCATACCTCAGTGAGGATACCCATGAAATGGGGGGCTCAATCCCACTTCCAATGAGATCATCAACCGAATGGTCTTCTTCCACCTGGATTGCGAAGATGGTATTTTCTGCATACATCTGGCCATTCATAACCCACTGGAAGGTGTATTGGTCGGCCTGGATGCTGTCCGGTCCGCTATACGCGCAGCGGTCATCTTCAAGGGTCTCCCCCTTTCCAGGGGGTGAGAGCAGTCGTGCTAGGGGATATGGATCACAGGCACAGATTGCCCGCGCCGCCGGGCTTCTTCCTTCAACCGTGGAGCGAGCTTGCGCCCGTTATTCATAGAGGTCAGGGTTGCCTTGAGCTTCGACCCCGTCAGAGACCAGTCACCGACCTGCCTGTCGACGATGAACGTTCCACCTGCCTCAACGCCCCCCGTGAATACCATGTTCTGCTGGCTTGTGAATTGCTCCGGGTGTGTGTGGAAAGTTATGCAGGCCGGGCCGCACAGATCCTTTGGGTATCCGCTGGGCATATCAAAATGAAATCCAAAAGGAGTCAGCGTTGTTCCACGAACTCGCATCGGGAAGGGAAAACCCTGCCCGTCGACAAGAGTGACGACTGGGTTGCCCAGGTGCTGAACGGCATAGCCTGCCCCAGGCTGCCAGTCAGCCGGTCCAGGGTTCCATGAACCAGGGGTCTTACCCTGTGGAGCGGGGTCGGACTCGGGTGGGATGATATCCTCTGGGGCTTCCCAGCGCTCTGGCTGGCGGTCCAGGTTGCCTTCAGGCCACCATAGAATCCGCAAGGGTGTGACCTGGACCCAGATGCGAACAAAGTACCAAGGCATGCGGCGCAGCATGAAGGCAGGCGTCCCGGTGTAAGCCCCGGGCACCTTCTCGTAGCTCTGGCGAAGATAGCGGTCGGTATTGGCTTGCAGATCAGCGTCGCGGACAGCTCCAAGACCCTGGACGAGCACAACTGGCGGTTTGCTCAAGCCTGTACCGACCGGGTCGGAGTAGAGCAGCGCCACCTTCGGGTTGCGCCGGGCGCGCTCGGCCTTGCTGGGATAGGTCAGTCCGGTAGAGACATCCAGCGTCCTACCATCCTCGGCGATGTAAGGCGTGACCGGGTAGGTCAGAGGCGCGCCCTTGGCTGTAAGCGTTGCATATTCTGTGGTAATCGCGCGCTCGAACAGCGCCATCACCTCGCCAGGCCACCGAGCTGGATCGTGGGTTGAACCCGTTGACTCGGATTCCTTCTGGCTCATTCCTGAATTCATGGTTTCCTCCTACATTGGGGTACACCATTGATCGATAACCTCGTCCGGCTTTCCGAAAATTCTGCAGGGGATTTCAATCGGTGCATATTGTGGTGGAGTTACATTATATCCGCATTGGACATATTCCATAAAGGACTCAAACCGCTCACCTCTCACGTGTAGTTCGAATTCGCGATCAGCCATTGGGCAGAATAATACGTGCTCAGCGTCAGGGCTCTTGCCGCCGTAAATGGCTCCCCAAATTTGTTCAGCGCCAGGATGCTGTCCGAGGCGACGAAAAACAGCGCCCCGATGAATGCCAGCCGCGCCCAGCGAGATCGCAGCTGGTCCCACTGGTCCCAGGCCTGCCAGGCCATGACCAAGATCACCACCACGTATGCGGCCACGGGCACCGCCATCCCATTCAACCCTGGCAGCAGGATGGCGTATACCAGCACCCCGTAGATTACGAAGAGCAGCATCGCCAGGTATTTGAAGCGCCAGGGTCTGCCTGAGCGGAAAGCGTAGGTATAAATCAGCTGTGCGATGAGGAAGCTGATCAAGCCAGCGATGAATAAATCCACCGGTAGCATTAATAAGATATCCCCAACCAGCGAGAAGAGCAAACCAGCGATGATGACGACCCGGTACCTGCTGTTGGGAGGCGTTTTCGACAGCACGGCGATCAGGATGATGAAAACCATGGTCAGCGGTTTGAAGATGTAGATCAGGATCGGCGGGCCTTGATATTCTGCCCACATGTGGATGAATGCTGAGATTACTGCCAGGATCGTCAGAATGATGGTGGTCATTTCTCCTCCAGGAAATCTCTAATGCGATAAGGCGGTCTGCGAAAATCTGAGCGGCTGCCGTAAGCATGGCAATGAAGGTGATCACAAAGAGTATATTCTGCCACCAGGGCAGCGGCTGGTGGCAGAATACGATCCCTTTCCTGGTATTCACCTGCGTACCCCGATACAGCAGGAATCCAAGTCCGATGACGATGTTTGAAGCCCTTGTTATCGCCTTCTTATCCTTTTGGTTGATCCGGAAGAAATTAAACTAATTCAATTTCTCCAGGTCGCCAGGTCTGGTCGAACCAAGGTTCGGTTGGGCTATAGAGACGCAAGAGGGAAAACCATCCCTTGCCGGGAACGGTCTGGATCCAGTTCGCTTCCTTGCCGGCTGGTGCCTGGGGGCCGAAGTAGAGATCGATCGACCCATCTTCGTTCTCGATCATCACGTCGCGGGCGCTGTTCTTGCTGGGGTACGGTTGGCCGGTCTGGAGTTCGGAGCGGGTCTGCGGGTCATAGACCACCACGGAAATGAACTTCAAGGCGGGCGGATCTTTGGGTAGGTTCAGCTTGTAGTTCTTGCTGCCGTCAAGGGCATTGCCGTTCGCGTCCAGGTAGCCCCAGGCGTATTGCGACCCTGCGCCGATCAACTTCATGGCCATCGCCGGCGTGTTGACGGTGGCCATGTAAAAGGTATGAACGCGTGCATCCAGATGGCGGCCACCCATGCCTTCGTCTTTGAGGAATTGATAGTTCCCGCCGACGAAGCCTCGTTTCCAGTAGCTGCCTTCATAAAGGAATTCCGATTGATCGCGTTCGTACCAGAAGAGTGCCCGCGCGGTGGCGTTGGCTACCGCAACGGCATCCGTCAGAATCTTCTTCATGCGGGCGTCGGGGGCAAATGGCTTGCCCTTCTGGATACCGATGGAGGCGAAGAGGCCGCGCAATTCGGGATCGAGCAGCTCGATTGGCTCTCGATCGATGACAGTGTGGAGTTCTTCGTAGAACTCGAAGTTGTTGGCATGGATGGTGTTTGCCACCGACCTGGAGCCGTTGAAGAACTCCATTGCTGGCGGATTGGCTGCCTGGGCGAGGGGATAGACTTTCAGATTTTCGCGCCACATTTTCGAGGCTGCGTCCGGCTTGCCATCTACCAGGAATCCGCGCAGAGCGACCCAGTTTACCCAGCTCGGCGACTTGGCGGTGAAGTAACCTTCGGGAACGTCACCCTCGTAATCGGGGGGCAGAAGCAGATACTTACCACCTTTGCCCCGGTCCGGTCCTGGAGCGCCCATGTCGATTACAAAGCGGAAAAAGGCATCGTCAACCGTCCCCGGGCCGGCCCCCGCCGGGATTTCAACCACCGTCGGGCCATCCTTCTTCAGGTCGAGAAAGAATGTGCAGTAGACCGTGTCCGTGTTGCCGGTGAGCCACAAGGGATTGCTGTCCATCAGATCATCGAAAACAATTGCCTGGTAGCATTCCTTGGCCCCAAGTTCCGCCGCACCTAGCCGAAGTGCCTCGACCGAGGCTGCAGGCACCCCGTTCAGAAAGGTCTCCACGCCGCGGAGGAAGTCAAGGTTGTCGTATACCAGAGCGGCAGTCTCTTTGGTGGGAATCCCGTCGAAAAACTCCAGGGTGCCGAGGCGGGTTTCGACTTTATCCGGGGTCATGATTTTTGCGGGGATATGGGTGTTGTATTTCGGGGTTGGGTTTGAATTGTCGGTCATTTCTTACTCCTTAAGAA
>JAQBDA010000018.1:0-24889 GCA_032124675.1 Chloroflexota bacterium
ACAGTCCCAGTCACGGAGCCAAATCCATCGCTGAACCCGAACAGCACCAGCGGCATAGATGTTTTCAAATCTAACGCTGCGCCAGATGACTGGCTGGCTTTCACCTGCAGGATATCTCGTCTCCCCCACAGTGCGGTGGACAATACCATTAATATTGCAAAACACACCAGGTAAACAGCTCGCCGTGATCTCATCTTGGATGCCATCCTCTTTCAATAACCATCACAGATCACTCCAACGATCACCATCGAGCGTGGTGATCGTTGGAGCTGGTAGTCTACTTACAGCCGCCCAGATCCGGCGGAGTCATACATGGTGTAGGTGTAATGGTTGGCGTTCTCGTGCTTGTTGGCAGCCCCGGCAGGGTTGGCGTTGCTGTGCGCGTAGGGGTTGACGTCTTGGGCACGGGGTTAGTTGGGGTCGGTGTACTCGTCTTTGGTGCAGTCGTGCTAGTGGGCGGCACAGGGGTATTTGTATCCGGCGGCTTCGGGGTCCGGGTCGGCGTAGGTGTACGAGTCACAGTGTGCTGAGGCGTAGGCGAAGGAGTTGAAGTCGCCGGCAGCGGCCCGGTTGGCGGGTATAAATTCGGCTGTGGGATAATCTCCTTGGCGATGCTGGGGCTCTCCCAGCGCAGCTCGGCTACTGCGCCACCGGAGTTCTCGAAATACTCGATCTCGATATCATAGAGATGGCACCCAGCCGGCAAGTCGATCGTACCACTCCTCTCGGTAGGGCTCTGGTTGGTCCAGCGGTTGACCAGGCGCTGCCCGTTGACCCATAAACGCACGCCATCATCGGTGCGGACATAAAACGTGTATGTATCTGCCTGGTCATATTTGGGCTGCACTCGCCCACGCCAGCGGACAGCAAAGCGGTCATTCGGCACAGCCGGGTCGGGTGAACCATAACCCCAATCGAAATCAACCTGTGGATCTACTCTTGCATGCAACAAGTTTGTAATCGATGAGAAATTGGGAGGTGAGCTGCCTGTCCAGCTATAGTACTCACCCAGGAGCCCTGTGCCGGTATTGTTGCACGGCACGAGTTGGGGGAGATCGAGCACGATTGTCGTCTTGATGCGCGTGTATTGACGCGGCGAGTCATTGTCACGCGCCTGGACATAGATCACATACGTGCCGTTCTGGATGACATTGGAGCTGTTCGGCCACGTGCCGCCGAGATTAGCCATTGTACACGTTCCACCAGTCTCTCCGAACAGACAGAATGGAGCGCTATAATCATTTTGGTAGCCAAGGATGGTGGTTTCGGTTGCATCCCAGACCTCGAACCGGACACGGTTGATCGTTCCATCCGGGTCGCTGGCACCCGCCTGAATGAAGAATGGCACAGTGATCGGGTTAGGCGGCTGAGGCGTAATTTCTACGATCGGACCAAACTGCCCCGTTATGTTCACCGCTGGGCATACCATGGATCCCACCTGGTAATCCAGGGTCACTTCGAAGTCACGGGCATGGTAATAGACATAGTAGCTGGTAAAGCTGCGGTAGAAGTCCATATCCAGGTTATCAGAGGTGGAAGGATTGAGCGTCAAAACCAAGGCATGGCTGTAAGTAGTTGGAGGACTATTCAAATAAATGTTTGGGTTGACGTCCAGTATCGTAGAGCCTGCCCACAGGTAGCGATCGAAGTACTGGTCGTTCGGCAAGGGGTCAATCTGGTCATGCCACGGACCTAATGGCTGAGATTCCAGCTCATCCCATAACGTTGAGATCTGGTTGATGGTGATCGGCCAAACCCCACTCAGGTTAGTAAGAGGAATCTGGATATCGTCGCTATTAAAGTACAGCGGACCATCAATCTGCAAGTCAGCGCATGATGGAGTTGGGGTAGCCGTAGGAGTCGACGTCTCTGTGGGTGTCGGGGTATCCGTCGGCGTCGGTGTGTCCGTTGGAATCGGTGTAGGGGTCGAAGTTGGTGAAGGTGTGACAGTAGGAGTATCGGTAGGCAGTGGAGTTGGTGTGGGCACATCCGGGATCAAACCGCCAACACCGCTTATGCGGGACACACGGAACTTCTCGACAATGCCCTCTCTCCAGGCTATTAGCCGTACCTGGGGCCAGATATTGCTGACCAGGGGCAGGATCATCGGGTGCATATTCGTGACCGTCACCCGCACCCGGTTTCCAGGGCCGCCAGCATCGTCCATATATGTGCTGGTGGTCATGTTCATACAGGTTTCAGGATTAGTGAACGCGTCGCGCCCGAAATCGCTCGCCCCATCACCGTTCAAATCCCGGTTGCTGCACGTCATTACGTGGTAGTACTGATTTTGAGTAGCGTCACCCAGATTAAACAGGTTGTGGCTGATTAAGTAGGCTATATAGTCTCCTGATATTGAAGGGTTGTCGGATACAGAAGCTCCTGCAACGCCGGAGCGTGCAGAGTCACGGATGGAAGGCAGGCGCGCCCAATCCTCTAACTGGGACGTGTAATCGCTTGCGTCACAGTTCGGATCTGGTGGGGAGAGGGACAGGCAGTAGGCGCGCTGTACCATGCAATCATAGGCTGCCGGGCTGGTACCAAAAGTGTCCGCGGCAACCAATCCCAGGTTTTGTGCTGCTAACTGGCAGTAGGCTGGATCTAGTCCACCAGTGACTGCGTAGCGGACACCGAAGCGCGCTGAATTCTGCACTGCCAGCCATGCCTGCACGAGGCGGCCGAATTCGATGATCCCGAAAAGCAGCAGCAGCAGAACCGGCAAAGCCAGGGCAAATTCGAGCATTGCCTGGGCTTTGGTCAACGATCGTGATCTCAACCGAATAAACATATCATCATCCCCTTTCGCTTACCGGCTGATCTTGGTAAAGATACGCGAAGCAATGCTTTCAAAAATCTGGTCAAGGTAAGCTCCAGTAGGTGCATAGTAATAATTGCCACAATTGGATGTCGCTGGTTTACCGGCGCAGCTATCATTCGCGCGATCTCCATCCTCCCCCAGATTTGCCATGTATCTCAAGACCTGTGGTTGGGCATTGGCTGCTCCCAACGCTACGCTGTAGATGACCATATCCTCACCCGTTGGTTCATGCGGGTTCATGGTATACAGCAGTGCAGCTGCGTCCACCATATCAAATGCGTAATCTTCGACGCTGTATGGACCGCTGGCGGTGGTGTGCGTCGATCCCGGTGGGCATTCATTGGATGGAGTGTCCAGACAATACCGTCCCGCGCTGGCTCCTAAGTTCTTATCGATACAGAAAGATCCCCAAAAGCTTGTCGATGGATCATCGCCACAGAAACCGTACTCATAACCGGGAGGAATATCCGGGTTGGAGGATTGCGTATCACTCAAGTTGGCTAAACCATCTGATAGAAAGACCATTACCCACACGCTGTCCATGCGACCACCATTCTTCAGTACATCGGTTGCCAGACGTATGCCGCAGCCGATGCAGGTAGACACCTGGGAATTTTGCTCGCGCGATTTGCCAACCGCGATATTGTGATCATCGAAGTCGTGCCATATACCGTCCGCATCCCAATCGTAGGCATCCAGCATGGCATCGTCATCACATGGGTCACCGGTTGTATCGTCCCACATATCTTGACCTGCACCACCGGTGTGATAATCGATCAGGTCTGTGCAGGGGGATCCAGGGTCAGAGTCCGAACCATTGCCATCACGGTCATCGGGAAAGATCGGATTGAATGTGCGGTAGCCGCCCATCGGGCTGGGCTTTGACCACTCTAATAAGGCCGCCGGTGCGTCATCATGTACGAAAACGGTATCTACCGCCCCGATTGCCGCAGTGATATCTGAATCCAGCCCAAAGATATGGTGGGCTCGGTAGTCGTAATGGACAATCGCTACCTGGTCATAACCTGGCAGCAAACGGGCAATCAGTGCTTTGGCGGCATTCTTGGCTTGCCGCGCGGGGTAGCAGTTATTGGCCAGGTTGCAGGCAGCCGGATTGAAATTATTAGGGTCATAACCGGGTGTGCAGGAGCCATCGCTTCCACAGTTAACATCCGATGCCATCGATTCAGAGGTATCGATTACAAGTACGAGGTCAACTGTAGCTGCCTCGCCTACAGCAGTTGTCGTCAATGGAACCGCAGACCAGCCAAATAAATGCAGGAAGTAGACTGGAGAATCCTGGACCGCTTTAACGTAGGCCAGCTTGCGGGGTGGATCACCGGCATCCGGGCACATAGCATCAAAATCTGCCGGCATGACTGAATCGTCACACAGATACACTTCCAGAAGCGAGACATCGGTAATATTGTGCATAGCCAGCATCTCGCGCGCCGCTTCGGTTACCTTTTGTTTTCGAACCGCATACGGCTCACCCGGGGAAGTGATTTTTACATTATTCGCGGCGGCCACAGAGGCCGCATCCACAGCTCTTTTAAGCTGGGTATATGTGATATATAAAGATCCAGCGTCAGTGACCAGCCCAATAAAAGCCAACAACGCCACAAAAGCGATAGCCAGGATCAGTAATGCCTGGCCGCGTTCTCTTGTTCCGGGATCGATTGAATATCTTCTACCGATCATTTGTCTAAGTGCCCTTATGGTATCTCTTGGCTTATTGTTTACCGGCATGATCACCCCCACCAGCGTTAAGGGATTGGGGTTGGAGTTGGAATCGCCTCTGGAGCTGGCATGAATGAGTAGGTATGGATGCGAAACGGAGAGCCGATATAATCAGAAATGAATGGAATGTAGATCATCTGGTCGTAGCATATATGGACTTCTACCAGTACAATCCCCTTTGCCTTTGGAGCAGAGCTGAGGAATAATGATTCAACATCAGCATTTGTAAATATTGGCTGTGTGTGGATATCGTTCCCCTGGCAATCTTTCTTCCAATTATTGCTATACAACGACCAAACCCCATCATTATCAGGGTCGATAGGAGTCTTCGGCCAACGATCCGATACAGTTGCTAGGGTGCCGGATACAACTGTGAACACGGAAATTGTTGCATCATCATACCGGCTGGCG
This sequence comes from Chloroflexota bacterium, assembly GCA_032124675.1. Lineage (GTDB taxonomy): Bacteria > Chloroflexota > Anaerolineae > Anaerolineales > UBA4823 > JAQBDA01. The sequence goes on from JAQBDA010000018.1 coordinate 4,970, forward strand.
TCGAGCGGCATATTTGGATTCAATGAAGGATCGACAAAGAAACATGCCGTGTCTTTGTAATAATCCAATACCGAGTCTGTACAATCAGAGCTACCAATAGTCCCGGGGGTGGCATTTTGGAAGTTACGGGTGGAGGCAAAGCGCGCCGCTTCCCTTGTCAGATCCATCGCATTCAGGTAGTTGAAGATTAAAAATCCGACCTCGATCATCCCCACCAGCATTATCAATACCAACGGGACAATAAGCGAAAGCTCAACCAAAGATTGACCTCTTGACAGGTTATTTCCAAGAACTGTTTTCAACCGTCGAAGTTTTCGAATCAATCCATCCATCCTTATATGACATAGAAACCTGACAAGATGCCAGATTTCACTGAAATTGGCAGCCAACTCCCCGCTATAACATATATGAAGTGTATCGTGATTCAGGAGAAAATTACCTAATAATTTTGTAAGTATTTATATTTATACATTAAATTTTGTTTATAATATCGTTAAAAGCTTTTATGATTGAGAGAACACATTTCCCTGGAAATGATTCCAAGTAGTTATCCAATCGCAGTGCAAGCGAGTCCTGGACTACGCAGCCATACCGGTCGATCAAGGCAGATGATAAAATATTGATATTATCGTATACATTAAAGGACAGAGTATGCCAAACAATCAAATATCTCGTCTGCACGAGGAGCTCATCCAGAAAAAGTCGTTCGCACACCTGGCTACCATCATGCCAGATGGCAGCCCGCAGGTGACACCGGTCTGGATCGATTATGACGGAGAAAATATACTTGTGAACAGTGCCAGGGGACGCCAGAAGGATCGCAACATAAAACGCAATCGAAACGTTGCGGTGTCGATTCTGGACCCGCATGATCCTTATCGATATTTTCAGGTGAGGGGAACGGTGGAAGAAATTACCGAGCGGGGTGCCGAGGATCACATCGACAAGATGGCAATGAAATATCTTGGATTAGAAACTTACCCTTACCGCAGACCGGGCGAAGCACGAGTATTATATAAGATCAAACCAGAGTCCGTGACAGGGTTTTAGAAGAACGGCCCACTGCAGGCAGGCTGATCAAATAATTTTACCTGCTGAGTATGACCCCAATTTTCAAGAAATGACGATACCCTGCCTGCTGGCAGCTATCTCTGCTGGAGCAAAATGCGCTCGATCGTCGATACCCCATCTTCGAAAGTGTTCCCCAGATACATACCCTGAACCTTCATCCGCCAATCAGGCTGCTCCACAAATACCCGGCCTCCGTATCCCATAATGGGGAATTTGTTCTCTGCCACTTGTGGTAAGAATATCGGCCAGTCCGCCAATTTTTCTGCTGTCATCTCTGTCAATGCTACCAGGACGATCAGGTTAGGCTGTATCTGGCTGACAAAATTAGCCAGATCTTCGAGCGGCAGAGCCTGGCCGAGGTAAGCAATAGGCCAGCGTCGCCGGCGGAGAAGCGCCCCAAGCACCAGCAGGCTGCCTTCGTGCCACTCGTCTGGAGCACAAGAGAGTACTATTGGGCGCGTTTTTCTGGGTGGAGGTCCACTAAGTATCCAGGATAGTAATTTCTGCCGCAGATAATTCGTGCTCAAGTGTTCGATTGCCACGTTGATCGCGCCTTCTTCCCAATAAGTCCCCATAACTGCTATCGTTGGTGCGATCACTTTTAAAATAAGATCTTCTGGTGTGGATACTGCCAACGCTTCTATGAGAACGTCATCAGCCTGTTCAATATTACGCTGCAGGAGATGATCGGTTAGGCGTTGGCGAAAAACTTCAAGATTTCCAGCTCTATCATTTGTGCCACCCACCTGGATTGAAGAGGGTTTCTCGGTCGATATGGCTTGGGTCGGCGTCAAGGCATTGGCAGTAAGGATGAGATGACCGGTCGATTCTTGATGGCGTAACGCATTGATCGATTGAGCTGTTTGCATACCTTCATCGATCCTTGCCTTCACCCACCGCAACCGAAGCACGTCATTCTCAGAATATAACCTGTGACCCCCGGCTGTCCGTTCTGATTCGGGGAACTCGTATCGCCGTTCCCAGGCACGCAATGTCGCCATAGAAATTCCCGTCATGCGGGAAACAACACCGATATTGTACAAAGGTTCGTCGTTGATTGCATCTAGTTCAACCATATATGTATACTCCTGTAATTCGTCTATATATTGGCAAGAAAATATTATCATGGCAAGCATATACTGTCAAGTATATGTACATATATCTATACAATACCTTGACACTACATGGATAACAGGCTATAATAAGTCAATATTAATTCGAGAGTATTTAGCAGGTCAATCATCAGGTTTGACCAATTAAGTAGAGGAAAAATGCCATGATTGTCATTACTGGAGCATCCGGGTACGTCGGTAGCCATATCACCCGCCAGTTAGTAGAGCTGGGTATACCGGTCAGAGCACTTGTGCGGAATAAATCTTATGTGGACGAAGAAGGACGGCTAGCAGGGTTAAATGTTGAGTTAGTGGAAGGAGATGTGACCCGCCCAGAGACACTTCTACCGGTGATGCAGGGTGCAACCGGGATCATTCACACTGTAGCGATTGCAAAAGAAACCGGGGGAAGGACATACGATACAGTTAACTACGGGGGCACGGTGAATGTAGTGACCACTGCTCAGGCAGCGGGAATCCAACGGTTTATCAATATTTCCCAATTAGGTGCCGACTCAAAAAAGCCTTATCGCTTCCTTGCCTCAAAAGGGAAAGCCCAGGAATATGTTGCCGAATCCGGTTTGGATTGGACGGCATTCCGTCCTTCGGTCATCTGGGGACCGGAGGATGAGTTTGCTAACACATTCGCAAGATTGGTACCATTCAGTCCGATCATCTATCCCATTATCGGCGATGAAAACGCTAGATTTCAGCCAATATGGGTTGAGGATGTGGCGACAGCAGTCGCGAAGTCATTGGTTGACGATAGCACCATTGGCAAAGAGTATGAACTGGGTGGACCTGATATCCTTACACTGGAAGAGATTGAGCGCCGCACTCTGATGGCTGTAGGTGCAAGGCGCACAATGATCCGCTTCCCAATGCCGCTCCTCCGGATTATTGTCTCGTTGATGGAAGCGGTCTTACCTAACCCACCCGTCACTCGCAGTCTCCTCGAGCTGTTGGCAGTCAAGAATGTGACCGATAATAATGCAGTATATAAATTTGTCGAGCAGCCACGCCCGTTCACATCAGCCAATGTTGCCCCATATATGCGCAAATTTTCCGCAAGGCAGACCTTCGCTGAGTATCTCGGTCGATAAGATTTCATCGATGATCTACAAACACAAATTCGAAACCCGCTCTACCCTACCAGATGTGCGCGAATTTCACATGAAATCACGTAACATGGCGGAAATTACCCCACCGCCGGTAATTGTGAGTATTCAAAGCGCACCTCAGACCTTGGGTGAAGCCGATGAGATGAAATTTACTCTTTGGCTGCTTTTCCTCCCAATTCGATGGTTGTCTCGCATCGAGGATGTAGCCCCGAATGGATTCGTCGACCGGCACATACATGGTCCATTCAAATCCTGGAGCCACAAGCACTCATATCACGAACGAAATTCTGAATTGATTGAAGTGATTGACGAGGTGGAGGCTGAACTAAGCAGCAATCCTTTCTGGTGGCTGGTAGGAGCTGGCATGTGGATCAGCCTGCCTCTATTATTTACTTATCGAGCGTGGAAGACACAGAGACTGCTTGAAAAATGATCAGATCTAGATCAACCCCGGAAGTCGTTATTATTGGAGCTGGCATTGGAGGGTTGACTACCGCTTCGGTATTAGCACGCGCTGGAGTTAAGGTAACTGTCCTGGAAGCTCAGACATATCTCGGAGGCTGTGCAAGTACGTTTTACCATCAGGGATATCGTTTCGATACCGGTGCTACACTGGCAGGCGGCTTCTACCCCAGAGGTCCAATGGATATTGTCGCACTTGCCTCAGGGATCAATCAATGGCCTGTCCAACCTGCTGACTCAGCAATGATTGTGCACATGCCCGAAGGTGAAACGATTGTGCGCTATGGTGATGAGCGACGTTGGGAGGAAAGGCATCGCGCTTTCGGTGAAACTAGCGACAACTTCTGGCAATGGCAAGAAAGCACATCCGACGCTATGTGGGATTTAGCTCTCCGGATGCCTGCTTTTCCACCTCAATCACTATCCCAACTCATCGATCTGGCAGTCGATGGTCTGGGATGGTTGGCCGACAAACCAAGCCTAAAACAAGTTCCCGCCCTTTTTACAGACGCATTTTCAACAGTCGCTAGGCACCTGGAGGATAAGTCTGAGGTATTGAGACTATTCATTGATGCCCAGCTGCTGATCTCAGCGCAAACAACCAGCCAATACGCAAATGCTCTCTATGGAGCATCTGCGTTAGACCTTCCCCGCCGTGGTGTCGTTCATATCAAAGGCGGGATGGAGGCCATCTCCCTAAAGCTGGCGGAGGCCGTTAGAAATCATGGCGGTCAAGTACTCATGCGCAAAGAAGCGATACGGATCGTCATGCACAATGGTAAGCCACTGGGTGTCGAGACAAAAAATCGTGAGTTCTTTTCAGCACAGGTAATCATTGCCAATCTGCCTCCCCCGAATCTTTTCCGCTTGATGGGGAAAAAGGACAATCCAGAAATCCCATCCGTTCCAGCTGATGGTTGGGGAGCATATATGCTATATGTGGGCGTTGATGAAAGAGTAATACCGTCGGACGCCAATCTCCATCACCAGATATTGAGTGGAAGACCCCTTGGGGAGACAAATTCCACATTTCTCTCAATTAGCCCAGTTTGGGACTCTACCCGCGCACCTGCTGGAAAGCGAGCTGTCACATTAAGCACCCATACGAATTTACACTCATGGTGGAAGTTGTATCAATCCGATCCCAACCTTTATCAGGACCGCAAGGAGCAGTACAAGGAAAAGATACTGCAATCGGCTGAGCGCATACTCCCTGGTTTTGGCAGATCAGCCAGTCTTGTGCTGCCTGGTACACCAATTACGTTTGAAAGATTCACTCGCAGGGAATGGGGATGGGTCGGTGGCTTCCCGCAAACCAGTCTATTCCGCTCAGGCAAGCCACACATCGCACCTGGGATATGGATGGTCGGTGACAGCATCTTCCCTGGACAATCTATGCCAGCCACAGCTCTGGGTGGGCTGCGGGTTGCCGATCTGGTGCTGAAAGAAGAGAAAGCCCTGAGGCATATGACAATATATGAATCTAAGGGTATTTACACCAGACCCCCTGCGAGTGCAGTTGAATAATTAGAGGTTATCTAATAAATGGTAAGGTGTTTTGCGGCGACGCCGTAAAACACCTCCTCATCTATATTTTTTGAGAATACCTGTAGCCGGAGGCTGAATGAAAACAGGAATTGTTGGCAGCGGGTTGGTTGGATCGACGGCAGCATACGCAATGCTTATGCGGGGTGTCGGCAGGGAAATCGTCCTGGTCGATCTTGATCGTAAACGAGCAAAAGCGGAAGCGGATGATATCTTACACGCTGCTCCATTTGCACATCCAATTGATGTATATACTGGCGAGTATGCTGATCTTGCTGGTTCCCGGGTAGTTATTATTAGCGCGGGAGTCAGCCAGCGTCCAGGCGAGTCTCGCTTACAGCTTCTCCAACGAAATGCTCAGGTGTTTCATAGTGTGATACCCTCCATTCTGGAGCATGCCCCCCAGGCTATACTATTAGTGGCTACTAATCCGGTTGATATAATGACTCATTTGGCTGCCCGATATGCCGCCCAAAATGGGGTCCCTAGCGACCGGGTCATCGGTACTGGGACAACACTGGATACAGCACGTTTCCGTGCACTTCTTGGGCGACATATCGGCGTCGACCCCCAGCACGTGCATGCGTATGTGATCGGTGAACATGGAGATTCGGAAGTCTTAAACTGGTCCTCTGTAACAATCGCTGGTATACCGCTAGACGACTTCTGCCAGCTGCAGAACCTGAGCATTTGTGAGGAAGATCATTCTAGCATAGAAGACCAGGTCCGTAATGCAGCATACCACATCATCGAGGCCAAGGGTGCAACATATTATGGAATCGGCAGTGCACTGTCGCGAATCGTTGAAGTTATCCTACGCGATCAGCGCGCAATCCTGACAGTCTGCACACCCATCGAGGAAATTGTCGGTACACGAGATATTACAATTTCCCTCCCACGATTATTAGGTGGGGAAGGTGTTATTGCCACTTTTCATCCCGTGATGGATGACAGAGAGCATAAGCAGTTGGAAAATAGTGCTTCGCTGCTGCGCGAAATTATCTTACAGCTGGAATAGAATATGAAAACAGCGATATGGTGGATTAGACGAGATTTACGTCTAACCGGTAACCAGGCACTGCAAGCAGCACACAAAAATGGCGATATCGTAGTGCCCGTATATATTATTGACAGTAATTTAATAGAATCCCGCTATGTTGGGGATAAGAGACTGAAGTTTTTATTCTCTGGCTTATCGAAGCTTGATGAGGAATTACGGGCGATAGGCAGCCGGCTGATCCTTCGGTCGGGTTCGCCGGTTAAGTCACTTACCCGGCTGGTAAGGGAATGCGATGCCGCCGGGATATTTGCAGAAGCCGATCATTCACCATATGCACGCAGCAGAGACCGAAGAATTACCCAGACGCTGCCGCTTAACCTGGTAGGGAACTCAGCAGTCCACCCACCAGGAAGTGTACTCAAATCGGATGGCACTCCATACACAGTCTTCACCCCTTTCAGCAAAGCCTGGAAGAGCTTACCTCTCCTCGGAGATAGAAATTTCCAGCCATCTCCTGAACAACTAGTCGGCCTCCCGGATATATCAAGTGAGCCGCTTCCAATACCCCCTCCAGTAAGTCAAATGCATCCATTTGTTCCTGGCGAGAAAGAAGCCCAAAGACGCCTGAAACAATTCCTGGACGGGGGTAACGATGCTCCAATCTTCAGTTATGATTCGGGTCGCAATATGCTTGATTATGACGGAACCTCACAACTCTCACCATATTTAAGATTTGGAATGCTGTCAGCCCACCAGGCAGTAGTGAGCGCACAACATGCCATAAGTTCGACACAGGCTAGTACACAATCGAAGGGAGCAGAAACCTGGCTGAATGAACTGATTTGGCGTGATTTTTATATCCACATCTTGTATCACTTCCCCCATGTGCGGGTTGAAAACTTCCGTAATCAGAATATTCCATGGCAGAATGATTCAAGCCAGTTCGATGCCTGGTGTGCTGGCAAGACAGGCTACCCGATTGTCGACGCAGCTATGCGCCAGCTCTCAGAGTCTGGCTGGATGCATAACAGGGCACGCATGATCGCTGCATCATTTCTGACTAAAGATCTGCTCATTGACTGGCGCTGGGGAGAGCACTGGTTCATGCAGCATCTTATCGACGGTGATCCGGCTGCCAACAACGGTGGCTGGCAATGGATCGCTGGAACTGGTACGGATGCGGCCCCGTATTTTCGTATCTTTAATCCTGTATCTCAGAGCAAAAAAATCGACCCGAGTGGAGTGTACATCCGCCGCTGGCTACCAGAGCTAGTAGATGTCCCCGGAGAATTCATTCATTCTCCCTGGTTGATGCCTTCGGACCAGCAAAAATTGGCTGGATGCCGGATTGGGATCGATTATCCAGCCCCTATAGTTGACCACCAGTGGGCACGGGAACGGGCTCTCGATGTATATTCAAAATCCAGGAGGAAGAGTGAATAGCCAGCTAGAAAATCGCAACTTCCTCCGTGTAGCCAGTTTATCGAAAGTCTATCAGGAAGGCGACAGAAATAGGGTAGTTCTAATGAATGCCTTTGCTGAATTTGCTCACGGAGAATTTGTTGCCGTTATTGGAAAAAGTGGAAGTGGGAAGAGTACACTGCTAAATCTCATTAGTGGTATTGACCGTGCAGATACAGGTGATATTTTATTCAATGGTCAGGATCTAAACTTGCTCGACGACCACCAGCGAACGATTTTTCGCCGGGAGAATATTGGCATTATCTTTCAATTCTTCAACTTGATTCCGACCTTGAATGTGATCGATAATGTAACCCTCCCGTTAGAATTAAACGGCGTATCTCGCCAGCAATCGAGGGTAAGGGCAGATCGAATGCTCGCAGCAGTTGGTCTCCACGACCGTTTACAGACATATCCAGACCGCCTGTCCGGAGGAGAACAACAGAGAGTAGCAATCGCCAGAGCATTGGTTCATGACCCTGTGCTTGTCCTGGCCGATGAACCGACTGGTAATTTAGACGAGGAGACTGGAAATCAGGTATTGGAGCTGCTCGACCAACTCACCCGTCATGCTGGCAAGAACCTGATCATGGTCACTCACAACCAGGAAGCTGCCAGGATTGCTGACCGTGTATTGTGCTTGCGAGATGGTGTCTTGATTGATCACTGTATCGAACCATCCGGATCCAGTTGGTCCACGTATAGCAAGCCATAAGACAGGGTCACGAGGAGTAGAGATGATTGCGGTACAGAAAATTGACACCGGATCAAAATCCCAGGTGCAGCGTTTCGTTCGTTTCCCATTCAAGTTATACAATGGCCATCCATACTGGGTGCCACCTCTCTTTGTTGATGCCGAGATGCAGCTGAACCGGAAAAAGCACCCATACTACGAGCACTCCGCTGCAGATTTCTTTATTGCTGTCAAAGACGGCATTGATGTTGGAAGAATCGCAGCCCTGGAGAACCGGCGTTATAACGACTATCACCAAACGCACACTGCTCAATTCTATTTGTTCGATTGTATGGATGATGCAGAAGTAGCTTTCGCTTTATTCACAGAAGTGTTTGAATGGGCTGCGCGTAGAAACTTAGACCAGGTAATCGGTCCGAAAGGCTTTGGTCCATTAGACGGGTATGGACTGCTGGTGGAGGGTTTTGAGCATCGCCAGGTGATGACCATGATGAATTACAACTACCCATACTACCCAAATCTGGTCGAAGGCATAGGATTTGAAAAAGAAGTGGATTTTGTCTCATGCTATTTGAGCGCTGAAGGATTCCAATTACCAGAGCGAGTCCACAGGATTGCCAAACGCATGCAGGATAGAGGTAACCTACAGGTTCTTCGATTCAATTCCAAGAAAGAATTGAGAAGATGGGTGTCACGTATCGGGCAGGCGTACAATCAGGCTTTTGTTAATAACTGGGAATATTATCCTCTGACAGATAAAGAAATCGATTTCGTAATGCAGAATGTGGAGACGGTCGCTGACCCTCGTCTGATCAAAATAATCACCCATGGAGATGAAGTCATTGGGTTTCTATTCGGCTGGCGTGATCTGTCTTACGGGTTGCAGCGAGCCAGAGGCCGGCTGTTTCCGTTTGGTCTAATCCATATTTTGCTCGATATGCGGCGTACAAAATGGGTTGTTCTAAACGGTGCAGGAATACTTCCCGAGTTTCAAGGTCGCGGAGGCAACGCACTCTTATACTCCGAGATGGAAAAGACTATCCACGAATACAGCTTCGAACATGCTGATCTGACCCAGGTCGCAGAATCCGCTGTACAGATGCGAAACGATCTTGAAAACCTGGGGGGGAAAGCCTATAAGAACCACCGTGTCTACAAAATACAACTATAAAATGAAATCATAGTATGGATCACACAACCCCGTTCGCAGCTCGCCTGATCTTCAACATCGGGCTACAATACTTGCTTCGCCATCCCTGGCAGACAGCCTTGATGATATTAGGCATCACATTAGGCGTTGCGGTAGTAGTCGCAATAGATATAGCCAACGCGAGCGCGAGTAGAGCCTTCGATCTGAGTACCGAGGCCGTTGCTGGTCGGGCAACTCACCAGATAATAGGCGGGCCAAGTGGTCTGGAAGAAGAGGTTTACGTAAATCTGGCAGTTTCCGGTGTTGTGGATGCCGCCGCTCCTGTTATAAGCGAGTACATCTCAGCTCCGTCACTGGAGGAAGGTCCGGTCCAACTCCTTGGTATTGATCCATTCTCAGACGCCGCATTTCGCGATTACCTGGGTGGTGAAACAGGAGAGCAGTCTCGCCAGCCAATTGGCAATCTGGTCCAGTTCCTTACCAAACCCGGCGCTATACTTATATCCACCGATCTTGCAAAACGGTCTGGTCTGCTGGACTGTCCTGCTGAAGACAACAGTTGCCAGATTGATTTAGAGATCGGGGGTATGATAAAACCAGCCCAGATAGCCGGATACATAAGCCCTGCAGACAGCTTAACCCAACGCGCGTTGGATGGCATCATCATCACAGATATTGCCACTGCCCAGGAGCTGACAGGCAGGGTGGGGCTCATCGACCGCATCGACCTGATCCTGCCCGAGATTGGGAGTAATGACCTACAAGGAAAAATCCATGAAATGCTGCCTGCCGGTGCCAGGCTGATACCAGCCGAAGCGCGCGGCGGTACGATAAACGAGATGACATCCGCATTCAGGATTAATTTGACTGCCTTGAGTCTTCTGGCTCTGGTGGTTGGTCTATTCCTCATCTACAACACGATAACGTTCTCAGTTGTCCAACGGCGACCGCTATTCGGAACACTCCGCTGTATTGGTGTCACCCGTCGGGAGATATTTGCATTGGTGGTCAGCGAAGCGCTAATTGTTGGATCCGCCGGAGCGCTGTTTGGGTTGTTGATCGGTATCCTGATGGGGCAGATTGCGGTGCGCCTGGTCACACAAACCATAAATGATCTCTATTTCGTACTTACAGTACGCGGAGTACAGATACCATTTTGGAGTGTGATTAAAGGCGCCCTCCTGGGTATCGTTGCCACGGTATTAGCAGCCGCACCACCAGCCTGGGAGGCTGCCTCAGTACCCCCCAGCGTGGCGCTATCCCGTTCTGGCTTAGAGAAAAAAGCACGGCAGGCGGTATTTCTGGCAGCGATCGCAGGATTATTTCTGATTATCATCGGAATTGGTGCTTTACTGATACCTACGCGTAATCTCATCCTAAGCTTTACAGCTACATTTTCCGTGATTATCGGCTTTTCCCTCGAAGCGCCGATAGCGACATCCTGGCTTATGAAAGTATCCACACGACCTCTCGGGAGTATGATGGGCAGCCTGGGTCGTATGGCTCCCAGGGATGTTGTAAGTTCGCTCAGCAGGACTTCGATTGCAGTGGCAGCTTTGATGGTCGCTGTTTCTGTGACTATTGGGGTAAGTGTGATGGTCAGCAGCTTTCGATACACAGTCGTAACTTGGTTGGAAGAAACTCTGCAGGGTGATATTTATATTTCCGCACCCAGTCTTACTTCCACACAATCATCGGCTCCCATCCACCCACAAGTCATTAATGTATTGGATGATTGGCCTGGAGTTGAAAAAGTATACGTATTACGTTCCGCGCAGGTAGAATCACCTCAGGGGATGTCTCATATCGCGGCGACCAGCAATCCCAGGGTGAGTGAGGAGAGGCTGTTTCTGTCGACCAGTATTCCCCCTGATCAGATTGACTCTGCTATGCAGGCAGGGGCTGTGATAATTTCTGAACCATACGCCAATCGGACAGGAATTACTCAACCAGGCGGCGAAATTCTCCTATTTACTGCAGGGGGTGAGACCAGTTTTCCTGTTGTAGGTATATATTATGACTACTCGTCCAGCCAGGGGACAATACTTATGGCTTTGGATGTATACAGGCAGTATTGGGGAGATACATCAATCACAGCCGCAGCACTGAAGCTCCAACCTGGAAATGATGCTGATCAAGTTGTCGATGGACTTCAAGCAGCGCTGACTGGGGTGCAGCAGCTCTTGATTCGCCCCAACCGTATCCTGCGGAACGAAGTTCTGCAGGTGTTCGACCGCACGTTTACAATCACCAGTGCCTTGCAGCTTTTGGCTACGTTCGTAGCCTTCATCGGGGTAGTGAGCGCTCTGCTGTCAGTTGAGTTGGAAAGACAAAGAGAATTCGGAATACTACGTGCTGTGGGGCTCACCGCCCGACAGATGTGGAAATTAATTCTATTAGAGACCGGGCTATTAGGCGCATCAGCCGGTCTGTTAGCAATACCCACCGGTTATACACTTGCACTTATCCTGATCTATATCATCAATCGAAGATCGTTTGGTTGGACCCTCCAGATGCAGCTCCAGCCCGAGCCATTCCTCGCAGCCCTTTCTATTGCTATTATTGCAGCAATATTAGCTGGCATCTATCCGGCCAGACGATTGAGCCGCATGATGGCAGCCGATGCTATCCGATATGAATAACCTAAAAATCAACCCCTTAAGGGTGCAGACCATCCTAATAATTATCATTTGCATCATGGGTGCAGGTCTGATCTGGAGTGGGTGTAATTATTATCTGGAAAATACCAATCTGCAATCCGGCCTTGTTTTGGCAGCTGATAATAATTCGTTCAGCGAAGGCACAATCGGATATCAGCGTGCTGAAGGTCCGATCGCATTGAACTTCCCGGACGACTATGGTCCACATCCGGATTACCAGACAGAGTGGTGGTACTACACCGGGAACCTCGAGACACCAGAAGGGCGGCATTTCGGATATCAGCTTACCTTCTTTCGTAGGGCACTGCTGCCTCCAGAACAACGACTGACGCGTAGTTCTAATTGGTCAGTCGAACAAGTATACATGGCTCATTTTGCTCTGACCGACACTGCATCAAATCAACACCATGCCTATGAGAGACTCGCACGTGGCTCTGCAGGCATTGCTGGAGCGCAAGCTGAACCTTACAAGGTCTGGCTGCAAGACTGGCGTGTTGAGGAAACCGGACCAGATACGTACAAGCTGGTTGCTTCTCAAGATGAAATAACGCTCTCTCTGACCTTGAACGATCTCAAAGGACCTGTACTCCACGGGGTAGACGGATATAGTCAGAAAGGTCCGGACCCAGGAAATGCATCCTATTATTACAGCCAGACACGCCTAGACACTGAAGGCATCCTTTCTATAAATGACAAAACTTATCCAGTCGCTGGGTTTAGCTGGAAAGACCATGAATACAGCACCAGCGCGCTATCGGAAGGTCAGGTTGGTTGGGATTGGTTCTCTATCCAGCTGAGCGATTACTCCGAGCTTATGGTGTTCCAGCTGCGGCGTGAGGATGGGAGCATCGATCATTTTTCAAGCGGTACACTTATCGATGCTGATGGCAGCCTCATGCATCTGGGAAACCTGGACTTCGAAATTGAAGTGCAGGATCGTTGGAAAAGCACACAAACCGGAGCGACGTACCCCATCCGATGGCTGCTGAGAGTACCTAAAGCGGGAATTCAATTAGAGCTAACCCCGCATATTCAGGACCAGGAGATGAAAGTTTCTTACACATATTGGGAGGGTGCTGTCTATGTCAACGGGCAGAAAGATAATCAACCTGTTACCGGGAATGGTTATGTAGAGCTCTCCGGGTATGCTGGATCATTGTCAGGAGAATTTTAATCAAGGATGAAATACATCAGAGGAATTATATATTTCGTGGTTTCTGTATCGGTCATCGGACTGATTATATTCTTGATATGGGCAAATACACCGCTCGGACCCATGCCTGAGGCTCTGCAGGCTTTGCAATCTGATTCCAATGTTACTGTGACAACTGACGGATTGCTGGTATTCCGTCCAGCTGGTGTCAACTCGGAAACCGGTGTGATCATTTATCCCGGTGGGCGGATCGACCCAAGATCCTATGCACCGGCTGCGAATGCGCTTGCCAGGCAGGGCTACTTGGCTGTAATCGTTCCGATGCCTTTGAATCTTGCAGTCCTCGCTCCGGATCGTGCGAACAGCGTAATTGACGCTTATCCAGAGATTGAGTTTTGGGCTGTTGGGGGCCACTCCCTGGGTGGGGCTATGGCTGCCGACTACATTCTCAGTTCAGGCTCTGCTGAAGCTCTGTTCCTGTGGGCGTCTTATCCTTCTAGCAATACAGACCTCAGCAGCGGGGATGTCATTGTGACATCAGTCTACGGCTCCCTGGATGGTCTTGCATCTCCGGATGAGGTCTTGTCCGCAGCTGACCTTCTCCCAGTAGATACCATATGGGTGGAGATTACCGGAGGCAACCATGGACAGTTTGGCTGGTACGGAGATCAACCAGGAGATAATCCAGCCGCTATCAGCCGAGAACAGCAGCAAAGTATCCTCGTTCAAGCGACGGCCAACGTATTACAGAGATTGAGCCGGTGATTGATATCCCCATCAGAAGCTGTGTTGAGAATTATTGCTCCGACCCCCCAGTAGGCATCCGTAACACCTCGTATGCCTGGACTTCCTTCGTGCGCCCCTTTACACTGATAGAACCTACCCTATTCGTCTCAAAAAGGTCTACCACCGACGCCTGAGTGGCTGGTCCAACCAACAGTCTATTTGGGCGTGCTATATCCTGAAGCCCCGCAGCGACATTGACAGTATCTCCAAGTACACAGAGCTCAACACGCTCTCGTGTCCCGACATAACCAGCAACTACATCCCCCGTGTTCACTCCAATGCCAATAGTAATTCCTTCTGGGATATCTTTGAACAAATTCTCTATATTGTCCAACATCGCCAAACCCGCGCGGGTTGCCTTCTCTTCATGATCACTCACCCCGACAGTCATCCCAAACACAGCCATAACCCCATCTCCAAGATACTTATCAATCAACCCGCCAAACTCGAAGACGATATCGGTCATTTGTTGGTAATAGCGCGTGAGAACATCTCCAAATTTCTTTGGACCTAACCTCTCAGCGAGCCCGGTGGAATCCGCGATATCTGCAAACAAGACCGTCACCCGATGTTCAGCCAGCGTAGGGAGAGCACCCGCGAGCTGGTAGTTTTGCATGATATAGTCAACTTCAGAGGGAGAAATAAACCGCTGAAGAACTATCCTGGTACGCTGTTCCTCGGTAATCTGTTCTAATAGCTGCATCCGCTGCAGGGTGAGTGCTGTCTGATGGCTGATCGCCACAGCAAGCTGCACGTCTTGATTGTCGAATGGTCTTTCTGCGGGCACTGTCTTATACATATAGATCAGTGCAATGACTTCATCACCACTGAGTACTGGTACACATAAGACAGAACGTATTCTCAGCAAGGAGGCACTTTCCCGGACAGGGTCGGCTTCGAGAGCGATATCCGGTATATTGACTACAGAACGCCGTTCGATCGCCATGCGTGCAATCGTTACCGGAAATCCATGCTCCCTGAGATGATCGAAGTGTTCCGGTAGGATCACCTCACAGCGGTCAGCCCCCAGGGCAAGCTTTATCATCGACGAGACTTCTTTAAGTGCTGAGGCAGTGTCCAGTACAGTATTCAGCTTACGTGCAGCCTCGTACATCAGTACCGCGTGCTGGTCGATTGATTCCAGCAAAACATCCCGTGTCAGCAGTTGTGTGCTGCCCAACCCGGCAGTAGCAACCTGTTTGGGTTCACTCTTAAATACGCTGATCAGGTGTTCGCCAATTCGAATAGTATCTCTGGAATTTAATTGGCGTGGACCTACCAATCGGTCCCGGTTTACGAAAGTACCATTTGTGCTGCCCAGGTCTCGAACGCTTAACTGGTCAGTTTCGAAATCGTACAAAACCTCTGCATGCAATCTTGATGCCGAGAGATCGGCGATAACAATATCGTTATCGGCACGTCTTCCGAGGGTTGTCCGACCAGTATGAATTGGATACTCGCGGGGCTTACCATCCAGAGATCGTAAAACTAACATCCAGGTAGAATTCATGATTTCCCTTTCGACCAAATAAGTACTTCTTGTAATTTTAGCATGGGCTACAGACATTTCCTATGGATTTAGAAAATATCAAACTAACATATTTGGAATGTGTATTACGATATTCTCAAGTAAATACACTAGAAGAGAGTGTTAAAATCCTAATGGTGTCGTACATATCTGGATATAGTGACCAATGATCGACATAGTTGGATATCTCTTCTCAGGAGCGATTCATGGTTGGTGAAATGAATTTGAAGGAGCTGCTTACCGAGCCGCAAGAAATCGAAGATCTGCACATTCCCCAGAGTATTGTCATCGAGCTAATTTTTCGGCTGCTGTTCAGCGAAGGTAATGTTTCCTTGAGTCGGTTCGTTGATGTAATGAAAATATCCACCCGGATCATCGATACATTACTGCACTGGATGCAGAAAGAGCACCTGATAGAAGTCTCAAAAGCAGCTTCAGAGTTGGGAAGGCTGGGGTACGTCTACACGCTTACCGATGCCGGAGAGCAAAGAGCAAGGGATGCCTTCGAACGCAGTTCTTACATCGGTCCTGTACCAGTTTCCATCCCATATTACAACCGGGGGATAGAATTACAGACCAAACGACACAGTAAAATCAATCCTGCCCAGGTGAAGGAATCGATTCGAGATCTGATCTTACCTGAAGATTTCCACAGACGGATCGGACCGGCAGTCAATTCTGGTAAATCGCTCTTTCTATATGGACCACCCGGAAATGGTAAAACGACAATTGCCCAGGCAATTGGGAAATTGATCTCGGGTACTGACCCTATTTGGATCCCGTATTCAATCAGTGCGGGTGGGCAGATTATCCAAATTCACGATCGCCTGGTGCACAAAATCGTTCCGATGGATGGAGCGCGCAAGGCCGAAGTCGGGCGGGTTGACCTGCGCTGGGGATTATTTAGACGCCCTACGGTCATGGTAGGTGGCGAGTTAAAAATGGATTCACTGGATCTGCGTTTCGAGACGATCTCCAAATTTTATGAAGCTCCTTTACAGCTGAAGGCCAATGGCGGTTTGTTTTTAATCGATGATTTTGGTCGCCAACAAATTCGACCGGCAGACCTGCTCAACCGCTGGATCGTCCCGCTAGAGAATGAAATTGACTTTTTACGGCTCAATACCGGACAATCTATCGTCGTACCTTTCCGAATGTTCCTGGTCTTCAGTACAAATCTGGATCCAAGCTCTTTGGTGGATGATGCATTCCTGCGCCGCATCCAGATGAAAGTGGAAGTTGGCTCGCCGGACGAAAAACTCTTCTACCAGATTTTCATTTATCAATGCAAACAATATAACATACCATTTAACCGGGAGGCTTTCGTCCACCTACTACAGCGATGGTATGTTCAAACCGGTCGAAAGCTGCAAGCGGTTCATCCGAGAGATATCCTCATCGCTCTGATGTCAATATGTGAATACGAAAAGACGCCTGTCCAGCTAACTCCGGAATTGATAGATGAGGCCTGCCGTATCTATTTCGTGATATAACTATCGTTTCTTCAGTCCATACGAGCCCCTGCTCCATCAGCCCCGATACAACAGGCTATAATACCTGTCAGGATTACATAATGTATGGCTATTAGACATACAGCGCGGTGTTTAGCGCTCATACATGTCTGAAGAGTGACACTTCAAAATAGAATTTCAACGACAAATTACAAGGTGGATAATATGAGTCAGCTAATTCTGGAGAAGATGGACCAGGCAATCGAAATACTAAAAGAGAAGCAGATCGACTTATGGCTGGTCTTCGTACGAGAGACAATGGCGGGTGGTGACCCGGTGCTGCCTCTAATTTACGGCCACGATCTCACCTGGCAGAGTAACCTAATATTTACGCGCACGGGAGAACGGATTGCTGTCGTAGGTCGTTTTGAGGCAGAAACTGCAAGAAGAGATGGTGGCTATACGCAAGTCATTCCATACGACCAGTCTATCCGCGACGAACTCGTTAATATACTAGAGAAGATCAACCCGTCGAATATCGCTATCAACTATTCCATAAATGATGTCCAGGCGGATGGACTAACCCATGGACTGTACCAGGTGTTGAGGGGGTATCTGGAGACTACTCCATTCTTCGACCGGCTCATCTCTGCAGAGAATCTTGTCTCAGCCCTTCGCGGACGAAAAACCCCAGCCGAACTGGCTCGTATTCGGGCTGCCGTTGAGCTAACCGAGGATATTTTCACCCAAACATTTGGCTATGCGAAGCCCGGTATGTCCGAACAGGATATCAGCGTATATATGCACCAGAAGCTCATCGAAAACAATGTCGGTTCGGCATGGGAGTATGAGAACTGTCCAATCGTCAATACGGGCCCCGAATCTCATGCCGGGCATGTCGGACCTTCCCAGCTCACCCTCCAGCCAGGCCATATCCTGCACATCGACTTTGGTGTATTAAAAAATGACTACTGCTCGGATATCCAGAGGGTAGCTTACATTTTACGTCCAGGCGAGAGCGCTGCACCAGACGAGGTCCAACACGGCTTCGATACAATTGTAGGAGCTGCCCGCGCAGCGGTCGCGGCTATGAGACCGGGGATTCCCGGAAAAGTTATCGATGCTGCTGCACGGGAATATGTCATCCGGCGAGGCTACGAAGAATTTAAGCATGCCACTGGGCACCAAATTGGTCGACTCGCTCACGACGGAGCAGGGGTTATCGGACCTTTATGGGAAAGGTATGCTGACACACCTAATTACGAGTTAGAAAGCACCCAGGTGTATACTATTGAGCCATCATTATTCGTGCCAGGGTATGGGATTATCGGCATCGAAGAGGACGTCCTGGTTACCGAGATTGGAGCTGAATATCTCAGCTCACCACAGGTAGAGTTGATACTAATCTGAGCGGGGTATCATTCATATCACAAGGTGAAATCCCACCTCGGAAAGGAAGCAAAAAAATCTTCATGCAGTATGCTAATCTAGGAAGGACCGGACTTGAAGTCAGCCGGCTCTGTTTAGGAACAATGAATTTTGGTCCACAGACCACCGAAGAGATAAGCTTCGCGATCATGGACAGAGCGTTGGAAATCGGCATCAACTTTTTCGATACAGCCAATGTCTACGGCTGGAAAATCGGGGAAGGCGTAACAGAACAGATAATCGGACGCTGGCTGGCACAAGGTGGAAATCGACGGGAGAATATTGTATTAGCCACAAAAGTGTATGGGAAGATGGGTGATGGCCCGAATGACCGGCGTTTGTCTGCATATCATATTCGCCAGGCGTGTGATGAGAGTCTGAGAAGACTGCAAACCGATCATATCGACCTGTACCAGATGCATCACGTGGATCGTGAAACCCCATGGGAGGAGATCTGGCAGGCAATGGAACTGCTTGTCCAGCAGGGGAAGGTCCTGTATGTTGGATCGAGCAACTTTGCTGCGCTGCATCTTGCTCAGGCGCAGTACACAGCCAGAGAGCGCAGCTTTTTGGGGCTGGTATGCGAACAAAGCCTGTATAATCTGAAAGATCGCATGATCGAACTGGAAGTCATTCCAACCTGCGAGACATTCGGACTTGGATTGATACCCTGGAGTCCCCTCGCATCAGGTCTGTTAGCTGGTGTAATGGAAGAACGCAAAGCCGGGCGGCGTACCTCGCAACGGGTGCAAGACAATAAGGATAAATTTTCTACCCAGATAATTGCTTATGAAGACCTCTGCCGGGAACTGGGGGAATCACCAGCAGATGTTGCTATTGCATGGCTGTTATCGAATGCAGCTGTCACCGCGCCTATTATTGGACCGCGCACCATCGATCAGCTGGACGCAAGTATGCGTTCGCTGGACATTGATCTTTCTCCGCAGATAACAGCCAGGTTAGATGAGATCTGGCCCGGACCTGGTGGCGCGGCACCAGAAGCATATGCCTGGTAGGAGGTGAAATGAAATATCGCAATTTAGGTCGCACCGGCGTTCGTGTCTCTCCTCTCTGCCTGGGAGTAATGAATTTCGGCGGGCCTACACCAGAGCAAGAGTCCATCCGCATCATCCACGCAGCTCTCGATTCGGGAATCAATTTTATAGATACTGCCAACATGTACAACCGGGGAGAGAGCGAAGGTGTGACCGGCAGGGGTTTGGCCGGATATAGACGCCAAAAAACAATACTCGCAACGAAATTTCACTTCCCCCAACCCGATGACCCAAACGATTCAG
>JAQBDA010000019.1:0-8248 GCA_032124675.1 Chloroflexota bacterium
TTTTTTGTTTTGTGTGGGGGGGGGCGGCCCCCCCCCCCCCCCCCCCACACCACACGGAAACTCCGCAACAATTTTTTAGTGCTCCCCTCCCGCAGTCCAATTTGCGCCTGGGGTGAATCTGTGGTAAACTTTTTGGGCATAAAACACCCATAATTACTCAAAATTCTATATATTATAGGAGTTAAAAATGAATGATGTACCGGTTCAGTTGATCGTGGCGGCGTTTAAGGAAGAGAAAGCTGCCAAGCAGGCCCTCAAGGAACTCAAACAGGCCCAGCGGGAGAAGATGATCAAGATCGAAGCTGCTGCTGTGCTGCGAAAAGATCAAAAAGGTAAGCTGCACATCAAAGAAACGGCTGATATGGGCGGCGGTAAAGGCGCAGCCCTGGGTGGTGTGGCGGGGGCAGCGATCGGTCTGATCGCCGGTCCGGCGCTGCTGGTGCCAGCAGCAGTAGGTGCTCTGGTGGGCGGTCTGGCAGCTAAGCTGCGCGACAGCGGGTTCTCCGATGATCGCCTGAAGATGCTGGGCGAAGGTCTGACCCCTGGCTCTTCAGCAATTGTGGCTGTGGTTGAGCACCGCTGGGTGGCGGATGTTGAGAAGGCCATGCAGGAAGCCGGAGCAGACGCCATGACACAGGCTTTGAGCGCCGATATCGCCGAGCAGCTCGAGAAGGATCACCAGGTTGCATATACTGCGATCTCGTCGCAGGAAGGCTTTGCTGCAGCCCGCGTGGCGGGTGGTGAGGATGAGGTCGAGGGCGGTTTTGTGGAGATCAGCGATGATTCGGTGACCGAAAGCCGATTTGTGGCTACCAAAGATGGCTTCGCCGTCCTGGCAGTCGAAGCCGACGACGAAGGTGTCACGGCGACGGGGTTGGTCGCCACTGCCGGAGAAGAGACCTCAGAAGAAGAGAAAGAAAGCTAAGTCGCCTGCTTGCGGAATCAGCAAGAAACGACGAATTGACAATATGCGCTGTCGTAACGTACTGCAGTGCCGAGAATAAAGGACGCGCCTTGGATGATCTGGCTGGAGTGATCACTCGGGGCGTTTCTATTACAAAAGGAATTGACTATGTCTCTCAAAGAATATAAACCGGGAAGTGCCTTTTCAGGCGTGATCGGGCGCACGTTCGACCAGTCTGAGCCCGCCTGGCCTGAGCCCAACCGTGCCAGGGAGGGCACGCCGAACGTGCTGTTTATCATATTAGACGATACCGGATTTGGGCAGTTTGGATGCTACGGCTCGCCGATTGCGACGCCCAACCTGGACAGTTTGGCAGCCAACGGCCTGCTATATAACAATATGCACACCACTGCACTGTGTTCGCCCACCCGCTCCTGCATCCTCACCGGGCGCAACCACCACTCCAATGCCATGGCCTGCATCACCGAAGGTTCAACTGGCTATCCCGGCAGCAATGGCAATGTCCCATTCGAGAACGGCTTCCTGTCGGAGATGCTCTTGCAGAAGGGCTTCAACACCTACGCTATCGGCAAGTGGCACCTGACCCCTGCCGCCCAGATCTCAGCTGCAGGACCGTACGATCGCTGGCCGCTCGGGCGCGGCTTCGAGCGCTTCTATGGTTTCCTGGGCGGCGAGACACACCAGTATTACCCCGAGCTGGTGTATGACAACCACCAGGTCGAGCCGCCCAAGACCCCTGAGGAGGGCTATCACGTCACCGAGGACCTGGTCGATAAAGCCATCAGCTTCATCGCGGACGCCAAGCAGGTGGCTCCCAACAAGCCATTCTTCATGTACTTCTGCACCGGCGCCATGCACGCCCCACACCATGTGCACAAAGAGTGGGCCGATAATTACAAAGGCCAGTTCGATGATGGCTGGGAATCATACCGCCAGAAAGCCTTTGCCCGGCAGAAAGAGCTGGGTATCGTGCCGCAGGACGCCGAGCTCTCCCGCCACGATCCGGACGTCAAACCTTGGGATGAGTGCTCGCCGGAGGAGAAGAAGCTGTACGCGCGCATGATGGAAGTCTTCGCCGGCTTCCTGGAGCACACCGACCACCACATCGGTCGCCTGCTGGATTTCCTCAAGACGATCGGCGAGTTCGATAACACGCTGATCATGGTGCTTTCGGATAACGGCGCCAGCTCGGAGGGAGGGCCGACAGGTTCGGTCAACGAGAACCTGTTCTTCAATAATGTGCCCGAGTCGCTGGAAGCCAACCTGGCTGCCCTGGACGAGCTGGGCGGTCCGAATAATTTCAACCACTACGCCTGGGGCTGGACCTGGGCGGGCAACACCCCGTTTCGACGCTGGAAGCGCGAGACCTACCGCGGTGGCATCAGCGACCCATTCCTTGTCCACTGGCCAAAAGGTATCAAAGCCAAAGGCCAGGTGCGCACTCAGTATACCCACGCCATCGACATGGTACCCACCGTCCTGGAGGCTTTGGGAGTCGAGCCACCACAGAGCATTAAAGGTGTGGCTCAGTCTCCCATCGAAGGGCTGAGCATAGCTCATACCTTCGACAATGCCAGCGCACAAAGCAAACGCCACACCCAGTACTTTGAGATGATGGGTCACCGTTCGATCTACCACGATGGCTGGCGTGCAGTCTGTCCCTGGCCTGGACCTTCCTTCACGGAAGCGGGTAAATTCTTTGGTGCGCCAATTTACAAGGATACGCTCACCGAGCTGGACGCCACCGGCTGGGAGCTTTACCATGTAGAGAGTGATTTCGCCGAGAACCACAATGTGGCAGCTGACAACCGCGCCAAGCTGATCGAGATGATTGGCATGTGGTATGTCGAAGCGGGCAAGTACAATGTCCTGCCGGTGGATGGACGAGGCACGCAGCGCTTTGCAGAAGAAAGACCGCAGATCGCCAAGGACCGCACCAGCTACACCTTCTACCCCGGCACGCAGTCGGTGCCTTTCAATGCTGGACCACGCCTGCTCAACCGCCCGCACAGCATTACCGCCGATGTGGATATCCCGGCTGACGGTGCGGAAGGCGCATTGGTATCTTTCGGCGGGACAGATGGCGGCTACTCCTTTTATGTCAAGGATGGCAATCTGCAGTACGTCCAGAACTACGTCGCCCGGGAATACCTGCATGTCGAGTCGACCGAACAGGTCCCGGCTGGCAGGCACTCGCTGCGCTATGAGTTCGAAGTGACCGGCGAGCCGGATTTCGCCAACGGAAAAGGCGCACCCGGTAGAGGCCAGCTTTATATCGACAAAAAGCTGGTCGGGCAGGCGGACTTCCCGGTCACCACGCCGCTCAGCTTGGGTTTGACCGGCGGAATTACCATCGGCGCCGACCCTGGTGCACCGGTAGCGCCGTTTTACAGGTCGCCATTCGAGTTCAGCGGCATGATCTTCAGTGTGACCTTCGATGTCAGCGGCGAGATGATCCAGGATAGCGAAGCCGAAATGCGCCAGATCCTGGCGAGACAATAGGAACAGATATTGGACTGGCAGTGCTTGGTGCACTGCCAGTCCTGGATGTATGGAGGTTATGTCATGAGAAGACCCGCTAGACGAGCTGGCAGGCGTGCGGCACGCAGGACTACACATCGGGTTATGAGGCGCACCCGGCGGCGTATGGTACGACGTACGGTTATGATTGGCGGCATGGTGATGATAGCAGCGGCTGGGACTGCTGCCGCCATCAAGCTTTCCAAGCAAGACGCCCAGCGCATCGAGGAGCATACCGGGCTGCCTCCGCAAGACCTGGAGGACGAAGACCTGAACCAGGCCATGCAGGAGCTGAACATAACACCACAGCCGCTGACGGCGGAGGAAGAAGCTGCTCTCGCCGGTCAGGAGGGTGCTCAGCCAGCCGCTCCGGCACCTGCCGCGCCCATACAATCCGGCGGAGCGGATTATATCGCCGAGCTGGAAAAGCTGGCTGACCTGCGTGACCGGGGGATTATCACCTCCGAGGAGTTCGAAGCCAAGAAGAAACAGCTCCTGGAGTTGTAGCTGAAGGTTACCCCACCCGATTATCCGCCGGCGACCTTGCCCCCACCGCCGACCGATGCCCCAACGGTAACCGTAAATGTCAATGTGCGCAGCGAACCGAGTTCGCAATACCCGAGCTACGGCGTTGCTCCCATTGGCTCTAAAGTCAAATATGCCCGGCTCTTCTAATAATAGCTCTTTGGGAATTGCCGTGATGTTGTGGTGTTTTTCGAGCAAAACCCGAAAAACACCACAACATACTCCCACGAGAGATGCCAATCAACTCTGTTAATCTCTGGAGAGTAACCCAGGGTAATCGTTTATAATTCCCTGGCGACTCAGGGCAGCTCAACCAAATGTCATCCAAATAATAAGCATCTTTGGTCGAAAGAGGCGAATCATGATAGCGTCTTGGAATTGTTTCTTTAAAAAATTATCTGGGTTAAATCAACTTACATCCAGGAAATGGCTCTCAACCCTGCTCATCATCTTTCTTACCCTTATCATGGGATTAATCCCCGTGCGTGCTCAGGCAGAGCCGAGAGTGCAAGAGTTGAACGGGGTGCTTGATCCTGGTGGTCACGCAGTTTACAGGATTTCGGGCTTGAAGCAGGGCCAGCGTTTATATATATACGTGGAGACGACATCAGGCAGCCTGGATCCCCTTGCATCCATTATTGATTCGTCCGTAGATATTCCTACCCAGCTCGAAGCGTACCAAATGGCTGTAGAGGATGCGATTAGCCAGGGTCTAGATCCGGCACAAACGATCAACGATTTGCGTGACGAATTCACACTGCTCTGGGATGATGATAGTGGTGAAGGATACGCTGCGGCATTTGAATATCCGATCCCACAGGATGGCGACTACCTGCTGCTCGTTTCTGGGGCGCTGTCAGCTCTCGGTAGGGCGACCTTTGGCAGCTATCGCCTGCTGGCAGGACTCGATGCTCCCCAAGTGCTCACTGGCGTGGCTGAGCCAGCCGGTGAGCCGTATGTAAGTCTCGACCTGGATGTCGTCCAGCCAGTTGTCAGAGTCCAGGAGATCCGGGGGAGCATCACACCCGATGAGCCGGTCGAGAGTTTCAACCTGATCGACCTCAATCCCGGTGACGTGCTGTATGCGTATGTCGAAGCAGTCTCAGGCGATCTAACTCCGGTTCTATTGTTGCGTGATTACGGGGGAAAACCGCTGGAGGCTGGTAACCTCTCAGGGGAGGCAACAACCGCCAGCTTACGAGAAGCATTTTCAGAATGGAGCGAAAACGCCGTCTTGGAAGTCCACGGCGGAGCTCCGAATGGTCCTGTTAAACAAGGAGATTTCCGACTGCTGGTAGGGCTAAACCAGCCGGATGTGCTGGCAGGCAGCGCAGAGCTCAGCGAGCTGACCGTGCTGCGTGACCCGATCGAAGTTAAGGTCGGGGTTAAATTGCAGCAGATTATCGATGTAAATTTTCAGGACGAGTTCTTCAGCGTGGTAGCCAGCATGGGTATGGAATGGACCGATCCCGCGCTGGCTTTCAGCCCCGATAGCTGCCAGTGCAGACAAAAGGTGTATACCGAGAAGGAGTTCGACCGCTTTCTTGCAGATGTGAATGGAGAATGGCCTGATTTCACTCTGTACAATCAGCAGGGTAATCGCTGGGTGCAAAACCGGGTAGTAGTGGTCGAGCCGAATGGACACGCGAAGTATTTCGAACGCTTCAGCACCAATCTCCAGGTAGACTTCGATTTCCGCAAGTTCCCATTTGATACCCAGCAGTTCCCGATCCGCATCGATTTGCTTTACCCGTTGGATTTCTACTACTTCACTGACCTGGAAGGATTCAGCGAGATCAGTCAGGAGCATGGAGAGGATGAGTTTATCATTACTGGTTTCGAAACTGCAATTACCAGTGTTGAAAGTAGCACGAATTCAACAGTCTCCCGCTTTACTTTTGAGTATGAAGCGCCACGCCACCTGAATTATTATATTTTGCAGGTATTCGTGCCTATCCTGCTGATTGTATTAATCTCCTGGTGGACATTTTTCCTGAAAGATTATAACAAGCGCATCGAAGTTTCTGCCGGAAATGTACTATTGTTTATCGCCTTCAGCTTCAGCCTGACGGAAAACTACCCGCGCCTGGGCTATATGACCTTCATGGATGCTATCATGGCGATGATCTTTATTGTCAATGCTTTGGTGTTGATCTACAATGTATATATGAGGCGTCTGGAGATAGCGGAACAGGCTGATAGGGCGGAGCGGATTGACAATATCATGGATTGGCTGTACCCATTGCTGTACGTGGTGGCATTGGGCATTGTGTATTACATCTTCTTTGTAGCCACACCACCTGCTTAGTGTGGGATACGCTTGATTGAGGTACAAAGGGAAAGATCACGGAAAAGGATGCCGTGAAGTTCATTGTAGCAATCTTTGCAGGAGAAGGGTCTGTAGAGTCTGCCTTGAAAGAAATGAGAGATACTGATGCGGGGGTTGATCACACCCCTGATGAGGAGTAATTCTAAATATGGATGCTCAAATTCACCCATCAGACAGCACGCTGACACCCGACCTGCGCATTATCCCGATTGAGCTGCTGGTCGAGCACGAGTTCAATGATGACCAACGGACAGAACCACTGGCGAAGCGGCTAGAGGCAGAGGGCAGCTTGAAAAATCCGCCGGTGGTCACTCAACTGGGTGACCACGATCCGCGTTATGTCGTACTGGATGGCGCCAACCGCATCACCGCGCTCAACTCGCTCGGATACGCGCATATTCTGGTACAGGTCGTGCCCTACGAGCCGCCCGTTGTCACGCTAACCACCTGGCACCATGTGATCGCAGATATGGATGCCAAAAGCCTGACTGCCGAGCTGTCCGCGGTGGAGGACGTGGACTTAATCCTGACCGATTCGCTGCGCGCCCGGGCCGGACTGGCGCGGCGGGAGTATCTGATGTACACCATCCGGGCCGATGAAGAGGTGTTTGCGGCGCGCACTGCTGCTCCCCGCCGGGATATACAGGAGCAGAACCGGCTATTAAACGCGCTGGTTGACACATACAAAGACCGCTGCAGCCTGCACCGCGTGATGACAGAGGAGCTGGAGGAAGTCCGGCAGTTGTTCCCGGATATTGCCGGGCTGGTGATCTTCCCGCAGTACGATGCTTCAGAAATTCTCGAGTTGGCAAGCGAGGGAGAGCTGCTGCCGGCAGGGCTGACCCGCCACCTGATCCAGGGGCGCGCCCTGCGCATTAACTACCCGCTGGCGGATTTGAAGTCGGGGCAGAGCCTGGAGGATAAAAATGCTCGATTGACAGCCTGGCTGAAGGATAAACTGGTGACCAAAGAAGTGCGTTTTTACGGAGAGGCGACATATTTATTTGATGAATGATCGGAACCAACCCAGGCTGGTCGTCCCGTGATTGCTCTGTCTGGACCTGAATAAAGATGTGTTATGAAAAGCAACGAATTCCTTAAAGGAGGGTTATATACTGAGAGACAGAAGGAGGTGATGGGTAAGCAAAACAGTGACCGAAAGTGACCGAAATTAAAATATCAAAATGAGTAAAGGAGTTTGCAATGGCAACAATGGCAGTTGAAGAAGAACGCGGCGGAATGCCCTGGTGGCTGGTGCTGATTGAAGGGATTGCCCTCATTATCCTGGGCATCTTTTTCCTGACCAGCCCCGGTGCAACGACGCTTGTATTTGTCCAGGCGCTGGGCATCTACTGGCTGATCCGGGGTATTTTCTATATCGTGGCGATATTCCTAGACAGCACAGCCTGGGGATGGAAGCTGTTTGCAGGCATCGTAGGCATCCTGGCAGGAATCGTCATCCTCCAGCACCCCTGGCTCAGCCCGATCTTTGTCGGCTCGGTGCTGGTGATCGTGCTGGGTGTGCAGGGGATGATAGTCGGTATCGTCGGTTTGATCCAGGCTTTTCAGGGAGCGGGCTGGGGCGCTGGCATCCTGGGTGCGATCAGCATCATCATCGGTCTATGGCTTTTGTTTAATATTGGCGCAGCGACATTAGCCCTGCCATGGGCGATCGGTTTGCTGGCAATCGTGGGCGGGATCGCGGCCCTTGTGCTGGCGTTCCGGATGAGATAATCCGCCAGCCATGGTCAAACGCAACCAAACCGGTAAACGAAGCCGGTCATCTCGGGGAAACTATCAGCGAGATGACCGGCTCTTTTTGTCTTAAGGGTTACGAGTTTCTCGGGGATACGGGGGTGGTTGTGGGGGGCACTCACCCCCCAACAAAACAACCCCAAAAAATTAACGCGGAAAGCCAAAAAAACCACCAGGCGGGCAAAAACAAAAGC
>JAQBDA010000020.1:0-19900 GCA_032124675.1 Chloroflexota bacterium
ACCAGGATTTTGCTCCTGTTCGCTATCGTCGTTCTCGCATTGGCCGCCTGCAGCGCGGCCCCCGAGATGCAGGCCAGCTACGATCCGGCCAGCCTGCGCTTTGACGGCCAGCGCGCCTATGCCATCGAGAATGAATTCGTCACCCAATTCCCCGACCGGGCCAGTGGCATGCCGAACAACAAGCTGGCAGCCGAATGGATCCAGACACAGTTGAGCGCTGCCGGATGGGACTGCTCCATCGACCAGTGGGAAATCATCAACTACAGCAAGCCGACTCTGCTGAACAACGTGATATGCAGGCTGCCGGGCGAATCGCAGCGCGAGATCCTGGTCGTCGCTCACCATGACCAGGCTCCAACCACCATCCAGGGTGCAGACAACGACGGCTCGGGCATCGCCATCCTTCTGCACCTGGCGGAGATTTTCGCCGCCGAAGGCTCGCACCCATACACACTGGTATTCGTCTCCACCGACGCCGAAGAGTATGGCATGATCGGCAGCCGGCGCTACATCCAGACCCACTCGGACACAGAAACTATCATCGCCGGCATCTCAATGGACAACCTGGGCATGTTTTACTATCAAGACATGGACATGGATATGCGCGGGCAGTATCGAAATTACGGTCCAGTGTGGCTGATGCTGGCTGCTCGGGAGGCGGCTAAGGCGCCGCAAATTACATGGAACTTGGTCCCCAAGGCACCACTTGACCAGGTACTTGATCAGGCAGCACCGGTATCATTTATGGACGAGGGGCCGATGGTCGCTGCGGGTGTCCCCGCGATTGGCTTTGCCGGCCGCGTCCCGCCGGAATATGCTGACCTGCACTACCAGCTGTGGCACGACCCGGGCGATACCATGGAGCACCAGTCGGCAGGTACATTAAGCCAGTCAGGTCTGATTGCTGAGGCGTTGACCCGGCAGCTGCTGTCGATGGATGGCTTTCCAGAAGAATCAGGACCTTATCTGTACCTCGATGAAAGCCGGCAGGCGCTGCGCGGCCTGCCGCTGTGGCTGATCTTTGGTGGTTTTACCGGTCTGTTCTTCCTGGGGAGCGTCCTGGTCAGCAGGCCTTCTTATTCACAGGCAGTGAGCCACTGGCGCCAGGTCCTGCCGCATTTCCTGGGCTTATGGCTGCCGCTGCTGGGCTCGATCGTGCTGCTTTACCTCTTCGTAGCGGTGGGTTTGATGGATGCTTTCCACCGCTATCCAGCGACATCCAAAGACCCATATATACTAAATCCCCGCTGGCCGGCAATCATCCTGTTACTGCTCGGGCTGGGTGTTTTCCTGGTCATCGGAAGGCTGATCGCCAGGCGCTTTACCAGGCAGTCAGAGCTGCCTGAATTTAGAGAGATCAAGAGCTTCGCGCTGTTCGTGGTAGGTTTGAGCGCAGTCTATATCCTGGCGATCAATCCTTTCTCCCTGCTGTTTTTCGTGCCGCTGCTCTTCTGGTTCCTGATCCGGGGCAGATCGGGAGCGGGCAAGCTGCTGGATATCCTGTTCTTCCTGCTGGGCGGGTTAATGGTATACGCCCTGATCTATTTCTTCGGCTTTTTGACCCTGCGCTACAACTTCGCCATGCTGTGGTACATGCTGAATACCTTCTCGATCCGCATGATCAGCTTCCCGACCGCAGCTGTCATCACTGCCATCACCGCCGCCGGGCTATCGATGGTGGTCAACCCAGCCAGAGCCTCTTGAAATCGTCACCTTACCACTGTACAGCCAATAAAAGAAACGGAGGTCCACATGAAAAGCACAGACAAATTTCTCATTAGTATTGTCATTGGTATTATGCTGCTGGTGGTAGTTGCCTTTGGGATTGCTTTCT
The DNA here is from genome assembly GCA_032124675.1 of Chloroflexota bacterium. GTDB lineage: Bacteria > Chloroflexota > Anaerolineae > Anaerolineales > UBA4823 > JAQBDA01. The sequence continues at coordinate 1,835 of JAQBDA010000020.1, forward strand.
TGCGACCTGAGCCTACTTACCAATCTGAGGATACACCAGAAGGGGTGGTACACAATTACCTGATGGCTCTGCAGAGAGAAGAATATTACCGCGCCTACAGCTATCTCTCACCCGTTATTCCTGGCTATCCTGATTCCATTGAAACCTTCGTTGAAGATATTCATGACAATGCATTCATGTTCCGGCTGGATGAAGAGACAGTCTCTCTGGAGGTGATTTCTGAAGATATTCGGGGCAACACGGCGAATGTAAATGTGCAAGAAACTCATTTCTATCAGGGAAGTCTTTTCGATAGCGGTGAGTATAAAAGTGCGTTTGAATTTAGACTCAGGCAAGAAAAATCTAGTAAGGAATGGAAGATCCATGACGGTGACACATACTGGGCTTGGTGTTGGAATGATGATAGTTGTCACTGATAAACACAATTTGTGAGCCAAGTCAGGAGGTTATTATGTCCAACATTCGACGGTGGTATGTCTTCTTAGTTTGTGGCATCAGCTTGCAATCGATCACCTGGGCGGTAATCTTTCTGCTGCGCAGCCTGCTGTGGTTGGGGGACCGGACGCCAGCAGCTTCAATCGCTTTTCAAATAGCGGTTATCATCGTCGGTCTGCCGGTCTTTCTGTTGCACTGGCTGTGGGCGCAGCGCCTGTCCAATAAGGACCCGGATGAGCGGGGAAACTTGCTGCGCCGCGTGTATTTGTATGGCATGATGGCAGGATTCTTACTCCCCTTCATCGCCAACACTATCGGTTTCATTTCCAATGCGTTATGGATGGCTTTCCAAGGGACGCGCTCTGCGCCTTTTTCAGGAGGCACGTCCCCACAGGATGCGATTCTCCGCGATCTCATCGCCATGTTCGTCCTGACATTACTCTGGATCTACCATTACCGAGTCGTGCTCCTCGACGCCAATGTTGTTCCTGAAAAAGGAAGCTCAGCGACCGTACGCAGGTTATACGTTTTGGGTTTCAGCGGGGCAGGGGTGACTCTGACCACTCTGGCCATCATCCACCTGTTGCGTTGGATAATGCTTCAATTTGGAGATAACACAATTGACATCGGCGGGAGGAATGACTTTGTACTCAGCAAAGAAATCGCACAGCTGGTGGTGGGTTTGCCTATCTGGTTGGTTTTTTGGGGGTGGGCAGGGCGCTTATTCAACGGACAGGACGAGGAGGAGCGGGATTCAGCTCTGCGGAAATTCTACCTGTACTGCATTGTATTTATCGCCGCAATCACAACAGTCACAAACGTAACTTTCATCCTAGCGGGAGGTTTCCGCCGTCTCCTGGAGCTACCTTCGAGCGGCGACATCAGCACTCCGTTACCAATCATAATTAGTATGTCGCTGCTATGGGCATATCATGCCTATGTACTGCGATTAGATTCAGCCAATGTTGCAGAAGCCCGGCGTCAGGCTGGTATTCGCAGGCTTTACCTGTACCTTATCGCTGCAGTCGGATTGGCTGCTTTTCTGGTGGGATTTAGCGGCGATTTGAGCGTCCTGATCCGCTCATTGTCCGATGTTTACTTTGACGAAGTGCTCCAGGAGCAACTCGCCTGGTTTACCGCGGCCATTATAGCCGGATTTCCGGTCTGGGTTCTACCCTGGAGACGAGTTCAAAATGAGGCTTTGGCACAATCACCGGAGGGAGGAGAGGAAAGGCGCTCGGTGGTCCGCAAAATTTATTTGTATTTCTTCTTATTTCTTGCCACGATGACGGTGCTCTCAAGCACGGTATTTATTGTCTATCGGGTGTTAAGCCTACTGCTGGGTGAATTCAGTCGGGGTAACCTGATCAAGGATATTGGACAGGCGATTGCCTTCGCACTGATCGGGATCTGTGTTTGGCTGTACCATGGTTCCGTGCTGCGCAGGGATGGGCAGATCAATCGCCGTGATCGAGCGAAGCGATTGGCGGAATGGAAAACGATTGTGATTGACATTGGTGCAGGAAACTTTGGGAATGCGGTTCTCGAAGGTGTAAGCCACGTCCTACCAGGTGTAGCCCCTAAACTCATCCACCTGCCTCTACCAATGGAGGAAGCCGGAGAGACAATTTTATCTGCTACTGAAAATATTGCCAATGCAGATGTGATCGTAGGACCATGGACGATTGCCGTTGCAGGTGGTAATGATGGAATGGTCAACGCCGAAGTAGCAAATGCTGTGCTAAAAAGTCATTCTAGAAAGCTACTGGTTCCGATCCATGTAGAGGGCTGGGATTGGGCATCCGTGGACAGCCGGAACATTGAGGCGCTCGTTCAACAAACGGTACATGCTTTTCGACAGATCGTCGAAGGAGAGGAGGTGAAAGCCGCTAAGCCGCTGGGCTTTGCCGCCAGTGTCGGAATATTTCTCGGCGTGCTGCTTATCCTCGTGTTGATTGCGATTCCCTTGATCAATTTCTTTACAAACTTTTTATGAGTTACTCAGCATGACCTATCCAGCGATTTTCAGGCAGCGCCAGATGACCCGATTGCCTAGGGATCCACTCAATTTCACTGTCACGGAGGCACAGATGAACACCAGATTCTCATTAATAGCATTATCCATTGCGATAGCGGTAATATCGCTGGCGCTTTTCATAACTGTGGCGGGGGCGACTGCATCCAGTGTGAGCGACGAAGCCATAGGCATTGTGTCGGGCGTAGATACGAGAGATAAAACAGACAACCGTTTACTTGCCAATCAAAGGCAGGATATCAATCAGAATGAACTCCTGTCTTTGACCGAACCGATTTCCATCTATCTACCCCTGCTTAATAATGAATACATCAAGAATTACGCGGAGCGCGCCGCATTGATAGCGCTATATCACAGTACAAATGGTTATGATTGGATAAATAACACTGGATGGGGTACAGATACCCCCCATTGTGATTGGTACGGAGTCACATGTGACGAGAATGAGCATGTGACAATCCTTGACCTGGACCAGAACGGGCTGACTGGCTTTCTCCCGTCGGAGATCGGTGACCTACCTATGTTGACTATACTTCAGCTAACCGGCACAGTAATTTACTGCGGTCATATGCCCTGTGGATATCATCAACTTAGCGGATCCCTTCCATCAGATATTGGCAATCTGATGAATCTGCAGGCACTGATTCTGAGCTTTAACCAACTCACATCTCTCCCCCCGGAGATCGGCAATTTGGTAAATCTGCAGTCCCTCGATCTGAGTCTAAACCAACTCACATCCCTCCCGCCGGAGATTGGCAACCTGGCCAATCTGCAGGTGCTCAAACCAGCCGGTAACCAGCTCACATCTCTACCGCAGGAGATTGGCAACCTAGCTAGTCTGCAGGTGCTCAACGTGGGAGGCAACCAGCTAACATCCCTCCCATTTGGGATTGATAATCTGTTGAATCTGCGGGAACTCGATTTGGGGTTGAACCAATTCGCTTATCTGCCGCCGGAGATTGGTAACCTGGCGAATCTGCGAGTTCTCAGCGTGGGAGGCAACCAACTTACGTCCCTCCCGCCGTCAATTGGCAACCTGGCTAGTCTGCAGGTGCTCAACGTGGGGAGGAACCAACTCATCTCCATCCCGATAGAGCTCAGTAATCTAGTGCATCTGTTGAGGCTCAATCTTGGTGATAATCAACTTGTCTCCTTCCCGATGGAAATCGACAAGCTGGTGAGCCTGCAAGGGCTTGATCTGCACGGTAACCAATTGTCAGGCCTCATCCCGGCGTATTTGAGTAATCTGGGTAATCTGTCTACGCTTAGTCTGGAAGTGAACCCAGACCTGACTTGCTGGGAGACGCAAGAAGCTCTCAATTGGGCTTTGTCACTGGATTATTACTATGGTCCCACTTGTTTTGTTCCTTAAAGTATTTTTCTAAGCTTGATTCGGGGTTGACTGGATTGGCTTAGAAAACAGAAGGCTGACTCAGGAATTGCACAACAAAAACGCGCATAACGCACAGGAGGCAGGTGTGAACAACCGGCGCAGACGATTTTTTGCCTACATCATGCTCGGCGCTATCGCTCTATTCCTTGTTGTTTACGTCGTCTACCGGATCCTCTACAATTACCCAAAACTGCAGGCCCTCACTCCGCTGGCCCTGGAGGGGCACGGTAAACTACTCGTCCTCGCCCCGCATTGCGATGATGAAACCCTGAGCTCGGCCGGGGTGATCCTGGCTGCGCAGCGCCTGGGCATGCAGGTCAAAGTGGTGGTTGCCACCAACGGCGACGGCTACCTTTTTGCCACGATGGAAGAATTCCACCAGGTCTATCCCACAGCTGCAGATTTCATTCGCCTGGGAAATCTGCGCCAGCAGGAATCGTTGAACGCGCTGAAGGTGCTCGGCGTCGATGCGGGGCAGGTGATTTTCCTGAGCTATCCCGACCGCGGCACTCCATCGCTCCTGTTGGAGAACTGGTCCAGGAATAATCCCTACCAGTCACCTTACAGTGAAACCAGCCAGAGCCCTATCAGTTCACCTACAATCCAAACTCGGTCTACGCCGGTGAAGATCTTCTGGCAGATCTGAAATCCATCCTGGTGGACTACCGTCCCGACCTGATCCTCTACCCACATCCGGATGATGTCCACGGCGATCATTGGGCGCTCGGCGCCTTCGCTCGCCTAGGGGCCAGCATGCTGGAGCGCAAGTACCCGGACTACCATCCGGACCTCTACGCTTACCTTGTTCACCGGCGCGACTACCCGGAGCCCAAGGAGTATCAGCCCGGGTTGAACTTACTGCCGCCCAGGCGTTCGTATGAGGTCGATAACAACTGGTACCGGTGGGATTTATCTGAAAATGATGTTGCGCTGAAGGACCAGGCTGTCAGGCAATATGAGAGCCAGCTGACAACATTAGGTTACCTGATGTATCGATTCGTTCGCCGGAACGAGCCCTTCGCGAAACCGCAACCCGGTAGGCTGGTGCGCCTGCAAATGGGAGAACCGAACGACCCCAATACATGGATAGACAGCCAGGGGCATGCGGTCGAACCCGTTCAGCTCGACCCAAATCGCGATTTCATTACCCGCGAAATGGCTGGTAGAACAGATTTAGTAGCTCTGTATGCTGCTCGCGACCAGGATAATCACCTGCTGTTATGCGCTCGTTTCCGCGAGGAGACATCCGACATTCTGACTTATGCGTTACAGGTTATCGGGATCGGTCCAGCAGGTATCACTCATCACCAGGCAAGCAATCACAATGTTCAAGATGGATGGCATCAAATAGAGCCCGGTGAGCAATATGTCTGTGACCGGATCGAGCTATCCGGACAGGACGAGCCGTGGGCGCTGCTGGTAGGAGCCAACGTGGCAGGGGAAGGGGTAGGCGTGTTGGACCAGATTGGCTGGCAGCTGGTTTATACGGAAGAACGATGGAGCTCAAGGTTCCTACAGCTGCAGGTAGACCATTAGGCAATAATGTTTCAATGTCGCTGTAGAACAATAAGCGCAAACGTACCGATGAGAGCAGGAGAGTTGTGCTTTTTCATTTGTTGCTGAGGATTCTTGTGCTGGTATGGGGAGGGAGCATGTACCGGTGGGCAATGAAAACAGTTTGGCACTGATTGATACTATCTTTTGGATGGAAGTTGTACTCCGACCCATCTGCGAAAGTCTCGTACCCTGCTTGACTAAGCCAGTAATCCTCCTTATAATCAATTGTAGATAATTTTCGTAAGAATATACCCGGTCAAGGCGTATACAGGGGAATCAACATCGTAGCAGCTACTGGGATGCACTGATTTTCGGTCGGTACTCACTGACAACCAAATAGCCTGCAATCCAACAGGGAGTCGTAATGTCTAATATCGCTCAGCTTTGGAACAAAATAAATACCACCATCATCAACAGCCCGCGCCAGATGCCCACCACGGTGGCAATCCCGCGCGATCACGTCGACGAGAACCAGGCGGCTGTGCAGGAGTGGAATTTCAAGAAAGACCAGCATTACTTCCAGTTGATTATTAATGAAATGTTCCTGGTCAATGCCCGCCAGTGGTTCAATCAGATCGATCCGGTGGTCTATATCGTCTCCGAATTCATTTACAATGGCCAACCCCAGATCGTACCCTTCATCGTCGGTCCAGGTCTGGTGAAGAAGCTGGGGGTGCCGGACGAATTTAACAAAGGGATACTGCTGAGGAACACCAATGTCTCGGGCATACGTCCCTATCGCGGCGGTGGGCTGGTCCTGACAGTGGTATTGTGCCAGTCCAACAACAACCTGCTGCGACCCTTGTTGGATATGATCGAGAGCGTATCAGGAGCACTGGATTTTTCACCCGTCCTCAGCCCGTATATGAAGATTGCTAATGTCGTGATGGATGGTTTCCAGTTGCTCTACGACTCGAACGGGGTCACACCAATTGTCGGTCTGCGCGATTCGTTTGGCCCGAGCGTCAATGTCCCCTTCCAGCCTGGCTATTACGCCCTGATCGATGCCCCTGACGTCGATCCCAAACAGCTGTGGGTGGTCGACCGTCAGCTGAAGGTCGGTAGCACTCTCGATACGGCAGTTCCATTCCGTAACGCTGACTATGTCCTCTACAGCATCTCAAACCCGGTAGACAATACCAGGGATGACATCGACACCCTGCCGTTCGGAGAGATGTGGGAGCGGGTGAAGAAAGAAGCTGCCACACCGCTCGATGACCCGGATTATAAGAATGCCAAGATCATGATGGTAAACCTGTACCAGAACATCGTGCTGAGTCCAGACCTTACCGAACCCCAGGCTGATACGTTGGCAGACAGCTTTAAGGACCGCATGGTTGCCATCCACCAGAGAGCCGTCAGCCTCGGTATGATGGCTGGTGAAGAAGGCGTTGAGGAAGATAATCGAGCTGCCAGCGCCCGGAAGAATGCCCTGGATATCCTTGACCTGGACTAGGTTTTCCTGATTTGGCTCGCTGTGATAATTGCGCCGGTGCCGGATAATATTCACCGCCGCAGGGATGTGATGGTAAACCAATGAGCGATTTCACATATTTCGATTGCGTACTGACCATCTCAGATGAGGATAATATCTCAATCGAGTGCATCATCGATGGGAGGACAAAAGAGACGGATGGAAATCTCAGCAGCGACAAATTCGCTTACCTGACCGTAGAGCGCCTCAATCACTGGGTCAACTATGCATTGCGCATGCAGGATAAGGGTGTCACAGAGAAGCTGTACGACCTGCAGGACCTGAAAGTCATCGGTCTCAACCTGTATAGCATCCTCTTCGCTGACGAAAAAATCCGCACCTGGTTCCATGATGCATACGATTATTTTGAGCGCCATTACCACCAGGAAAAAGCAAAGAATCAAGAAGAAGACCCGCATATCCGCATGCGCCTGAAGCTCATCTTTCACAAGCCGGCTGAAAACCTGGGTCACTTACCCTGGGAATTTCTGTTTATCCCCGCGGATAAAAGCGATATCGAGCGTGGCTTCTTCTTCTCAGGGCAGAAGACAGAACTGATCCTGACCCGCTTTGTCCAGCCGCCCAATCTGCTCCAGAAGCAGGAAATGGATAAATTCCTGGAGCAGTTCGAAGCCAAACAGGAGGATCTCCGCATCCTGATTGCCGTCTCCCGGGCTGAGGTTGGGTTGGGAAAGATCGACGAGATAGAAACCGATGCGTTGATCAGGGAAATTCAAGACCGGGTGCGCGCAAAATTAACCGTGCTGAAAGATCCCAGCTACAGTGACCTCCGTGAGAACATCGACAATCTTGTAAAACCGCATATCTTGCATTTCATCGGTCACGGGAAACCTGGCGGGTTGGCGATTTTCAAAGATCCACTGGACCCGGATTATGATGTCGATGAAGGTGGCAAGCAGATACGCTGGATCACCAGCCAGCAGTTTCGCAACCTGTTCAACAACACAAAGCCAAGGCTGGTTTTTCTGCATGCCTGTAAAGGGGCAGCGCCAGATTCACACGAAGGCTTCAACAGCACCGCCCGTGAGTTGGTTTATGCCGAGATCTCTGCGGTCGTTGCCATGCAGTACAGCATCTCCAATTTGGACGCGGGTAAATTCGCCCGTAAGTTTTACCAGGAAATCGGCAATGGGCGCGATATTGATGAAGCCGTAAAAGCGGGTCGTATGGAACTAGGTGAGACATTTCCACCATGGGAGCACCCTCGCTTCGGCACCCCTGTTGTCTATCTCCTGACTGAGAAACCGATTGTCCTTTCAGCGCCCGAAGAACCGGTAGCAGAGGAAAAAGCGAAAACCACGCCATCATCCGGGGCCCAATCAGCAGTTTCCGTTCAGGTTGCCGGCGACCGGCTTGTCGGAGGCGGCACGAGAACCGGCCTGAGCGATCGCACCGCCTCAGCACCTGCGGGCGCTGATACAGATGGTAGTAATTAGAGGATGCGAAAATGGGAGTAATATCCTGGAGAGAGTTAACACGCTATTTTGCAGATGCTTATTGTGATGCCGCTCAAGCCGGTGCAGAGATGCGGGCAGCCACAGATGCCTTGGAGACCCTGCGTGATACCGTATTAAGCATTCAATCTGGCACCTCGATCATGGATGCCTGGGCAGCTTTCGACCGGCAGGTCGGGCTCGCAGATCAGGAACGCCTGATGCCGTTTCTGATACGTCTGCGAGATACGTTCGCGCAAATCGCCACCGACCGGGAGGTGTTCCTCCTGCAGCGTGCGTTCAAAGATGACAGGCTCTCCGGGTGGAGCAAATGGCTTGAATCATATGCCAACGCTTTCTCTCACAACGGCTGGCGCACGCTTTTTGGCAGCAGGATCGCCCAGAACGGACTGAGGTATTCTCCGTCTGCAGAGTGGCCGGTCGAACGGATCAGGGAAGTCGCTGAGCTGGTCAGCAAGAGCCGCTGGCCGGAGACGTACGACTGGTTTGTCTTCCTGTCCAAGCAGGAGATCTCTCCCCAGGCTCGCGTGCAGATGCTGGCAACTTCAGCGGAGATCCAGCTTTACCATTTTTACCAGCCCACCAAAGCAAAGATGCTGCTGGAAGAGGCAAACGAGATTTCCCCGGATAATCTTCGCCTCCAGATCGTATGGGGTGAATACTGGATGTACAAAGAAAATTACGAACAAGCCAGGAAGTACTTCCAACGCGGTATCGACAAGATGCCGGATATCCCCGATGGATTCGTAAATATGGGGGATTATTACAATAAGTTGGGAGAGCCTACCCGCGCCGAAGACTTATACCAGCAGGCGACGGTGAGTGCTCCGGGAGCAGCTGACGGGTATCGCCGGCTGTTGAATTTTTACGGGGACACAGGCCGTCTGGAAGAAGCTGAAGACCGCCTGGCGTCCTTGCTTATCAGGGTCCTTGCCCTGGATGAAGATCAACCATATACCTTTGTCACCATGGGTATGATCTACAAGGAGTGCTCCAGGTATGAGCAGGCGATAGAGTATTTCGACCAGGCGATCGAGCTTGACCCCAATTCAGCCCTGGCGCATGTCTGGAAAGGCTACACCTACCTGGATATATTTAAGAAGAATCCATTGGATAGTGATAATATCGGCCTCGCACGCAGCAGTTTCGAGCGAACGGCCGAGATTGCGCCCGGCACCATCGATGGCATCTGGGGCATCATGAGCCTGGAGATGCAGCTCAAGGACTGGCAGGCAGCACTGGATGCCTGCAATCGCTGTTTTGGCATCCACCCAGAATGGGAGAGCTTCGTCTTGGCAGGGCGGGCAGACATATACCGTGAACTCGAAAGATACGAAGACGCCTTAGCAGACTTGCAAAAATCATTGGAGATCGAGCCGGATAACCCAATCGCAATTTCTTTTCTTTCTACATTGGCAGAAAGCTACAAATCTAGCGGTAAGAAAGAACTTTCCCTCCGGTCGCTTGCCATTTTACGCCAGCACAACGGTGAGGACTATGAGGACACCTACCAGAACCTTATCGGCAACATGCACTATTATTTCAGCGAATACGCCGATGCAGCCATATGCTACCGGCTGGCGATCACAGCCAACCCGAATGATGATATCCTGCATTCCAATCTCGCCCGGGCGCTCGACAACCAGAGAACACCAGACTCCCGTCTGGAAGAATTGGATGAAGCGCTCACGCACCTGAGGTTGTCAGTTGAATTGAACCCCACAGAACCAGATTATTCTACACGTTTGCACGCTCTAGAATCCGAGTCCCAATTTATCCGCCTCTACGGAGAAGAAGCACGCAACCTCACCCCGGTCGTCCCCGGCATCCGCATCCGGGTCAGTGAAAATCTGCTCACGGATATCCTCAGCGAAGACCAGACAGACCTTTCCGAGAATACCCGCCAGGCGATCAGTGAAATGCGCCAGCATATTCTGGATATTATGGGGATAGAGCTGCCGGGCATACTGTACTCTTACCTGGATTCAGAATACAGCCAGAGTGGGAAATATGAAATTTACTTCCAGGAAACCTATCAGGCCTTCGGCTATGTTGAACCCGGCATGGTTTTCGCCCAGGTGGGAGGTGAAAATGGTGATTCTGCTTATCCATATGACACCCCATCAGGGCATTGGATCAACGACCAGGACGAGATCGACGAGCAGGACCGCGCTAGCTATACCGAATTTTACACAGCCAGCGAATATATATTGAACCACCTTGAGAAATTGGCTGCCGACGACCATCACGACCTGCTCGGCTACCAGGATATGGTCAACCTGCTGTCAGTTTGCAATGATGAAACAGTCAAAGAACTCAGCCGCTCACATGAGGAACTCTTGCGCTACTCACAAGTGCTCCGGCTGCTGCTGGACAAGAAAATTTCCTTGAAGAACATTCAGCAGATCAGCCAGGAATATATTAATCTTCGCCAGGAAGATCAAAGTATCTCTGAGCTTGCCAATTTCCTGGTAGATAAGGTTGCTACTGAAACGACTGAGATGTGAAATTTCCTTCGAAGCAGCAGAAAGTAGAACCATAGGCTAATAATTATGGATAATTTCCAACCTTCAATCCAGGTGCACTTAGGCGGGCTGCCAGGGATCGATCGAGCAGACATTAATTCCGAATTTTCCGGCTTTCAGGAGATGTTCTTCGACGAGTTCGGGATAATCATTCCTCTAATAGAGATCGTTGAAGACGCTGAACTGGCTGAAAATATATTTCAGGTGATCATTAATGGAGAGAAACAACCCCCGGTCGAGAGTCTCCAGGAAGGCGAGTTCTGGTTATACATGGACGTGAGCCAGCTCGAAGGAGAAAGCTACTTCGAGCGCACCTGGGAAGCCCGCCCAGGTATTGAGCCTAATACACTCAGTGAAGCGGCCGTTGTGCGCGGCGATGAGACAGACCGCCAGTTGTGGGCTGATAATGGCTCGGATACGCGATCACGACAGGGGTATGTAGTCTTTTCTGTGGCAGCCCAGATACGGGCACAGCCAACTGCCTTCCTCACACCCGACCTGCTGCACTACTCCCTGACCCGGCTGAATGACGATTATCCGGACCTTGTCCAGGCAGCCGGCGCTCTTCTCGATGACGATAAAATGTTGGATTTCTTGAAGTCCCGCTTGAATGACGGCTATTCGATCCAGAATCTTCCCAGACTGCTCGAAGAAATGCTGGTAGAAAAAATCTGACCGGCGGAAAACGCCGGTCAAGTGTACAGATATACCCTATTATTCCTATAGTCTGCGTCTTAAGATCATCAGGCTGAATAGACTTGACATCAATAAAATTGCAGCTATTCTTTGCAAATTATACGCTTTCCCACCGCTAATCGCACCAAAAGTTGTTACATCAATTGCAGTAGGTCCAAATACCCAACGGTAGTCTTCAACCTCACCGTTAATACTTAAGCCATTCGGTGTGGGAACCAATGGATCCGTCTCGTAGATGCGGAAGCGCGTGTTGACCGAATCTTGTGTCTGGTAGCTGCCATCATTGGGAATTGTCAAAGATAAAGTATGGCTGCCGGCGGATAAGCTGCCAAATATGATCCTTTCATCTGCTTCAAATGCCCCGCTGTTGTCCCAATCGAACCATGATACCAGATAGCCGTTGCCCCCGGTCACAATAACCTGCAATCTCACAATTGCCCCGGGAGTCCAGAGATCGGTCATGAGGCGAGTAACACCATCATCATCATTTTGACCATCATTGTCATCACCTTTGGCATTGTTATCTGGTTGGCCATCAGCATCAGAATCCGGGATTGCTGGTCCTAAATATATAGAGCCAAGCCTATGCCTGGGTCCATCCATATTGAGGCTTGTATAATAACTCTCTGGTAAATCACCCATATCGACCATAGATATGAAACCGAAATCCAGGTCAACGACCGTACTGTTGACAATGGTTGTACTTAGGCGAGAAGCGGTCGTCGGATTCATCCCGCTAAGGTTGGGCGCATTGGGATTGGTCGATACAGTATATGTACCCGCAGGCAGATTTATGAAGCTATAGTCGCCAAGCGTATCAGTAGTCGTACTGCCAAGGAATTCGCTGCTGCTGCCCCACAAATAAACGATGACATTCGCATAATATCCCGTACCGTTGATGTGAGCTTCATCATCCAACCCGTTGCTATTATCATCGTGGAACACTGTACCGGATAACGAATATGCTCCAGCGTATTGGTAGCCAAAATCAATATCCAGATTAATCCCGCCTGCTGCCAGAGCAACGATTGCCTGGTGGTCGTTTCCACCATCATAATCATAACTTGGTGTGACTCCCGCCGGAAGTGTGCTGGTAGCTATCTGTATGGTATGCGTCCCACCTGAAATATTCCCAAACCCATAATACCCATCGGAGTCAGTGGTTGTCGTATATACATTACTGGTTTGCGTAGTCACCACAACCTCAATAGAGCTTAATCCACCCTCACCCGCATCCTGAACACCGTCTCCATCCAAATCCAACCAGACATAGTCCCCAAGAATACCAGAAGGTAAATAACCAAAATCCCTGCTGCGGTCTATCTGCCCTGGCGAGAGGGATAAACCACTCTCGTTGTCACATATGCTGCAGGGCGGGCGCTCATCTGGATCACCACTAGGTGTATAGCCAGCCGGTTGTGAGACCACGACGACGTAATGTCCGGCAGGGAGGCTTGTGAAGGTATAAAACCCATTCAGATCGCTTGATTGCGTATCCCACAGGGAATCCCCAGCATCATATCCCCCATCCTGATTTATATCCACATAAAGTAATACGGATACATTGGGAATTCCAGGCTCGGATAGGTCCTGACTCCCATCGGTATTATTGTCCTGCCAGATGTAATCCCCGATTGTTCCGCCAGCCGTGAAGCCAAAATCTGCATCGAGATAGACTTCTCCAGGTGCTAATGGCACAATTTTCATTCCAGGTCCGTTACTCAATACATAGGTCTGGCTATAACTATCTTGGGGGAGATCGGCATCGTTCGTGTCCACGACCACCAGATAATTCCAGGGGTGTAGACCGAGAAACAGATAATTGCCGTTGGAGTCTGTTTCACTCCCGGCAACAAAAGCATCATCAGAGTCCAGCACGCCATCAGCGTTGCGGTCCTCATACAAGGATACCGTGATCAGCGGGATTCCGGTCTCGGATGAATCTTGAATGCCGTCCTGGTCGCTATCAAGCCAAACTGTGTCACCGATCGAGCCATAACCATACGGCTGGTAGCCGAAATCGATAGTATCCGTGCTCGGACCGGTGGTTGCACCGGCTTTGTCATCACACGCTGAACAAATCCCCGTTTCATCCGGATCTTCAGTTTGGTCATACCCTGCGGGGAAATCGGTATCTCTGACATCTACCACAATAATATACGACTGAGCAGCTAACCCGCTGAAACCATAACTGCCATCCGACGCGGTGACTGTACTACTGATCAAGCCGTCTGTAAGTGTATCAAAAACTCCATCACCATTATCATCCTGGTACAAACTGATGGTTACATTTGGTATGCCTTCCTCACCCGCATCTTGCGTCCCGTTTCCATCCCAATCCGTGTAGAGCATATCTCCGAGGGCAAATGTCCCACTCCGATAGTATCCAAAATCATATGGTCTATAGATATTTCCACCCGTAATACCTAGAACGATGGTCTGGCTGTTTACATCTCCTTCAGGATCGGCAGTATTGGTCCACGTGGCACCCGGTGGTAGTGTTCCAGTATTGACCCTCACACGGTAATTATTATTTGGGAGATCACTGAAGACATATAAGCCGTCTGTTGTCGTAGCTGTTGTTCTTGTTGCGCCATCGTCCCCATCCCCACAGATACCATTTGTGCCGCAGTTATCTAGCCACACTGTAACCCCGCTCAATCCATTTTCACCAGCAGAGATATCCCAAATACCATCCCCATTATTATCCTCCCAAACCGAACCCATCACGGTATTTGGTATCCGGTAGCCGAAATCCAACGATAAATCATCATCATCGGATGGATTGCCGTTATTATTGTTTAGCAGTACACTGCCGCGGTTGTTGCAGTTGTTGCCAGAGCATGTCCCGGTCACGTCAGGGTCACCAGTCTGGGTAAAGGTGCTACCCGGGAGCGACACCGGATCAACCACGACCACAAAATTCCCGTCGCGCACTCCGATGAACAAATATCTTCCTTGGGAATCGGTTACTGCTGATTGCAGCAAGGTACCATCTTGAGGATTGCCATCGCCATTGGGATCACTCCACAGCTGGACAGTCACCCCTGGTATGCCTGCTTCACCCCCATCCTGCACACCGTTGTTAGCGGTCCCACCTCCAAAGCCATTGTCATTCCAAACAGTATCACCAACAGTACCCGTCGGATTGACATCGCCAGAATCACAGTCGCTGGCATCATTTACCAGACTCCCATCACCAAAAGTTGCTCCCTGGCTATTACCACAGTTATTTACCGTCGCTGGATCATTTTCCCCATCCCCATCATTATCCGGCGGCTCAAGGGCACGAAATACAACAGATACGATCTTCGTTTGCCCGGCAAACAACGGACCAAGCTCTGTCCATACAATCGTCCCATTGCTTACCTGGGTTTCTTGGGGTATGGCATATACAAATTCAAGCTGTGTTGGATCATAGGTGTCGGTCAGGGGTAAGTGCGCTACTATGTCATCCGGGCTGCCACACATTTGGTCGCTTATCACCCGGAATCCAACTGCATCCAAATCCAGATGTCCTGGTGGATTGCCCTGCTTGACGGCATTCAATTTTATCGATAACAGTGTGCTGTTGAAATCCGACCAGTTCCACGTTCGATCGGCAGTGACATCAATGGTCAGTGTCCCATCAACCAACAAAGCGGCAGCATACGTTCTCGGTGAATTCAGTACTAACGAGCCGTTCTCCAACAATGAAACCTGAAAATCTCCTGCCAGGGCCCCGACTACATCGATGGGCAGTAATATCTCTACCTTTGTGATACTGCCGAGCTGGCTCCCCAGGCGATAGTCGTTTACTGCCAGAACTTCCTCAGCATTATTATATGGAGCAGTTGCGTGAACCCCATCCGGTCCTGGTGGAATATAGGTATTCGCGGGATTGAGCCAGGCTTTATTGCCAGTGCCGCTGTTGGCTGCATCCAGATTTGCCGCCCAGACTTCATATGTACACGGGGATGGCTGGCCGGTCACATCCCCCGGTCTAGTATTCTTCAGCAATATCGAAAAGCTGAATAGATCTCCCTCGTATCCGGGATCGATAGAGGTTAGATACTTATCCAATACCAGGGTCGGTCCAAAACCAAAATCTGCCAGCAGATAATCTACAGGATTAAGATTGCTGCTGCCGGGATCCAGCGGGACTGAATAATAGGATGCTGTGGTCAGCCTGTATCCGGTGGGTCCACCCAATTGATCGACTTCTACCAGGTAGCGACCATCGGGTAGGTTCGCAAATAGATATGCACCCCCACCGGAGGTGTTTTTCGACTCCAACAGGATATCGTCAGCGTCAAGCTTGCCATTACTGTTCTTATCGAAATATAGTGATACAGACACATTATTCAGTCCAGCTTCACCTGCATCGAAATAACCGTTGCTGTCCTCATCTTGCCAAACCAAATCACCAAGGCTGTTATTACCCTGCACCAAAGATGTCGCTGGATGACAATCGTAAATCGCTCCATCACCAATCGATATACAAGCAATGTTTTCGATGTAAGCAGTACCGGAATAAGCTGCCGGCACCTGTGCTTGAAATTGCGCTGTACCTGTTTCAGCCGACGGCAGAGGATTGTCCAGCCGCCACCGAATATCGGTCACACTACTGGCGAGTGGCTCAGTGTCTGTCCAAGTGACCCCATTATCGGTCGAATATAGTATCGAAGCAGTCCCAGAACCAGTATAGGCAGCGCTACCGGATATATACACAGTGCCAGGTGGAATCTGATCGGATATCGTTAATGGCATATTGAAAAGCGGCAACCCTGCTGGAGATGCTCCAGTATTCTGTACAGGTATCTGGTACGTGAGGGTACCTCCCAAAGGGACAACCTTCGGGCTGCTGGACTTATCGATTTCTACTTGCGGCTCGTAGCTGCCTACCGGAGGGATGCCAACTCCATAATCGGCGTTGAATTTCTCGTTGTCTCGTCCTGAGGCGACTTCCTGGTATGGGGATACAGCACTTGAACATGGTCCATTAAGCGCAGCAAATGTATAGAAAACCTCACCGGCAACACCATTATTATTTGGTGGTAGATTAGTGAAATAAAGCTGGTCCTGAAAGGGGATCACCATATCTGGCAAGCCGCCGCTGCGAGAAACGGTAAGCGTTCCTTCAGTGTGTACTATACGAAAACATGATGGATCGAAGCGGTTATCCCCTATAGGCTGCAGCCAGGCATTATAATCTGGCACAAAATCACCATCGTTATCGAATCCCTGATTTACATTGCCCAACTCATAGTTTATACCGTTTGTCGTGATTGTCTCCCCTGGCAGTACAACGTCGGAGCTAGTATTAAACCACTGCCCATTCGGATTCGGCTTGATTTTATTTGCCATTGCGGATATTTCGTTACGCATCGTCATCCGATGTGATGTATAACTAAATACGCCCAATGAGGAACTCCCCCAAATCTCAAATTCTAACCACAAGTCATCCGTTGGAACAGAAGAAATCCCCCATACAGCTTCAGTTTTTGCAGGATTTGTACGCGGGTACTGGAAATGCCAGTACTGTACTTTGCACTCACCAACTGCCAGATCACCTATATATCGGTTGGCATCTGCCGCACCCAGGCTCCCACCTAGATGGGTAAATGAATAACTACCGGTATTTGCCAGGTGCGGGTGCTCGGCGATAAATGCCCCTGAACTGCTGTCACGTGAAGGATAAATACCTGGCGTTCCACCACCAGGTGCATAGTCTCCAATGAACCCATGTACATTCGTTAGCGGCTGGTCTCCATTGTTGCAGAATTTACCGATGACTGTGGCGACGTACGGACCGTAGGAAGCCGGTGTAAGCACATTTGAGTCCACAACCAGGTTTGGTGCCGCGCTGATAGAAACGACCAGGTTTCCGGCAGCACTTACACTCTGCAGGACGTTAAGGCATAATATTGTCATGATCGCAAACGAGAAAAATACTGGTACCACCCGGCTAATCAGTGTTCGAAGGGCACAACCTCGATTGTGAATAATGTCAATTCGCATGACTGCTCCTCGTCAATTTATTTCCCGCTTTGTGATATAAAAATAAGCCTGATATCAGGTATCACCGACATCAGGCATAATTACAACATTAAGTTGCTTGGGACCCGCTTACATTATCTCAAGTTTGCATAAATGTTATGTAACTCACTTTGGTAATATCTGACCTCGTATTTGGCTTTCTGCCAGATATTCGAATTATAGTGACCATATCAGCCTTATTCCCATCACCACAAGCAGAAACAGAACATCCTTGCGAAATACCGGTTGACTGATGCACCGGTCCAGACTTGTTCTGGTGTTGAAGCCTGCTGCAATCACCGGCAGGCTAGGAAAGTAAAGCCGCCAGACATCGGAGGTAATGCCCCGCTGAGCAGGTTGTACCAGAACAATAATCCTGCTGCTGATTGCAAAGAAAACCTTGTTTATGACCCCCAAAATCAATATCCTGCTGTACGCCCAAATTCTATCCGATCTCT
>JAQBDA010000021.1:0-13997 GCA_032124675.1 Chloroflexota bacterium
AGCGGGTCCTGGCTGAGAACCTGTTCTAAAATTTGTGATGCTTCGTTGCTTTGTCCAGCGCAGCGATGTGCAAGCGCCAACAGACTCGTAAGACTTGGTTGATCATCACTCTCAGCTACCACTGTCCTGAGCATTTCAATGGCGCGTTTCCAATCTTTGCGCTGCAGTGCCACGCCTGCCAGACCTCGCTGTGCAGGCACCCATAAAGCATCATCTGATGGCACCAATCTATAATGCTTTTCAGCAGCCTCGATATCCCCCCCATACCAGGAAATCAGACCCAGGTAATAACCAGCCCCTGTTATCCCCAGATCAACTGCACGGAGGAAGTGATTACCTGCTCCGCTGAGATCAGCACTGCGCAGCAATATCAAACCCAGCTGAAAATGCGTTGGAGCATGGTTTTCGTCCAATTGCAGGGCTTGATAATATGACTCCAATGCATGAGAGCGATTATCGAAGTTTTCGTGTTTAAGCCCCAGCCTGTAGCAACCTTGCGCAGTTTTGGTGGAGATTTCGGAGGGCGGTTCCGAAAGGTCAGGGGGGGCTGGCTCCCTCTGGTGAGTGTAGTCTAAAATCTCGCTGCCCTCACTGTTTGTCACCACAAGGTTGAGCGGACGCGCGCCTAGAATGCCAGCCTCGACCTTGATTGTTTTCAGCCATGGGCGCTCAGGCGAGATCGATTCGATCTCTTCCAACAGCACCTTGCCAGGTATGGATAGTTCGATTCTGGCGTTCTCAAAAGGATACACGGGGCAGAGTCCGAGGGTCAGTTCGGCGTACATTTCATCATTGCCCTGGCTGAGCAGCAGCTTAGCGCCTATCTGCGCGCTGGCACAAGTGAGCCCACCCAATCCCCGCAAAGGAAGCCACCACTCTCGCCACGTTCTGAGCTTGCCAGGTGGAAGGAAGTCGAAATCGAGTTGTGTCTCCATCGCGCCGCACTGGGTCTCAGCATATAGGGAGCCATCATCCATCAACGCAGATTGGTTTACGATGCCAACTTCGGATCTGCCCCACGACCACAGTTTCATCCCCGAGACATCCTCATGCCGAGCAAAATGAGCATAACCTGTGTTGGACGAGTGCTGCCAGGCACCAAAATAATCCCAGGTCACCCGGCGGCCGAAAATCGAGACCTGGGCAAGCATATCTTTTTCCCAGCGAAAATTGATCGGGGTATGAAGGCGATCTGCCGGCCACATCGGTACACCTTCCATACCTGGCAATCCCGGTTCGCCGGTAATCAAGTCCAGGCGGGCTGCAGGCCAGGAGGCTGTTCCTGCAAATTCATACGACCGCACCCTCTGCAAGGGATAGATAAACTCAGTCTGCTCATCAGAGACCAGGGAGGCGTTCGTCCAGTAGTGGTAGCGACCTGGGATCGGGGTTGGATTATACAGACTGACATCCTGCGCCAAGGCACACCGATCCGGGTACAGGCTCAATTTAATCGCCCAACGCATCCCGGAAATATGTTCAAGCCCTCCAATGGTGATCGACCCGCTTCCATCATCTTCCTGGCGGATATCCCAGTTTACAGGATCAGCTGTTGTTGGAGCATGAGCAACCGGGAAACTGAATTCCACACCCCCTGAGAAGAATGCCCCTCGGATAGCCAATGGAGAAAATTTGATAACAGAGTTTTTATAAAATACTTCCCTTTCTGATACTTTGTCGTACACCGAATATACACGTCCACCCAGGTCGGGAAGTACGGTGACGCGCAGATATTTATTCTCCAGAACGAGGGTACGATATTTTTTTTCTGTCGCTAGCGGAGTGATATCATCTTGTAAGGTGTAGGGATAAATATGCGCCACGCCATACCGGGAATGAAAGACCGGATTTCGGTTTTCGTCCCGGAGGACATACGTAGGCAGCGAGATTTCTTCGATAGAGGCCCGGACCTTGTCAGCATCTTCGTGTGTGCTCTTCATAGTCTCAGCTCCTGCCTGAATTCGGAGTAATTTATGTGGACTTTAGTGGTAGGTGATCGAACTGGATAGCCCTTCGGTGAGCCAGCGATATAATACCAGCGCCAGGATCAGCGGTGGGATCAAACCCAAGGTCATGGCGACCGAGATGAGGGTATAGCTGGCATCCGGATTGCCCGCAATAGATGCGATAATCACCGGGCCGGTGTGAGTGGCTATCGTCTGGGTCAGAAAGCGAGCAAAGAGAAACTCGTTATAAGAGGCCATAAAAGCAAAGGCCGCCGCCGCGACCAAACCCGGCAGAGACATTGGGATGACGATCCTTACCAACGCCTGGAACGTGCTGCATCCATCGATAAGTGCTGCATCTTCAAAATCCCTGGGGATGCCGTTGAAATACAGCGTGAGAAACCAGATAGTGAAGGGTATTGTCAACGCCAGGTACACAAGGATAAGAGATAGGTATGTATCCAATAACCCCATCGATCGTATGATGACATAATAAGGAATCGCAACCGCAATCACCGGTATCAGTCGGCTGCCCAGAAAAAAATTAAATGTGAGGTATTTACCCTTGAATCTTAAGCGGGAGAATGTGTATGCGGCCACACCGCCCAGCACAAGATTGATGACCATGACACAGGTGGCGACTATGAAGCTGTTTCTCAAGGCTTTTGGGATCAGGCGTGCCTCTTGTGAGATCCGGCTGCGCAATTGTCCTTTGACTTCGTAGGCAGTGGGAATCTTACCTGTGAAGACATAATTATAATTATCCAGGGTTGGATTCTGCGGGATGATCCGGGGAGGCTGACGCAGCAGCTCATTCTCACCCTGGATGCTGGCAACGCCTACCCAAAGCAAAGGACCGACGATAAATATGAACAGCAGTACACCTAGAAAATTCAGGATGAACGATCGAATTGTCCTCTTTGTTTTTTCATTCATAGTTCCATAATTCCCAATCCACTCGCTAAATTATCTCAGTCTCTTCAGTCCGCAGCACCCGGAGGTAGAGCAGAATAAGCACAAGGGTTATCATGGCAATAATAATCGCTAGGGCAACCCCATGACCCAGATTTAACGACTTGAAAATTTCTACATAAGCAAACCAGCTAAGTAGAGCGGTAGAATTCGCCGGACCGCCGCCGGTCATGACATAAATCGTGTCGAATGTCAGGATAGCGGTCATCGTCTCGTAGACAACGACTACCAGGAAGACCGGACGTAACAAAGGCAGTGTTATAAAGCGGAATATACGCCAGCCTCCCCCTCCATCGATCTTGGCAGATTCGTATAATTCATCCGGGATGAGCTGCAAGCCCGCCAGGAAAAAGATAGCTACCAGCGGTCCCTCTTTCCATATATGTGCCATAACCAGGCTGATCTTTGCCAGAGTCGGGTTTGCCAGGAAGGGGATATAGTTATCGATCAGACCCAACGCATAAAGAATCCCATTAAGGATGCCAAAGTCTGCATTCAAGATCCATTTCCACAGCAGCCCACTGACGACAGCCGGAAGCGCCCAGGGCAATAAAATGACCACTTTCAGGGGACCAGCCATTCTGATTTTGGTGTTAAGCAGCAATGCGACGCCAAGCCCGAAAAGGATAACACCGGTTACGGCAGAGACTGCGTAGACCGCAGTGACCGTAATGGAATTTTTGAAGTAATAACTGGTGACAACATCGATATAATTTTGTAATCCTATAAAAGGGTTATCGCCTGGACGTGTAAGCAGATAACGATAGAAACTCATTCGAACAGCATGAATAATCGGGTAGATTGCAAATAATGCAATCACGATAAGAACTGGAAGAATGGATAGATAGGGATAAATTCTATCTGTGATTTTCGATCTGGTTCTTTTAGAGCCCTGGACCATTGGCTGTTGAGCCATCTTTGACAACCTCCAGGTAGTTACAAGCAATATGCAAGATGGAGGGCGACGTCAATAATCTGTCGCCCTCCATCCATTCGAGGATACGGTTATTGTGCGGCCAGTTCGTTCCAATGGTCAGCCATATTATTGAGCGTATCCATTGTAGACTGCTGCCCAAGAATGGCTTTATGAACCTCTGCTCTTGTGAATACATCCCACGTACCAAACCAAGGGGTTAATCCCTCTTTAGCTCGCGCCAGTTTGGCTTGTGATGCAATGACATCCACATCGCCCCATTGCCCGAACGCCGACTTGACATCTGGGTCTTCAAACAATGGTAGTTGAGCGAAGCCAAGCCCATTTTCTACTGCCCAACGCTTAACTACTTTGTACTCTCCATCCGTCTTCCCACCAAAGTACTCGAGGAACTTCCATGCACACGCCATCGCGGCGTCACCCAGGCTCTCGGCTCCTGGGGTCATAGCATAGAAGCGCACGTAACCAACAGTGGCATGGCTATCGCCGGGCATCAATGCTATCTTAAATTTGCCCGCAAATTCACCACTGTCTGGCTTGTTCAGCTCTGCCATGTTGTACTGGGGAACAATTGTGAACGTGTGTGCTCCCGCTTGCATGCTCTTAACCTGGTCGATTTCAGCTGTCTGCAAACTGGCAGGATCGAGAATACCCGCATCGTATGCTTCCCGCAACCATTCGATCGCTTCATAAGCTGCGCTGCCTTCGGCCGCGAAGGTCGGCTGGTTATTTTCATCAAAAAGGGCACCAGTCCCCTCATGACGTCCATAGATCATGGAGATCAGCGCTTCGATGGAGGCACCTTCTTGCTGGGAGAAGGCAAGTATCATTGGATAGTCCGTGATACCCTGGTCCTTGAGCGCCATGGACATATCCCAAACATCCTGCCAGGACTCAGGGGGAGAATCGAAACCAGCCTGTGCTAGCTGGTCCTCGTTGTAAACAAAGTCGATGGTGTCGGCATAATACGACAGGCCGTAGACATTATCTTCATAGGTCATGCCCTGAAGTGCATAGGGCGCTAGCTCGGGACTGTAATCTTGCACCTGGGGGAAACTCGGATTAAGCGGTGCCAGCCAATCGGCTGACGCCCACTCCTGCAGCCAGTGATCTGAGCCATAGAGCAGCGGTGGCGGGTTGCCACCTGCGAAGCGCCCGACCATCGTGTCGTGATAATCAAGCCAGGAGTAATCCTGCAGGTTAATCTGGCATTCAGGGTTGGCAGCCTGGAAATTACTGATGTTATCCTGGATGGTTTCAATCCCATACGACCAGACAACAAAGTCCAGCGAAGTTGGTCCTTCCGCTGCTGGTGGTGCCTCTTCCTCAGCAGGCGCTGCTGTTTCCTCTACAGGTGGCGCTTCCACTGCTGGAGCAGCACACCCAACAGCCAAGGTCGCGATGAACAAGGCAACAAGCATCAGGGATAGAAATCGTGTATAGGTCTTCATTAAATTTCTCCTCTCTTTGTATTGGATATCGTTGAAACCTTGCATGGATATTGGTTGGTTTCGTCTGTTTTAGCTGCCACCTCCTTTTACTATCTCACCCAATATAGTGTCAAACTTCGTGCACCACTGGGTATATTTAGATACAGGCAATTGTGATACTCTCGCTAAAAATCGATAATCCCTTGCTCAATTCAAAGTGAGCAAATAACAGATTAACAGCTAGGACTTATACGGAAATTATAAGATAGTATTGGAGGATAAACTAAGTCGCTCCCGGCATGCCACGTGCCTGAATAATTATGCATAAAGGGTAACTTAATTAAGGTTATTAATATTCTATATGGTAGACGATTAATTACGATTTGTCAACTATCAATGTGAAATACGCATAATATTCCCATAATAGAGGTGGGATTATACCATGCATTCGCTTTCTTAACCTCTGCTACTTGACAAGGTTGTGGAATGATGTAAACTATTTATTAAGAATATTAACTATTGAAGCGCTATCACGACGACGGGTAATTGATTCGATGCAGAAGGTTACTCCCAGGCGAGCGAGAGCCCGTAATACACAAATCGTGCTCAAGACCATCTATACAGATGGTCCGATCAGCCGCGCTGAGATATCTCGGGTGACGGATCTTACTCCACCTACGATCTCGGATGTCGTCTCAACATTAATTTCCAATGGGCTGGTGGAGGAAGTAGGATTCGCTCCCTCTTCTACCGGTAGACGGGCCATCCTGCTGGAAGTTGCAGATGATTCCCGGCAGTTGATCGGAGTCGACTTATCAAGGCAAGATTTTCGTGGTGCCCTGGCAAATCTGCGCGGCCAGATCAAACACCGTGTAGATTTGCCTCTTCAAGGACGTGATGGGGATGCAGCCCTGAGCCTGGTCTATGACCTGGTAGATGCTCTGGTTGAATCGGCGAGCAGTGCATTGCTCGGGATCGGAATCGGTGTGCCTGGCCTGGTAGATGCATCCAAGGGAGTTCTCCATCAATCAGTCAATCTGAACTGGCGTCACATTCCATTAGGCAAGCTGCTGCAAAAGCGTTACAACCTCCCGGTCTATATGGCCAATGACTGCCAGGTAGCTGCCCTGGCTGTGCATACTTTTGGTGCGCATACCGATGATGAATTACCTCTGGTGGTAATCAATGTGGGCTGGGGTGTTGGCGCAGGAATAATCGTCAATGGCAAACTGATGCATGGCACGCCTGTAGGAGCTGGCGAGATTGGACATCTGACTGTCCATGACAACGGTGTACGGTGTGCATGCGGAAATTATGGCTGTCTGGAGACTATCGCCAGTACCAGGGGAATCATCAGACGTGTCAAGGCGCAATTAGATGGCAATCCTCGAATCTCCAAGAACGAATTCACAACCATTTCTGATCACATCGATATGGACGCTGTATTCCAATTGCTCGAATCAGGAAATGAGGATGTGCGGCAGGTGGTCCTTGAGACCGGTCAGGCCTTGGGCATTGTAGCTGCTAGCCTGGTAAGTGTTTTAGGAAGCTGCCGCATCTTACTCCGCGGCGAAGTCGCCAACTTTGGTCAACTGCTGATTGAAGCCATGCGAGATGAGATGGACAGACGAACGCTTCCTACATTGTCAAGGGTTTCTGATATCGGGGAGACGAACGTGGGGGCGGATATCGTGATCCGCGGTGCATCAGCATTGATCTTACATCACGAGCTTGGCGTACTTTGAAATTCAACAGGGAAAATGATGTATGAGCGAATTAAGAATTCAAACTTGGAGGATGCCCGCCACCGACCTGGGTCCAGATAACCCCTTCCCCGCTCTATCTACTCGCAAGAAACATCGCTTCGAAAATATAATTGGCATACCAGATGAGATTATTGAGAATATGACCTACGGTCATGTGCCCAATATCCTGCCCTACACCCTTCAGGATGGCTATGATCGCCAGCTTCATTCAATAGATTTTCGGGTTGCTGTCCTGGAGAACGAGATACTGCGAGCTGCATTTTTGCTAGAGTTCGGAGGCCGATTGTGGTCCCTGTTTCACAAGCCATCAGGGCGCGAATTGCTGGCAACCAATCCCGTTTTCCAACTGGCAAACCTGGCTATCCGTAACGCCTGGTTCAGCGGCGGGGTGGAGTTTAATATCGCAACAACCGGTCACTCGCCTTTAACCTGCTCCCCTATGTTTGTTGGTCGCCTGCAGCGGGCGGATGGCACACCGATTCTCCGTTTGTACGAATGGGAGCGATATCGCCAGACCCCATACCAGATTGATGCTTATCTGCCTGACGGTTCTCCGCTGCTGTTCTTGCGGGTACGCATCAGCAACCCAAATGAGCATGATGTTCCTATGTACTGGTGGACGAATATTGCCGTCCCTCAGAGTCCACTTACACGCGTGATCGCTCCAGCCGACTCTGCCTATTGTTTAGGATGCCAAAAAGATGGTTTTGTTCGCATCCCGGTTCCAGATTTCGAGGGAATCGACTTCACATACCCATGCAACGCATCCTATGCTGCGGACTATTTCTTCGACATCCCCTCCAATCAACGCCCCTGGATTGCAGCCTTGGACGGTGAAGGGAAAGGACTTGTACAGGTTTCGACCAACCGGATGATGGGTCGCAAGCTGTGGGTATGGGGGACAGGCGCAGGGGGCAGCAACTGGCAAAAATTCCTCTCACCCCCAGGAGAGGGCTATGTAGAGATTCAGGCTGGGCTTACAGCTACTCAATTGGAACATCTGCGCATGCCACCCGGCGCCGATTGGTCGTGGTTGGAGGCGTATGGTTTGCTGCAATCCGATCCTGCGACCGTTCACGGGACCGACTGGAAGCAAGCGATACACACTGTAGAGGCAGAGCTTCAAATATTATCACCATACGCCGAGCTCACAGACGAATACGAGCGAGGAGCGGGATATGCACACAGCCTTCCGGATGAGACCTTGCAGTGCGGGTCCGGATGGGGGGCGCTGGAACGGCGTCGCCGTGAAGCCTGTGGAGAAGCGCCTTTATTTACCAGCGGGCTGATCTTCGATGACGATTCACTCGATGATGAACAGATGCCCTGGATCAGCCTGATAGAGAAAGGTACCTTTCCGGATCCAGATCCTCAGACACCTCCGGGCAGCTTCGTAGTAGGTGAGAAATGGAGATATTTGTTAAAAAGCGCTTTGCGATCTGGAAATGCAGATAACTGGTTTGCATTGTTTCATCTGGGGGTTATGGATTATTGGGCCGGAGATCTGGATGACGCTCGCAATGCCTGGGAACGATCTCTGGAGATGGTTTCCACTCCCTGGGCAGCTCGAAATCTGGCTATGCTTATCTGGGAACAAGGGCATCTTGACGAAGCTGCCAGGTTGCTGATCAAAGCTTTGCAGATGGCACCCCATCTTATCCCTTTAGCAATTGAGTGTGGACGTTGTCTCCTCGAGGCGGGTCTCACACACGAGTGGCTGGAGCTGCTCAACGACTTACCAGAATCGATTCGGTCTAACGGGCGTATACAATTCCTGCAGGCTCAGGCAGCCCTTGCAGAAGGCAATCTGTCTGCTGTAGCACGTTTCTTCGAGGAAAGGATCATCGTAGATGACCTGCGTGAAGGGGAAAATTCCCTGGCAGATTTATGGTTTTCTTATCATGCGGAACGGATAAGCATTGAAGAAAATACACCGCTTACAGATTCTCTCATATCGCATATCAGGGGCGAATATCCGCTCCCGGAAGAATTCGACTTTTCAATGAACCCGTTCTGAGGCAGGCAATCTTATGTGGTATCGATGGAGATGTCTCGCAACTACTGTGGAGGGTATAGCATGAGACCAGCTATCAAAAACATCGTTCGAGAATTTCAATTTGAAGGAGATTTTCTATCCGCCAACATGTATGGCACAGGTCATATCCATGATACTTACGCGGCTATCTTTCAAGCAGGTGGGGATACCCGCCGCTACATCCTTCAGCGTATCAACCAGAATGTGTTTAGAGACCCCGAAGGTGTGATGAAAAACATCCAGGCGGTAACCGCTCATCTGCGCCGCAAGATCCTGGCAGCCGGCGGTGATCCACTGCGTGAGACTCTAAACCTGATACCAACTATTGATGGGAACTGCTATCATAAGACAGAGGAGGGAGATTACTGGAGGGCTTTCACCTTCATCGAGGGGGCGCGCACCTATGACTTCGTTGAAAATCTGGATCACGTTTACAACGCCGCGAAGGCTTTCGGCAGCTTTCAGACCATGCTCAGCGATTTTCCATCCGAGCAGCTTGAAGAAACAATCCCCAACTTCCACCACACGGGGGTACGCTACCAGGCGTTTATATCCTCCGTTGAGAACGATATTATGAACCGCGCCGATAATTGCCAGCCTGAAATTGACTTCGTTACTCAACGGGCGGGTGTGACCTCTACTCTGATCGACATGCTCAACCGGGGTGATCTTCCCGAGCGGGTAACCCATAACGATACCAAGTTCAATAATGTCATGATCGACGATCAGACCGGTGAGGGGATCTGCATCGTTGATCTGGATACGGTCATGCCCGGCCTGTCATTATATGATTTTGGAGACTCCATCCGTTCTATGGCGAATACCGCCGCAGAAGATGAACTGGACCTCTCACGGGTAAATTTTGACTTGCAGATCTACCGGAGCTATTCGCACGGCTTCCTGGATGCGGCAGGTCGAATTTTGTCTCCCCGGGAAATCGAGCAGCTGCCTTTCTCGGCGATTCTTATGACCCTTGAGTGTGGTATGCGCTTCCTGACAGATCACTTGCAGGGAGATATCTATTATAAGATCCACCGACAGAATCACAACCTCGACCGCTGCCGCACGCAGTTCAAGCTGGTCAGCGATATGGAAGAGCAATTAGACTCCATGACTGAAATCGTCGAGAATATTACTATCAGACAGGATAACTATGTGCAATCCTGATCCCCTCCATCAACAATATATGACCGAAGCATCATGACAAAATCACCAACTGTTCACCCCCTCAAAGCCATCCTCCTGGCTGCTGGTCCCGGAGAAGAGGATGGCAAACCCTTCTTCAAGGTTCTTGAACCGCTCGGTCAGAAGCTGGTCATCGATTATGTCATTGATCTGGTAACACGCTTTGTCTCCCCCAAAAATATATATGCTGTCGTTGGCTACCAGCGAGAGCAGGTCCAAAAACACCTGGGCGATGCCTATAACTACGTTATGCAAGACCAACTCCTGGGGACAGGGCACGCGGTTCTGCAGGTCTTCTCTCAGCTAGAGAGCTACAAAGGTGATTTACTGATCTTGTACGGCGATACCCCACTCTTCCGTCCCAGCTCGATTTCAGGGATGCTCAACCGTCACCGCCTGAAAGAAGCCGACCTGACGTTGTTTACCAGCGTGTCCTCCCAATCCCTGCCATACGGCCGCATCATTCGTGAGATGAGCGGTCAAATTGTGGGAATTATCGAGGAGACCGAAGCCTCCGAGCAAGTGCTTTCCATTCGCGAGCTGAATGTTGGCGCCTATGTCACCCGCGCTGCGCAGCTGTTCAGCGCGCTTCAACAGCTATCACAGGGCAGGGAGGGAATGCGCCTTCCGCTTACAGAGATTGTCCACCAGATGATCCGATCCGGGTGCCAGGTGACAAGCTATACCAGCCATGATCCCGACGAGATACTCGGCATCAATACACCTGCCGACCTCGCACAGGCTGAATTTGTGTTCAAGAAACGCTACTTGAGGCCAGCCCGTGTGGAAGAAGAGAGTGAGATCCGCTTCGGCACCGGGGGGTGGCGTGCGATCATCGGTGAAGGTTTCACCATGCGGAATGTCCGCCGCCTGAGTCAGGCGCTGGCCAACCGCCTCACCCGTCAGGGTGTAGAACAGCAAGGTGTCCTGATCGGCTATGACCGGCGATTTCTGGCGGATCGAGCTGCTGAAGTCGCTGCTGAGGTGTTTGCCGGAAATAACATCGCAGTTACCCTGATCCCCGAAGCCGCACCTACCCCTCTCATCACCTACGCCACGGTACAGCAATGTGCAGCTTTAGGTCTGGCATTCACCGCCAGTCACAACCCCCCCGAATGGAACGGGCTGAAGGTATTCCGGGAAGATGGATCTCTCATGATGACGGATGAGACCAACCAGATCGAGGCAGAGGCAAACGCGCTTACTCTCTCCGAGGTCGTCAAAATCGAGCTTGAACTGGCTCTGCAAGAGGGCGTTGTTAGCTACACGGATTTCACAAATTCGTATGTAGACGCACTTGAATCACTGGTAGATATGGCTGCTATCCGCAAGGCAGGTCTGAAGGTGGCGGTTGATCCAATGCATGGTGTTGGGCAGCTTACCCTTGATATCATCCTGACCGAGGCACGCTGCCGGGTGACGAGCATCCATGGGCGCCGAGACCCCCTGTTTGGTGGTCGATCCCCGGCGCCAGATTTAAATGCCCTTGGGCTGCTCATCAGTACCATCAAAGATGATGGCTTCGATTTGGGTATGGCTACGGATGGAGATGCTGACCGCATCGCCATCGTGGATGATCGCGGGGAATATATACATATCAATGACGTGCTCTTGCTGCTGTATTTCTATATGCACGAAGTGCGCGGCTGGCAAGGTGCTGTCGTCAGGAACCTGGCGACAACCCATCTGCTCGATCGCCTGGCGGCTCACTACAATGAGAAGGCAATCGAAACCCCGGTAGGATTTAAACATATCATCGCAGCCATGCAAGAACATGATGCTCTCATGGGTGGTGAGAGCAGCGGTGGGTTGACCATTCGCGGGCATATCCTTGGCAAGGACGGAATCCTGGCCGCGGCTCTCATGGTGGAGATGTTAGCCCTCACCGGGCGCAGGATCCATGAACTACTCGACCAGATTTACAGCATCACCGGTCGGCTTTATTCTATAGAACAAAACACACCGGCTACTTCGGAGATGAAAGTCGTCATACCGGTACGTTTACGTGAAACCAAAATCGATAAAATCGGTCCTTACCCGGTGCTCAAGACCTCGCATCAGGACGGCACGAAATTCCTGCTGGAAAATGAAAACTGGCTGCTGCTGCGCTTTTCCGGAACAGAGCCGTTGCTGCGCATTTTCGCCGAAGCTGACAGCCCCGAAAAGGCTCAACAATTGGTAGAATGGGGAATGGGACAGATCAAATAACGAAGGTCGGAGAACAGTTACACGAAGCCATTAATGGCAAGATGGTGAATGAGTTGGTGGCGGTTTAGTGCTGGCATGCATGTATTTTTTACAGGTGATTCCCTTCACACATTATGGACACTATAACGCAGCACGGATACTTAATACTCGCCGATATTTCCGGATATAGCTCATTCGTCGCCAAGAGCGAACTGGAACACGCGCACGATATTCTAAGCGAACTGCTGGGATTGATCCTCAAACGCATCACAACCATTTTTACGTTATCTAAACTTGAAGGCGATGCGATCTTTGCTTACGCGCCCGAAGAAAAGTTGAAACGGGGCGAAACGCTGATCGAATTGATCGAGTCCACCTATGCGGCTTTCAAGGATCAACAGGAGACAATTCGCCGTCGAACCGCCTGTCAATGCAATGCCTGCCGGAACATCCCGTCGCTCGATCTGAAATTCATTACGCATCATGGCGAGTACATTTTTCAAAGCATCGGCGGCAATCGCGAAATGGTCGGCAACGATGTCATCCTCATTCACCGCTTGCTTAAAAATCGCGTCGTGGAAGTAAGCGGCTGGAGCGGCTATGCATTGTTCACCGACCAGGCCCTGTCACACTTAGGCCTCAAACCGGATGGGCTTCACGAAATGAGCGAGACGTACGACATCGGTGAGGTAAAAATATTCGTCACCAATCTCAAAGAGCGCTATCAAACGCTGCGTGATCTTCGCCGTGTGATCGTCGACCGGTCTGAAGCGGATTTGATCTACGAATTCGATTATCCTGCACCGCCGCCGGTCGTGTGGGATTGGCTCAACGATCCGCAGAAACGGCTGCAATGGGAATATGCCGAGCGGCGTATTTTCCCTTTCTTCATGCCCAAAGGCCGCACCACTGCCGGCGCCGTCAATCACTGTATGCATGGCAAAAACCTCGCCATGATTGAAACGGTGTTGGACTGGCGGCCGTTCGATTATTTCACCGTCACTCAGGATGTCCTAAAAGCCGTTCTCATGACCATCACTTTCCAATTGCTGCCCACTGAGGCTGGCACACATATGACTTATATCTGCAGCCTGCAGCCCCAAATTCCGATGCCCATGCCCGCCAGCCTAAAACTCGCCGCGGTAAAAAGCGAGCTGGACAAACTCAAAGTCAAAGAAGCCTACGAAAAAATCGCTCAACTGGTTGTTCAAGATACCATCCTCTGACATCCGCCACCGCCCTCGCCCACCCGACTATCGCCTTTATCAAGTACCGGGGCAATCGCGACCAGGGGCTGCGCCTGTCATCCAACGGCTCGCTCTGGGTAAAGCTAAATCATCAATGCGTACGCCTAAATATAAAATCATCATATTCAAGTATCATCAGAAAACAACCAGCAGAATTTAATAGACATAGGAGTTACGCACTTCAGAGGAATTTGGGGGTGGTTGGGGGGGCGGTTCCCGCCCCAACACCCCCACCCGCCCGCCCAAATCGGACCAACAAAAACAAAAAAATTATACACAAATTAAGGCTGGTGAA
>JAQBDA010000022.1:0-5371 GCA_032124675.1 Chloroflexota bacterium
CATTGGTTGCGGCATGAATAAAGTTCGTTGGGGACTTTTATCCACCGCCCGCATCAACCGGCGGTTGATCCCCGCAATCCGCGCCTCCCGGCGCGGTGATCTGGTCGCCATCGCCAGCCGGGATGAAGCCCACGCCAAGGCGTACGCCAGGGAATGGGATATCCCACAGTATTTTGGGGGCTACCAGGAGATGCTCGATTCCGGCGAGGTAGACGCCGTTTACATCGGGCTGCCCAACCACCTGCACGCCGAATGGAGCATCCGCGCCATGGAGGCCGGGGTGCACGTGCTGTGTGAAAAGCCCTTCACCATCTCGCTGGACGAGGTGGACGCCATGATCGCCGCCAGCCAGCGGACGGGCAAAACCCTGGCGGAGGCCTTCATGTACCGCCACCACCCGCAAACCATTCTCGCCCGGGAGTGGGTGCTGGAGGGGCGTTTAGGCAACGTGGTGATGATCCGGGGTACGTTCTCATTCAAGCTGGATGAACCGGGCAATGTGCGCATGGTGCCCGAATGGGGCGGGGGCGCATTGTGGGATGTGGGTGTGTACCCGGTCAGCTTTGCTCAGTATATTTTGGGAGCTGCGCCGGAGCGCGTCTCAGCCACGCAGACTCTGGGGGAGAGCGAAGTGGATGAGGCCTTTGCAGGGCACATGACTTACGCAAATGGCGTCCTGGCGCAGGTTTCCTGCTCGTTCCTTTCCCCGTGGTATTCCTATGCCGAAGTGCTGGGCACTGAAGGGCGTCTGGTGCTCAACCGGCCTTTCGCCGGCATGGATGACGGCAAGAGGCATTTGTTCTTCCACGACAAAGACAACCGTTCGCACGCCATCTACGTCAAGCGCCAGGAACTGTATATTGGCGAAGTCAGGGATATGCATGCCGCAATCCTGGATGGAAAGCCCAACCTGGTGACGCTGCAGGAGACCCGCGACCACGTACGCACTGTGCTGGCATTGTACGAAGCAGCCCGCACACAGACCGAAGTCCATCTGTAAACCATCAACTGTTCTGGTCTGAGCAGTGTTTTTTAGCCACCTATGCCGGCTAAAAAACACTGCTTATTTTCAATTCTCGAGCAGCTTTATCCCATCCTGCCGGTGATATATGTCTCGGTGAGTTCCTTTTCTGGGCTGGTGAACAATATATCCGTCCCAGAGAACTCCACCATCTCCCCCAACCAGAAAAAGCCTGTGAAATCCGATACCCGAGCGGCCTGCTGCATATTATGGGTAACGATCACAATTGTGAATTCATCCTTCAGGGATGCGATCAAATCTTCTATATGCAGGGTAGCAATCGGATCGAGCGCAGAAGCTGGCTCGTCCATCAATATTACCTCAGGCTGAATTGCAACAGCCCGAGCGATACACAGGCGCTGCTGCTGACCGAGTGACAATGCCAGAGCACTGCTCTCCAGGGTGTCCTTCACCTCACTGTACAAGCCAGCCTGTTCCAGACTATGCTTCACGAGGTCTGTAAGCTGGGATTTGCCGCCGGTCAAACCCAGCACCCGCGGCCCGTAGGCGACATTATCGAAGATCGATTGGGGGAATGGATTGGGTTTCTGGAATACCATGCCGACCCGTTGGCGCAGGGAGATCAGGCTCATCTCCGGCGCGTAGATATCTTCCCCATCCAGCAGGATCTTTCCCTGCACGGATGTATTGGGGATGGTGTCATTCATTCTGTTCAGACAGCGCAGGAAGGTGGATTTTCCACACCCCGAGGGACCGATCAGAGCAGTTACCTGGCGGGGAAGGATGTCCATCTGGATATCGATCAGGGCGTGGTTCTGGCCGTAATAAAAGTTCAGATCACGCACAGTAATTTTCGGCTCGGGCGGAGAGGAAGGCAATGTCGGTACCATGCGCACTGATTGTACTAGATATCACTTAATTACGGCAAGTATACAGGAGAAGCTGTTCACCACGCCTTGCGTTTCAGTGATGGCATAGATATAATGACAACATGAAGCAACTTTTCACTCTGAGTGCAACCGTCGGCCTGATCCTACTCACGGGCTGCGCAGCATTGACTTCCTCGTTTTCATCCCGATCCCCCGATTCACAATCACAAACAACGATCGTCAATGCAGGATCAGACACCATGGTAAACCTGGCATTGGCGTGGGCGGAACAATATCAGAAGGTACAACCTGGGGTGAGCTTATCTGTCAGCGGAGGCGGTTCGGGGACAGGCATCGCCTCGCTGATCAATGGTACGACCGACCTTGCCAACGCATCCCGCAAGATCAAAGACGAGGAATTCGCCCAGGCGGAGAGCAACGGCACCGAGCCGGTTGAGTTTGTAGTTGCGCGGGATGCCATCGCAGTCATAGTGAATAATGCCAACCCGATCGATCAGCTCAGCCTGGAGCAAATTTCGGATATCTACAGCGGCAAATACAACAACTGGAGCGAGCTTGGCGGGGATGACAGACCGATCGTGCGGGTTTCCAGGGAGACAAATTCCGGCACACATGTGTATTTCCTGGAAGAAGTGCTGCGTCTGGGGCAGAAGGATAATAAGACGCTCTTCTCCCCAGACACATTGCTGCTCCTATCTTCGCAAGGGATCACATCCGAGGTGCGCGATAATCCAAATGCCATCGGTTACGATGGGCTGGGTTACGTGACCCCAGAAGTAAAGGTCATCGGAGTCGCCAGGGAAAACCAGGGTCCATTTATTATGCCATCGGCGGATAGCGTCAACCAGGGCGTCTATCCAATTGCCCGTGACCTGTATATCTACTCAGCCGGGCAGCCTGGGGATGTTATCCGTGAATATCTTGATTGGATCATGTCGGAAGGTGGACAGCAGATCGTGATCGATAACGGCTTTGTCCCGATCACACCTGAATAAAAGGGAGCCAATTACCACGTAACGAAAGCCAGATCAAAACATGCGTACACCGGAAAACTGGAAAGAGAGAGCGATCGTTGCACTGATAAAGATATCGGGCTATTCCGCCATCTTGTTCGTCGGCCTGATCCTATTCTTCTTGCTGCGCTCCGGGATCGCAGCGGTCGCTGAGATCCTGCCCAGCAACCTGCTCAGCACGCGCTGGTATCCGATCGAAGACTATTACGGTCTGCTCCCGTTGATCTTCGGATCCATTGTCGTCACGATTGGCGCCACGCTGATCGCCGTGCCGATTGGAGTTGGCACAGCCATATTTATTGCAGAGATCGCCCCGGAATGGGCCAGGAATGCGCTCAAACCCCTCGTCGAAGTACTGGGGGGTGTCCCTTCGGTAATACTGGGTTTCCTGGGCATCCTGTTCTTTTCCAATTTTATACGCCAGGTTTTGCTGCTGCCAACCGGACTGACTGCCTTCACCGGTGCATTATTGCTGGCGATCGTTTCCATCCCACCCATTGTTTCAATCTCCGAAGATGCATTGGACGCTGTGCCGCATTCTTATCGTGACGCATCACTGGCATTGGGCGCTACACATTGGCAGACAATCTGGAAGGTGACATTACCCGCAGCCCGGTCGGGTGTGCTGACCGCTATCATGCTCGGCATCGGGAGGACGATAGGAGAGACAATGGTCGTTCTCATGGTGACCGGCAATGCTCCGGTTATGCCGAGCGGTCTTGGATTCCTTTTTACTCCTGTCCGGACGATGACTGCCACGATAGCAGCTGAGATGGGCGAAGTCGCCAGCGGTTCTGTACATTACCATGCATTGTTCTTCATCGGCATCGTACTCTTTGTCATTTCGCTGGGGATCAACCTGGTCGCTTCTGCATTCATCTTCCGCCAGCGCAAGCGATCTGAACGGATACTTTCATGATTGTCACTAACGAAAATATTATCCGGAGACAACGCATTCAGCGATTTGGGTATGCTTTTCTCACGCTCATCGCTGTGCTCACGATCATCCCGATCGTGTTCATCCTGGGCTACATCTTTTATCGCGGCCTGCCTGCACTCAGCTGGGAGTTCTTAACCACTTTTCCCACCGACGGTCTAAGAGCAGGGGGGATCTACCCTGCAATCCTGGGGACGGTGTTTTTGACATTTGTTACGACGATCTTCGCCGTCCCGATTGGCATCGGCGCGGCAATATACCTGTCAGAGTATGCCACCGAGAACAACTGGACACGGATAATCCGTATCGCCATCATCAACCTGGCAGGGATACCTTCGGTAGTATACGGGCTGTTCGGTCTGGGAGCCTTCGTGATATTCATGCAGTTTGGGATCAGTGTTCTGGCGGGTGGTCTCACCCTGGGGATCATGACACTTCCGGTCATCATCAGCGCTTCTGAAGAGGCACTGCGAGCGGTGCCGCAGTCGTTCCGGGTGGTGAGCATCTCATTAGGCGGCACTCGCTGGCAGACCATTCGGCGCATCATATTGCCGCAAGCATTATCTGGGATCATGACTGGTGTAATCCTGGGGCTCGAGCGCGCGGCGGGAGAAACCGCACCGATCCTGTTCACCGCAGCAGTCATTTACCAGCCCAGCCTGCCCAACTCGCTCTTCGACCCGACGATGGCATTGCCTTACCATCTCTATACCATCTCGACGCAGGTCCCGGGAATGCCCGAGACGCTGCAGTATTCCACAGCAATGGTATTGCTGATATTCGTGTTGGGTTTGAATGCCCTGGCGACAATCATCCGCGCCAGAGCGCGTGCCCGGCGGCAGTGGTAGGCTGCAGGGAGCGCTGGATAACACCTATGCATAAGATCATCGTTGAAAATCTCTCTCTGAATTACTCAGACGGCACTGAATCACTGAGGGATATCAACCTGCGCATTCCATCAAACGCGATAACGGTGCTGTTTGGACCCGCTGGGGGCGGCAAATCTACACTGCTGCGTGTTTTCAACCGCCTGAACGATCTGGCGGACGTGGAGCATATCACAGGGAAGGTGCTGCTTGGCGGGAAGAATGGCGAGTACCAGGACCTGCTCGACCCAAACCTGGATGTCATCGAGCTGCGCCGTCGAGTGGGCATGGTGTTCGCCCGCCCGATCGTTCTGCCTTTGACGATACGCGGCAATCTGACTTATGGACTGGAGTTAGCAGGCGAACGCGATAAGACCCGGCTGGATGAAGCGGTCGAGCGCAGCCTGCAGAATGCTGCGCTGTGGGATGAAGTCAAGGACCGTCTGGATGAACCGGCATCTGCCTTATCCGGTGGACAGCAGCAGCGCCTCTGCCTGGCACGCAGCCTGGCACTGGAGCCAGAGCTGATCTTGCTGGATGAACCCACCTCTGGGCTGGACCCGATCTCTACGAATATCGTCGAAGCCTCACTGCAGGAGCTCAAAGAGGAGTACACCATTGTGCTAGTGCCGCATGCCATCGAACAGGCTGCCAGAACAGCGGATTATGCGGGTTTTTTCCTG